>JAJYCN010000408.1 GCA_021778335.1 Acidobacteriota bacterium | reverse complement strand
GTTGATCTGGTCGATTGCGTCGTAGTCGGAGATCACGATGCCTTCGAAGCCGAGTTCCTGTTTCAGAATGTCGGTGAGCAGCTTCTTGTTCGCCGAGTCCTTCAGGCCGTTCCAACTGCTGTACGACGGCATAACCGAAGCCACTCCGGCGTCGATCGTCGACAGATAGCCCTGCAGGTGAATCTTCCTCAGCGTCGCTTCGTCGATGCGCATGTCTCCCTGGTCGAGCAGGTGATTCGGGCCGGTACCCGTGCCGAAGGCGGTGGCGCCGTCGCCCACGTAGTGCTTGGCGCAGGCCAGCACGGCGTCCGGGTCATCGAGTCCGGCGCCTTGCAGCCCACGCACCTCCGCCGCGCCCAATACTTTCACCAGCTTCGGGTCTTCGGAAAACCCTTCGTACGTCCGCCCCCAGCGGATGTCCTGCGGGACGGCCACGCAGGGAGCGAACGCCCAGTTGATGCCCGTGGCGCGAACCTCCTGCGCCGTGACCTGCCCGATCTTTTCCACCAGATCCGCGTCGCGCGTGCAGCCGAGCCCGATGTCATGCGGAAAAATCGTCGCGCCCAGCACGTTGTTATGCCCGTGTACGGCATCCACGCCGTAGAGGATCGGAATCCCCAGCCGGGACTTCAGCGCGATCTTCTGGTACCCGTCGTACATATCCGTCCACGCTTCCAGGCTGTTGCCGTCGGCCGGGTCCGAATCGCCCCCGCTCAGCACCGACCCAAGCGCGAGAGTAGCGACGTCATTCGGATCTTTCAGGTAGTGTTGGTCCACCTGCGTCATCTGGCCGATTTTTTCATCGAGCGTCATCCGCGAAAGCAGTTGCTTGATCTGGCCGTCGTACGCGGTGAGCGACTTGGATCGGGAATGCGATTTCGGCGGCACGGCGAACGCGGCGGCGGCCAGCAGAACGAGGAAAAACAGTCGGGACGGCTTCATAGCTGCCCAGATTGTATTACGGCGGGAGGCGGCCGATACGGGCGCCAGGGGAGCGGCTAATGCGCCGGCGCCGGCTTTGGCGCGTCTTCTTCCACCGGTTGCTCGCGCAGCAGCTCAAGAAACTCGAGCGTCGCTCCGGTAAATCGCCGACGCTTGCGGTGGACGATCGAAAGCGGCCGGAACAGGCTCCGCCCCTCGATCGGCACCGTCGCCAGGCGCCCGCGTTCCGCTTCGGCGCGGACGATCCGCTCCGGCATGATGCTGACTCCGGCGCCGCAGGCGACCGCTTCCTGGATCATTTGCAGGTTGTCGAAATGCAGCGCTACGCGCACGTGCACGCCGTGCTCGCGCAGGAAGCGGTCCACGTTCTTCCGGATCGGCAGGTCGTCATCGAAGCTGATGAAGTCGATTCCTTCCAGGTCTCCCGGTTTCAGCGCCCTTCGGTGCGCCAGCGGGTGGCCCGCCGCCATCGCCACGACCATTTCCTCGCGCCGCCAGGGCAGCACCGCCACTTCGCGTGTTGGCGTCGCATAACTCATCAGCCCCAGCGCGGCTCGCCCTTCGGCGACTTCCTCCCACACGCGTTCGGGCCGGAGATACTCCACCTCCAGGCGCGCGGTCGGGCGGCGGCTGCGAAACTCCCGTTCGAGGCGCGACATCTCGGATAGACCTACCGAATAAATCGAAGCCACGCGTACCGAGTCCTGCTCGGTTTCGCGGCAGCGCCCGACGCCTGCCTCCATTTCCTCCCGCAGACGCAAGACGTCGCGGCAGAACTCCAGATAAACCCGGCCCGCTTCGGTCAGCGTCGCCGGACGGCGCGAACGGTCGAGCAGGGTCGTGCCGAGGTCCTGCTCGAGGTCCTGGAGATGCTGGCTGGCGGCGGACTGGCTGATTGCATTGCGCTCGGCGCCGCGGCTCACACTGCCCGAGGCGGCGATATCGCGAAACAGCTTGAGATGTTCGAACGACACAGTTCTTTCCCATTATAAGCCATACTTCTGATAATGCAACAAACATTTTGTTTGAATAATAATTCGCCACCTGCTATACTCGATGAATCCCGTTGCAGAAAAGGTGAACTCAGTCGTGTCACTCTACTCATACCCGGACGAGAGTCTTCAGCGTGGGCTTCCGGCCAGCCAGGGTCTGTACGACCCGGCGAATGAGCGCGATGCCTGCGGTATCGGCTTCGTCGTCAACATCGACGGCGAACCTTCACACGACATTATCCTAAAAGGGCTTCAGATCCTCATCAATCTGACGCATCGCGGGGCCTGCGGCTGCGATCCGGAAACCGGCGACGGCGCGGGCATTTTGATCCAGATTCCGCACCGGTTCTTCGCGCGGGAATGCTCGAAGCTTGGCTTTACGCTGCCGCCGCCGGGCGAGTACGGCATCGGCATGGTGTTCCTGCCGGTCGAACCGGCGCAGCGGCTGCTCTGCGAAGGCATTCTCGAGCGCATTACTGCGCAAGAGGGATTGACGGTCCTGGGCTGGCGCGACACGCCCGTGGACGTGGACGCGATCGGCCGCATCGCCCGCGCTTCGCAGCCGTATATCGAGCAGATTTTCATCCGCGGCGCGGCGGGGATGTCGCAGGATGAGATCGAGCGCAAGCTGTACGCGATCCGGAAACGGGCCGAGAGCGAGATCGCGAAGTCCGACATCCGCGACCGCGGCTTCTTCTACATTCCGTCGCTCAGCTCGCGAACGATCATCTACAAGGGCCTGCTGCTGGCTTCGCAGATCGGCAACTTCTACAACGAGCTGCTCGACCCGGAAGCTGTCAGCGCGCTCTGCCTCGTCCACCAGCGCTTCTCGACCAATACTTTCCCCACCTGGCCGCTGGCGCATCCTTACCGCTACATTTGCCACAACGGCGAAATCAACACGGTTC
>JAJYCN010000407.1 GCA_021778335.1 Acidobacteriota bacterium | reverse complement strand
CGGCCTCCCCGCCGCCCGCGTCACCGACATGGCCACCTGCGTCGGCCCGCCCGACGCCATCGCCGCCGGCGCCCCCACCGTCCTCATCGAGGGACTGCCCGCCGCCCGCATTATGGACCCCACCGTCCACGGCGGCATGATCGTGCTAGGCTGCTTCACAGTGATCATCGGCCCATGAGCGGCGCAAGAATAAAACGCAAAACCTACGAAATGTTTCTATACTGGATACCGGGGAGTTTGCCGGACAGATACCTATGAAAAATCTCCACCGCGTGGTCTGGTCCCGCGGGATGTTTCTCACCCCGCAACACTTTCAGTCGCAGGACCAGTACCTCGAGGACAACCTTCAGTTCCGCTTCACCACATCGTCATCCGTCGCGTGGGGCCTCACCGCCTTTTCCATCGACCAGGAAAGCCTCGCCAACGGCCTCTTCACCCTCCGCGCCTGCCGCGGCGTCCTCCCCGACGGCCTCGCCTTCAACATCCCCGACGCCGACGAACCACCCCCGGGGCGCGAAATCGCCGAGTTCTTCCCGCCCACCCAACTCGAACTCGACGTCTTCCTCACCATCCCCGAACGCCGCGCCCGCGGCCGCAACGTCACCATCTCGGGCGACGACCCCAACGAAGCCGCCAAGGCCAGCACCCGCTTCGTCTCCGTCAGCCGCGGCGTCCTCGACGAAGCCGGCGGAACCGACGAAAAAACCGTCCTCTTCGGCCGCAAAAACTTCCGCATCGCCTTCGGCGGCGAATCCTTCGACGGCAACTCCGCCATCCGCATCGCCCAGGTCACCCGCGACCCCACCGGCGCCTACATCCTCAAACGCGACTTCATCGCCCCGCTCCTCAGCCTCGAGGCCAGCGAGTATCTCCTCCTCCTGCTCCGCCGCCTCGTCGAACTCCTTACCGCCAAGGCCCAGTCGCTCTCCGGGATGCGCCGCCAGAAAGGCAGCACCCTCGCCGACTTCGCCGCAAGCGACGTCGCCAACTTCTGGCTCCTCTACACCGTCAACTCCTACCTCCCCGGCCTCAAACACTACTGGACCATGCGCCGCCTCCACCCCGAGCCCGTCTACGAAATCGTGCTCTCGCTCGCCGGCGGCCTCTCCACCTTCTCGCTCGAAGAACAGGCCCGCAATTTCCCCGACTACAACCACAACAACCTCGGCGACTGCTTCACCCAGCTCGACGAGAAAATCCGCGCCCTGCTCGAAACCGCCATCCCCTCCAAGTGCATCTCGGTCCCGCTCTCCCTCACCGAAAAATCCATCTACTCCGGCGTCGTCGCCAAGGAAGAACACTTCCGCAAATCCCAGTTCTTCCTCTCCGTCAGCGCCGCCATGGGCCTCGACGACCTCCTCAAACAGGTCCCCAAACAAATCAAGGTCTCCCCGCCCGCCGAGGTCCACCGCCTCATCCGTAACGCCCTGCCCGGCGTCACCCTCCGCCACGCCCCCGTGCCGCCCAGCGCCATCCCCGTCAAACTCGGCAAACAGTACTTCAGCCTCAACCAGAGCGGCATCCTCTGGGACGGCATCGTCAAAAGCCAGCAGGTCAACGTCTTCGTCCCCGAGGAAATCGACAAGCCGGAACTGGAAATGTTGATCGTCCTCGAATAACTCCCCCGGCTTATACTGAAAGTTGCCGCACCGGCGGCACACGGGCGGTTAGCTCAGCCGGTTAGAGCGCCTGCCTTACAAGCAGGAGGTCCGCGGTTCGAGCCCGCGACCGCCCACCAACTCCCCCATGCCCGACACCCAATCCGGCCTGCTCATCGACTGCTTCGAGAAGGTCTTCCCCACGCTCGCCCACGTCACCCTCCTCAGCCTCATCGGAGAAGCCTTCTCGATCGATATCGACTTCGAACAGTTCGAAGAAGCCACCTCCTTCGCCGCCATCCTCGACCTCATTCGCCGGCATGCCGCCACCAATGCCTAACTCGCCCGCCGGTTCCCGCTCGCTCCATCACATCGGCTTCATCGTCGATTCCATCGAATCGCGCCTCGAAAGCTTCCGCGCCTCCCTCGCCTCCTCCTCGGTCTCGGAAATCTTCCACGACCCCATTCAGCGCACCCGGGTCGTCTTTCTCAGCCTGCCCGGCGCCTCCGCCGCCTTGGAACTCATCGAGCCCGCCGCCGAAGATTCCCCCGTCGCCCAGTTCCTCGCCAAAGGCGGCGGCCTCCATCACCTCTGCTACGAGGTCGACGACCTCGACGCCGAAATCGCCCGCCTCAAACAACAGCGCGCCATCCTCATCCGCTCGCCGAAACCCGCCGTGGCCTTCGCCGGCCGCCGCATCGCCTGGCTCCGCACCCGCGACGCTCTCCTGCTCGAACTCCTCGCCCGCGCTTAACTACCTCAGCGCCACTTCATGCACCGGCGCCGGCTGCACCCAATGCCGGTACATCCGCACCTTCCCCCGCACCGCCTCGTGATACATCTCCCGCAAACTCCGCGTCAAAGGCCCGATCGTCCCATCCCCCACCAGCCGATGGTCCACCTTCGTCACCGGCGCCAGCTCCACCGCCGTCCCCGTAAAGAAAATCTCGTCCGCAATGTACAACTCGCTCCGGTCAATCGACCGCTCCACCACCGGCACGCCCATGTCGTGCGCCAGCGTCATCACGCTCGCCCGCGTGATCCCTTCCAGAATATTGTCCGAAGCCCCCGGCGTAATCAGCTTCCCGCCCCGCACCATGAAGATGTTGCACGTCGCCCCTTCGGCCACGTGCCCGTTCTCGCTCAAGAAAATCGCCTCGTCGAACCCGGACCGCTTCGCATCCGCCGTCGCCAGCGCGCTGTTCACATACGCCCCGCAGATCTTCGCCCGCCCCGGAATCGCGTTGTCCTCCACCCGCCGCCACGCCGACAC
>JAJYCN010000145.1 GCA_021778335.1 Acidobacteriota bacterium | reverse complement strand
GCCTGGAGACACTGGCGGCGCCGGTGGGGGCGGTGGCGGGCCGGAAGAACCTGGTGTGGCTGACTCATGGCGTGCCGATCCAGGTGGACCCCGGGCAGACGGAGGCGGGGATGTACGGCTACGACTACACGCCGATGATGCGACAGATGAGCGCGGTGCTGGACGCGCAAGGGATTTCAATGTATCCGGTGAGGCTGAGCGGGCCGGCGGTCGGCGGCAGAATTTACCAGATGGACGACGAAACGCTTCAGGAGATGGCGGCGATGACGGGCGGGCGGGCGTTTCCGGGTCCCGATGTGGTGGGGGCGATCCGCAAGGCGCTGCAAGATGCGCGGTCGAGCTATGTGATCGGGTACTTCCCCGCTCCGGAGAAGTGGGATGGGAAGCTGCACAAGATCAAGCTGAAATGTTCGCGCAAGGGCGTGAAGCTGGTGGCGATGACGGAGTACATTGCGTATCCGCCGGAGCAGACCGAGGAGGCGATGGAGGATACGGTGCTGCGGTCGGCGATTCTGAGTCCGTTCGATGCGACCGGGATTGGCGTGAAGGTGAAGGTGAGCGCGGGCGCAAACAAGGCGGATGCCGTGCTGGAGGTGAAGGTACGGGCGGAGGATGTGACGATGCTGCCGGCGGGCGACCGGTGGCTGACAGAACTTTCGGTGAATGTGTTCGAGTTCGCGCCGGACGGGGGCTGGAAGCGCGTGGCGGAGGTGAGGATGGATTCGGATTTGACCGGGCCGCAAAAGGAGGACGCGATGAAGAACGTCCTGGGAAAGCGTGTGGCGGTGGGAATGGACCCTGGTGTGAGGCGACTTCGGGTGGTGGTGTATGACGAGGTGTCAGGTGCGGCGGGGTCGGTTACGCTGCCAGGCGTTGGAAGAGCGGGTCCGTGACCGGGCCGACGAGGGGCTAGACTGAGGGGACGGGATTGAAAAGACCGACGGCGCCGGGAACGAGGCGCCAGGGATTGAAAGCAAGAGTCATTTGCCAGTGTCAGAGTTCGAAGCGATGACGGGGGCCTGAGTCTCCCGCGATGTATCTCCAACGATATTTGAAGACCGGGGTCGAACCCGCGGTGCGTCAACGCGGGGACCTAGTCTACACGGGCGGGAAAGTCGTGTCGATTCAGGGCAACCAGTGGTTGGTGAGCGCCGAGGTGATGGGGACGCGGTTGTATGAAGTGGAGTTACGGCGCAAGGGCGACGGGATTCACGTTTCGTGCGACTGCGAGTACTACGAGTCGTCCGGCGTGTGCAAGCACATTTGGGCGGTGATCCGGGCGGCGGACGCGAAGTATTATCTGCTGGGGCGGGTGGGGAGCGGGACACCGAAGCTGGTGGACGATCTTGCAGTCGAGAAAGACACTTCGCCGGATTTTGTTTTGGATGAGATCGGCGGCGGGGAGTGGGTTGAGCCGGAGAAGCAGCCGCGGCGTCCGGGGACGGATGGGGCGTGGAAGGACGCGCTGGCCGGGGTCGAGCGGTACCAGACGGGCAGGGAGACGGCGCCGGAGTGGCCGTGCGGGCGGGTTTTGTACTACGTGGTGGATCTGGCGGCGATGCGGCATCAGTCGAACATTGTCGTTGAGGTGAACGCGCGCGATACGTTGAAGACAGGCGCGTTGGGAAAGCCGAAGGCGATGCGGGTGAGGCGGGACCAGATGGCGGCGATTCCGGGCGAGGCGGACCGGGATGCGCTGATGCTGCTGGCGGGGACGCCGGAATTATACGGCTACTACAACGTGGAAGCGATTCCGTCCGCGTTTGTGTTGAGCGGAGCGACGGCGCGGCACTTGTTGCCGAAGTTGTGCGCGACAGGGCGTTGCCTGCTGCGGCGGGAAACCGGTGCGCCGATCGAGGAATGGCTCGTTTTGCGGTGGGACGAGGGAGAGCCGTGGCGGTTTGAAGTGTTCGTGGAGCGGGCCGGCAACCGGTGGGTGCTGAACGGGCGGTTGCGGCGGGGCGAAGACGTAATGGGGCTGGACGCGCCGGTGCTGATGAGTCAAGGCGGCGTGATGGTGGTGGGCGACACAGTCGCGCTGTTTCAGACGGGAGGTGCGCGGGCGTGGCTGGATTTCCTGCGGGAGCGGAAGGAAATCACGGTGCCGGAGCCGCAGGGGCACGCACTGGTGGCCGAGCTTATGTCGCGGCCGGAACCGCCGCGGGTGAGTTGGCCGGAGGAGTTGCGGTTCGAGGAAGTGCATGAGGCCCCGCGGGTGAGTTTCCGCGTGGCGGATTCCGGCGCATACATGGATAAGAGGAATAATCTGCTGCGGGGCGACCTAAGCTTCGAATACGGCGATTTGGCGGTGCCCGAGGCGGAAAAAATGCGAGGCCTTTACGACGCCAAGCGGCGGCGTTACGTGAAGCGGCACGAAGAAGCGGAGCAGGCGGCGGTAGGGCTACTGAAGGAACTGGGAATCAAGCGGCCGCCGCGGCAGTATTACTACCAGGATCACGACTACTGGCAAGTACCGGGGAAGAAACTGAACCGGATTGTGCCGGCGCTGGCGCGGGCGGGATGGAAGCTGCAGGTAAAGGGAAAGAAGTTCCGGCATTCGACGGGGTTCCGGGCGGAGTTGAGTTCGGGGATCGACTGGTTCGATCTGCATGCGGAAGTGGAGTTCGGCGAGGCGAGGGCGGAGTTGCCGGCGGTGCTGGAGGCACTGCGGCGAAACGAGGGCGTGGTGGAGTTGACCGACGGCTCGTTTGGGCTGGTGCCGGAGGAACTGCTGGAAAAGTACGGGCTGCTGTTGAAGTTCGGCAAGGCGGAAGAGGGCGGGTTGCGATTTTCCAAATCGCAGACGGGGCTGCTCGATGTGCTGCTGGCCGAGAAGCCGGAAGTGAAGTTGGACGAGGTGTTCGTCCGGGCGCGGCAGCGGCTGACGGCGTTTGCGGGCGTGGAGGCGGCGAATCAGCCGGCGGGGTTTTCGGGGACGCTGCGCGGGTACCAGTTGGAAGGGTTGGGATGGATGCATTTCCTGCGTGAGTTCGGCTTCGGAGGATGCCTGGCCGACGACATGGGCGTGGGAAAGACACCGCAGGTGCTGGCGCTGCTGGAGGAGCGGCGCGCGCTGCGGGAAGCGGGGGAAGAGGCGCCACCGTCGCTGGTGGTGGTGCCGCGGTCGCTAATTTACAACTGGCAACTGGAGGCGGCGAAGTTCACGCCGAAGCTGCGGATGCTTGACCATACGGGGACGGCGCGGGCGAAGGAGACGGAGGCATTCTCCGGATACGACGTGGTGCTGACGACGTACGGGACGCTGCGGCGGGACGCGGCGAGTTTCAAGGATCACCGGTTCGACTACGTGATTCTGGACGAGGCGCAGGCGATCAAGAACGCGGCGAGCGAATCGGCGAAGGCGGCACGGCTGCTGGAGGCGAATCACTGGCTGGCGCTGAGCGGGACTCCGGTGGAGAATCACCTGGGCGAGTTGTGGAGCCTGTTTGAGTTTCTGAATCCGGGGATGCTGGGCGCGGCGAGCGTGTTTCAGGCCGCGGGCGGGCCGATGCGGAATCCGGACGAGGCGACGCGGCAAGTACTTTCGCGGGCGCTTCGGCCGTTCATTTTGCGGCGCACGAAGGAGCAGGTGGCGAGCGAGTTGCCGGAGAAGCTGGAGCAGACGCTGTACTGCGAGATGGAGGCGGCGCAGCGGAAGGTGTACGACGAGCTGCGGGATCACTACCGGCTGTCGCTGTTGGGGCGGATCGACAAAGAGGGGATGGCGAAGACCCGGATGCATGTGCTCGAAGCGCTGCTGCGGCTGCGGCAGGCGGCGTGCCATCCAGGGCTGATCGATAAGAAGCGGGCGGCGGAGGGGAGCGCGAAGCTCGACATGCTGATGCCGACTCTTACGGAAACCATCGAGGAAGGGCACAAGGTGCTGGTGTTTTCGCAGTTCACCAGTTTTCTGGCGATTTTGCGGGAGCAGTTGGCGCGGGAAGGGATCGCTCACGAGTATCTGGACGGGAAAACGAAGAACCGGCGGGCGTGCGTGGAGCGGTTTCAGACGGATGAGAAGTGCAAGCTGTTCCTGGTGAGTTTGAAGGCGGGCGGCGTGGGGCTGAACCTGACGGCGGCGGAGTATGTGTTTTTGTTGGACCCGTGGTGGAACCCGGCGGTAGAGTCGCAAGCGATCGACCGGGCGCACCGGATCGGGCAGACGCGGAAGGTGTTCGCTTACCGTCTGATTGCGCGGGACACGGTGGAAGAGAAGGTGTTGGCGCTGCAGGAGAACAAGCGGGACCTGGCGGACGCGATTTTGAATGAGGATAACCGGACGCTGCGGAGCCTGACGCGCGAGGATCTGGAGTTACTGCTGAGTTAGTTTGGAAGTTACTAACCCGGGACCGGCTGAGAGATCGAGGGGAGCGAGGCGGCCGGAGAGCAGCCGGAGTAAGATGATGCCGGCGAGGGGCATGAGGGAAGCCATCAGGAAGACGGGGGCGTAGGAGAAGCGGTCGATCAGGTAGCCGGTGAGAAGGGGGAACAGGAGTCCGCTGAACCCGCCGGAGAGGCCGGTGAGGCCGGTGACGCGGCTGACGGCGGCGCGTGGGGCGACATCGGAGAAAGCGGCGAACATGTTGGCGGAGAGACAGGTATGGCCGAACAGGACGATGCAGATGAGGGCGACGGCGGAGATGGAGGAGTGGAGGCCGACGACGGCGGCGCTGAGCAGGCAGCAGACTGCGCCGAAGCCCATAGTGGTGTAGCGGGCGGTGGCAAGCGATGCGCCACGGAGGAGGAGGCGGCCGGCGAGCCAGCCGCCGGCGATGTTACCGAGGTCGCCGAACAGGAACGGGACCCAGGAGAACCAGCCGATCTGGGCGAGGGTGAGGCCGCGGGCGCGGAAGAGATACTCGGGTGTCCAGAACCAATAGAACTGCACGACGGGGCCGACTAACATGCGGCAGAGCATGAGTCCCCAGATTTCTTTTCGGGCGAGTAACTGGGAGACGGGTGTGGGAGGTTGCGTGGCGGCGCGGCCGGCGAAGACGTAGGCGCGCTCCTCGATGGTGAGAGAGGGGTGGCGCTCGGGCGGGGTGTAATAGCGGCGCCAGAGGATGGACCAAAGGAAGCCGAGCGCGGCGGGGAAGAGGAAAGCCATGCGCCAGCCCCAGCGGAGGGTGATGAAGACGATGACGGGCGGGGCGAGGACGGCTCCGATCATGGCGCCGCTGTTGAACAGGCCGGTGGCGAGAGCGCGTTCGCGTTCGGGGAACCAGTCCGAGACGACCTTCATGCCGCCGGAGAAGTTGGCGCATTCGCCGGTGCCCATCCAGAAGCGGAAGAGGGCGAACTGGCCGGCGTTGCGGGCGATCGCGTGGAGGGCGGTTCCGGCGCTCCACCAGGCGGAGGCGATGGAGAGACCCAGGCGGACGCCGCGGCGGTCGATCCACCAGCCGATGGGGGCTTCGGCGGCGGTCATGCCGAGCATGAAGGCGCTGACGATGCGGCCGTAGTCGGTGTTGGTGAGGTGGAAGGTGTTGCGGAGGAGGGGTGCGGCGACGGAGAGCGTCTGGCGGTCAATGAAGGCGATGACGGTGATGGCGAACAGGAGGGCGAGGATGCGCCAGCGTACCTGCCGCTGGAGCGGGGGAAGCGGGGCGGCGGCGGGGTGGGACATGGCTTGGGCCTACGATAGCATCCGGAGGTGGGAGGGGGAGGACTTGTGGCTTCGGACGTGCGCCGGGGCGCCTGGTCCGGTCGGGGGGTAACGGTGGTTCGGCGGAACGGGAGTTACGCGCCAGCCGGCCGGGTTTCTGGTGCCATTGCTAGGCGGGAACGGAGTTGACACCGACGTCAGACGATCGAGGACAATGGAATGAACCGACGCGGAGGCAGACAGAAAGCCCGGCTGGGCAACTCAGTGCTGGCTTGCCTGTAAAACAAAACCGGCGGTTTATGTAGAAATCGAGTCTGCATCGAACATACGAACGCCGACTATATGCAGTAGGGCCGAACGCAAATGAGTCAGATTCATCTAAACGCAATCAGGAACAATATCGGCACGCTCTTCGACGGGAAGATTGATCTTTCCGACGTCACGGAAGCCAATCGCGAGAACAGCTTCCTCTCGCGGGGACTGGCAGCCTACACCCTGCATTATCTCGGGCATGCGGAAACAGAGGATGCCGCAAAGGCGGTCACAGACGGCTTCCGGGACAATGGCCTCGACGCCATATATTACGATGCACGGGAACGCAGGCTTTATCTGGTGCAGTCGAAGTGGATCCACAGCGGGACTGGCGAACCGGAAAACGGCGACGTCAAGAAGTTCGTCGGCGGCATTCGCGACCTCGTCAATCTCTCTTTCGACCGCTTCAACGAAAAGATCAAGGCGAAGCGCGAGCTTCTGGAAAAGGTGCTGTATGATTCCTCAACGAGGTATGAGGCTGTCATCGTTTACCCAAGTGTCAACAAGTTGTCCGAGCCCTCAGCCCGGGACTTGCAGGACCTCGCCGCGGAGATGAACGACCCGACGGAGATGCTCACGGTCACACCTTTTATTCAGGCGGAGCTCTTCCGGTCGTTGACTGTCGGCATCGCTGGCGAACCGATCGACCTCGAAATCATCCTCAATTCATGGGGCAAGCGTGACACGCCTCGGCCCGCAATTTACGGCCAGGTTGACGGCCAGCAGATAGGCTCATGGTGGGAAAAACACCGTACACGGCTGTTTGAGAAGAACCTACGAGGCGTGCTGGGCGACACGGACGTAAACAACGAAATTCGGGACACGATCGAGCGTCAGCCGGACCTCTTCTGGTACTTCAACAACGGTATAACCATCATCGCCAAGAAGTTTACCAAGGCGGCGGCTGGAGGCGGCGACAACGCCTTCGGCGTATTCAGTTGCGAGGATGTCAGCATCGTAAACGGCGCCCAGACCGTGGCAGCAATCGGCAAGTACACCGAAAGTGGCAAGGATAACCACCACAAGATCTCAGTTGCCGTCCGCATAATTTCGCTCGAAGAATCTCAAGGCGATTTCGGGGATACCGTCACAAAGACCAACAATCGACAGAACCGCATTGAGAACAGGGATTTCGTAGCCCTCGATCCCGAGCAAAGCCGGATTCGCACAGAACTTGCAATTGAGAATGTCGCATATCATGTGCTGCGGGAGGAGGCAGCCACCCGCGAGGAAACAGCCTTCGATCTGGTAGAGAGCACGACGGCTCTTTCCTGCGCTTCCGGCAATGTTCAATTGGTCGTACAGTTGAAACGCGAGATCGGAAAGCTCTGGGAAAACATTGATAAGCCACCCTACAAGGAACTCTTCAATGGCTCAGTTCCCGGCGTGTACGTTTGGCGGTGCGTCAGATTTCAGCGGGCGATAGATCGCGCCCTGGAGACCATACTCAGAGAGATTGGCCTTACGAGCGGACGGGAGTACGGCATCGGCGTTCACGGCAACCGAATGATCTCCGCTCTCGTGTTCCAGCACATCAACGTGAAGGACTATAGGGATCTGCGGGCTGGTTTCGACACTCTGTTGGCGGGCGACCGCGTCCTCGAGGCCACACGTACCTTCTACGGGCGACTGAAAGACGCCGTAGCCGCTACTTACGGAAACGCACTGATTCCCACTCTATTCAAGAATCAGACTAAATGTAGGGATCTGTTTCAAATGTGCTTAAGAGACAGCATTTCCGAGCCCGTCGCGGCAGAGTTGACCGAGGCTGAATCCGCACCGAAAGCGCCACATCTGTTACCCTGAGGCCCTGCTTAGCCGACGCCGGCACCACTTGTCGGGTGACCGCATTATTGCGACGCCGAGGCCGGCGGCGTATTGCTTTATGCTTTACCACGTGCCAATCCAGGCGTTCGGTGACTCCGTCATCCCAGCACTTTCCGGACCGGCAGACGCATCGGACCAGTTTCCCGGTTTCGAGTGCGGCGGCCCCGGCCCATGCGCCCACGGTCGCCTTGCCTCAGGCCGGCACAGCTGCCGTCGGGATGTGCCCGCCTTTCCCCACCAGATCGACGATCGCCATGTGCTCCTCCCGCTGCTGCGGATGCGTGACGTCCAGATCAGCCAATTCGCGCCTTCGCGAACCGCAGCCAAGCAACCCGCGAGGATCGCACGGTCCTATCTGCCTTTGAGGGTGTTGTTATTAGCTGCCTGCCAAAACCGGCGCGCCTCCTCCGCAGTCAGCCAGTTTCCAAGCCTCAAGCCCAAATTCTCAGCACCCATTAGGCGGCGGCTGCCGGCCGCTAGTTCAGGCCTGAGCGAACCGACCTCTGCGGCCTCGCAGCTAACGGTCGCACAGCGGCAACTCCTCTTTTGATTGCTCCCGCGGCGAAGCCACGGTTCTCGAGGACAATGCGGAACCCGTCGCCACAACCTTGTCGAACGATAGTCTGGGCTCGGAACAGTCCAGTTGGATGAATTCATCGATGGCATGAGCATACCCCCGCTTCGATTCCGGCGAACGTAGGCTCTCCAGCACCGCCGCTTTGCTGTCATCCAAGTCCGGAAGCCCAAGTTTCGATTTCGGCCTTTTCGTTCTTGCGGGTCACCTCCTGGCGTGTTTGGTCATGGGCGGCCGCCTCCAGCGCGGCCGCGCGAGGGCCTGCAGCCCTACGCACCGACCCATTGCGGGTTATTGAGCCTAGTACCGAAAGAGCGGTGTCGGACTACCTCGAAGACCTCGATGGCGGCTTTCTCTTCTTTGATGGAGCTGATTCCACAATGTCCGCGATCTCAAGTGCGGCGCCCTGACGTTCCGTTTCAGCAAGAACTTCGGGCGGCGGATTGAAATCCTGCAGGAGTTCGATTAGCGAGTCCGACTTCTTGCGATTACATTCGGTGCACAGGAGCCGGATGTTCTCGACGCTGGTCGGTCCCCCCTTTGAATGAGGGATGACGTGGTCGAATTCGATGTCCCGGTCGTCGACGGTCTTGCCGCAGAGCCGACAACGATGGGCGTCGCGCCGCACCACCTTAAACATGACCTCCCGAGGGATATGGCGCCCTCGTCTACGGGCGTCTCTGGTTTCCGAAACATCCTCGTAGCCGTAAAAAAATACAGGGCACACATGCCCGAAAAACCGGCAGGAGATGTCTCGTGGATCGTAGCCTTCAACTGCTTTCCACTTGTAGGTGTCAGCGTACAGCAGCGTAAGTACGTTTTTCCAGACCTCATCGTCGTCTGTGAAATCGGACTTGCTCAGGATCTTCTTTGCCCGCTCGTATGACTGCTCCTGCTCCTTCTCATCCCACATGGCATCGCCACCGGCTTTGGGCTCGGGCAGGAGCGGCATCGTTTCCACGATAATTCCGTACGGGCAATACTTCAGCTCCCAGCACGGTTTGCAAACCGTGAGTTTTCGATATCGCTTCCGAGTTGTGCGTTTCTTGTGCTTGATCTCGGCCTTCTTCATGGTGCTCACAGTGCCGCCTCCAGCAGAAACGCTTACATAAGAAGCCGTCGCTTCTCACCGCACCTCTGCCACCAGAATGATACCGGCATTCCCGTATAGGTGCGTCCATAAAGCATAGCACTGCAAATTCTCGTTACTGTTGCACGGCAGGGCCACAATAAACGACCGGGGTGGACACCGTGCTGCGCTCCCGCCATTAGGCCGTATAGTCGCCGTCCCCGACTTTTGCCATCAGGCGACGAGCCACGGTCCGTTCCGGCGCTCCACCAGGCGGAGGCGATGGAGAGACCCAAGCGGACGCCGCGGCGGCGAGATCCACCAGCCGATGGGGGCTTCGGCGGCGGTCATTCCGAGCATGAAGGCGCTGACGATGCGGCCGTAGTCGGTGTTGGAAAGGTGGAAGGTATTGCGGAGGAGGCGTGCGGCGACGGAGAGGGTTTGGCGGTCGATGAAGGCGATGACGGTGATGGCGAACAGGAGGGCGAGGATGCGCCAGCGTACCTGCCGCCGGAGCGGGGGAAGAGGGGCGGCGGCGGGGTGGGACATGGCTTCCGCCTACGATAGCATCCGGCGGCGGGATAGAAGAGGTGGTCGCGCTAGTGCGGCCATCTTTGCCGGCCGTGAAATACGGCGATCAGTTCGAGGCGGTCGCGGCGTACGCGGTAAGGGATGACGTACGGTGTTCCGGGGACGACGAGTTCCCTGGTGCCGGGAATTCGGCCTACCCGCCCGATCTCAGGGTGCGTTTGAAGAAGTTCGACAGCGCTTAGAATCCGTCCGGCTACAAGGCTTGCATTCCGGTCAGAGTCTTTCGCAATGAATTCCCGAAGAAGTACGAGGTGACGGATCGCCTGGCGTGACCAAACGATCGTCATCGCGGGGCTTTCTTCTCAGTTCGCTTGCCCCAGGACCGCATCCATTCCGAAACCTTGTCGTGGCCGACGTCGTGACCGGATTCCAAGTCCGAGAGCCCACGCTGGATCTCACCTAACTGCCACTCCTCGGATTGAACATAGGCTGTGATCGCTTCGGCGGCGAGGAAGGACTTCGACCGCCTGGATCGTCTGGCTAATGCGTCGAGCCGCTGCTTTGTTTCGGCGTCAATCCGGATCGAAAGGGTTTCTGTCATGGGGTGTACGCGCCTGTATACATGGTGACACAGGCGGGTGCCCCCGGGGTCAGGTTGCAAACTCGGCGGTGGACTTGTGTTTGCCCGGCCAGATCGATAACTTCCAACACTGTCTAAGATATTCGCCCGCCTGATTCCGAGGCATTACCGGCGAGCAAGATCGTGCTACATTCCGGCCATGGACTATCGCGTTCAGGTGGCGGGACTGGGGCATAGCGAAGAGTACCAGGCGAAGGCCGAAGAGTCGGACCGGGCGATCGAGGCAGCGCTGAAGTGGTTCCTGGAAGAGCACGGCAACTGCAGCGCGGAAGAATATAGGCTCTTTGACGACGCCGGAAATTTGCTCAAGCACGGGAAGGTCGGGTATTAGGAGGCTCGACCCAGGGATGCATCCAGTTCGAAATCTTCTCATGGGCGACATCGTGCCCCTACTGCAAATGCGAGACTAAGTGCCGAATCTTGCCGAACTGCGATTGCTCAGCTTGCGCAAGGGCAGTAATCGTTCCGTTGGCGAGAGAGGGCTTCTGACGCGTGGATCGCCGGGCCAGTGATTCGAACTGCTTCTTCGTTTCGGAGCCCATTCCACTCGAAAACGCCCCGAGCCCGTGGCGTGGTACACTTTAGACTGAATATTTTGCGAGGATTTGCGTTAATCGATGGCTAACACAGTTTCGTCCCTGAAGCGAGTACGGCAGGAGGCGCGGCGGGAAGTGGTGAACCGCGCGCGGAAGAGCCGTTTGCGGCACCAGGTGCGCGCGATGCGGCGGGCGTTGGAGCAGAAGGACGCCCAAGGAGCGACGGCGCTTGTTCCGGAGACGTTCTCGATGATCGACCGGTCGGCGAAGTGGGGCATCATCAAGAAGAACACGGCGGCACGGTACAAGAGCCGGTTGACGGCTCGTCTGAAGAAGCTTGCCGCGGCGTAAGCTCGGGTCCGTTTCTCCTCACCGTTCTTTTTTCCTTCCGTAAGCGGCGGCGGGCGAGGTGCGTCCGCAGGAAGCGGAGAGGCCAGCGATGCGGGTGCTGATTTTCGGGGCGACGGGGATGGTCGGGCAAGGCGTGCTGCGCGAGTGCCTCATGGATGCCCGAGTCGAATCCGTGGTGACGATCGGGCGCGCGCCTACGGGCGTAGCGCATCCGAAGCTGCGGGAACTGGTCCGCGCGAATCCGGCAAACTACAGCGACATCGAGGGTGAGCTTTCAGGTTTCGACGCGTGTTTCTTCTGTCTGGGCGTATCG
Organism: Acidobacteriota bacterium; assembly: GCA_021778335.1. Lineage (GTDB taxonomy): Bacteria > Acidobacteriota > Terriglobia > Bryobacterales > Bryobacteraceae > JAJYKC01. The sequence continues at coordinate 2,105 of JAJYCN010000145.1, read as the reverse complement.
GCGGCGGCGATGGACGAGGCGGAATATGAGCGTGTGACGCATGGGATCACGCTGGCGGCGGCGGAGGTGCTGAGCCGGCTGAATCCTCAGATGACCTTCGTTTACGTGTCGGGAGCGGGCACGGATAGCACGGAAAAAGGCCGCGTGATGTGGGCGCGGGTGAAGGGCAAGACCGAGAACGCGCTGCTGCGGCTGCCATTCCGGGCGGTGTATCTGTTCCGGCCGGGGTTCATTGAGCCGGCGCATGGAGAGCGGTCCAGGACGGCGGCGTACCGGATATTCTACGCGGCGGCCAAGCCGGTGCTGCCGTTGGCGCGACGGCTGTTTCCCCGGCACATTTTGACGACGGAACAGATCGGGCGGGCGATGCTGCGGGCGGCGCGGGAGGGCGCTCGGAAGCCGGTGCTCGAGGCGCCCGATATTTACGAGTTGGCGCGCACGGCGGCGGGTTAGGCGTCGAGCCAACCGGGAAGTTTCCGGCATGTGGCGCGGACGCCGCGGATTGCGTGAGCGAGCTACGTGTCCGAGTTCAACAGCAAGCGAAAAGGCCGGTTTTTCCGCCAGCGGTAGGAGGCGAAGTCACGGTCGAGGGTGAGGATATCGCCTGTGTTTGATTGATCCGCGAGGTGGATGAGGCAAGCGCCGGCGAAGTGCGCGGGGAGATCGCGATATTTTCTGAGCAGGGTTCGCACTGGGGGAACCGACGCTTGAAGTTGAAAGGGGATCTGGAAGACGCCTCGGTCGACATTCTCGATAACGGCGTCGCTGGCGCCCGGCATTTTACGCAGCAGGTAGCAGCTTTCAGCGATTACAGCTTCTCAGTTGACGAGTACACCCTCCAGGGCTTCGACGACGGCTACAGATTGTTGGTGATGCAGCCCAGGTGCTTGACCAGGCGCTCAAAGGCCGCCTGGGAGGGACGTTCCAATCGCGCCTGCACCGTGGTCTGCATGAGCGCATCGTACTACGTCGAGTGGAATGTATTACGGCTCAGGCGGCGCGGGTAAGGTTGAGGACGAATTCTTCGAGGACGACGCGGTCGTCGGGGCGGGCGTCGCGGAGGGACTTGTCGGCTTCAAAGACAAGCTGCAAGGCGCGCTGGAGGCGGGCCGGGGGGAAGGCGGCGAGGGTTTGGGCGACCTGCTCGGCGCGGTCGCGCCAGATGCGGATGCCGAGGCGGGTGAACTGGCTCTGGATCTCGTGGGCGTTGCGCGCGCCGGATTCGTGGGCGGCGAGCGCGAGGCGGAACTGGGCGCCTAAGAAGGACAGAGCGAGGGGGAGATATTCGCCTTCCTTGACGAGGGTGTCGAGGCACTGAAGGGAGGCGAGGCGGTCGGAGCGGCCGAGGGCGTTGACGAGGGAGAAGAGAGTGGCGGTGCGGGCGTCGGGGGTGAGGGCTTCGAGGTCGGCGAGCGTGACGGGGCGGCCGGTTCCGGCGAAGAGGCTGAGCTTTTCAATTTCGGCGTCGATACGGGCGGCGTCGCAGCCGAGGGCTTCGACGAGCGCGCCGAGTTCGCGGGCGCCGAGGGTGAGACCGCGCTTGCGGGCCAGATCGCGAGCGAGGGTGCGGGCGGCTTCGAGAGAGAAGGGGTGGAACTCGACCACGGTGGGGATGGAGGAGTAGAACTTTCGCACGCGCTCGGTGCGCGGTTTGTCGTCGCCTTCGAACCCGTAGCGGGAGGCCTCGAATACGAGCGTGACGCCGGGCGTGGGGTTTTTGAGATAGCCGGCGATGGCGGCGGCTCCCGGGTCGTCTTCCGCGGTGAGGCGTTTGGGAAGAGCGCCCTCGGCGCCGATCGCCCAGATGACGCGGCGTGGCGCGAAGAGGGAGAAGGACCAGGCATCGTCGAGGACGTCGCGGAGGGAGACTTCGTCGAGGTCGTGGCGGGTGAGGCCGCTTTCGCGCTCGGCTTCGGGGAGGGCGCGGGCGAGCAGGGCCTCGCGGCAGGCGCGGCGGTGGTAGGCCTCGGGGCCGAGGAAGAGGATGACGGGCGGAGGATCGTGCGCGGCAGTCTGGCGGAGGAACTGTTCGGGCGTCACGGGGTCAGAAATTCTCGAGGATAGCGCTGACGACGTCGCGGGCGACGTCATTGCTGAGGCGGTGC
>JAJYCN010000406.1 GCA_021778335.1 Acidobacteriota bacterium | reverse complement strand
CCCCCTGCAGCTTCCCCACCGACCCATCATCGGGATTCCCCGGCGCATTCTCCGCATCCGTCCCCCACACCAGAAACCCGTCCACGTCCCGATGCTCCGCCCACCAACGGTTCCACGTAAGCAGCGCCTCGAACGTGTCGCGCAACAGCCACCGCTCGTGAAACCGCCGGTACAGCCCCAACACCGTAATCGCTCCCACCGGAGGCTCGCTCCGGTCGAAGCTTTTCCATCCCCCCGTCCGTCCGAAATTCGGAACAAACCCCGCCGGCGTCGCCTCGCGCAGAATCTCCACCGCGTTCGCATACGCCAGGTCCCGGTCCACCACCGCCGCCAGCGACGCCGCAAAGAACGTATCCCAGTCGAACAGCACGTACCCGCCCCAACTCACCGACCACAGCCGGCTCACCGGCGTTATCACCCGCTCTTGCGACGGTTCGTATATCGTGTCCCACCCGAGCACTGTCTCAATCGCCTGCTTAACATCCCCCGCCGCCGGCTCCTGCCGCGCGAGAATCTCGCGAATCTCTTCCACGCTCCGCGCCGTCCCCGTACTTACTCCCACGGGCCCCGTAAAACTCGCCGCCCAGTAAGGTCCACTTACAGGCGCCTCGATCCCACTTACTTCCGTTCCCGTCCAATACGCCGTCACCTGCCGCCCCGGCGCGCGGAACTCGATCGTGCTGCCCTCCTTCGCCACGCTCCCCGCCCGGTCCCATAGAATCCCCGCCGAAATCACCAGCGCCGGCACGATCCTCCCCGGCGAACCCAGCGGCGTCGCCAGCATCACCAGGCCGTCCCCCGCGTGCGCCGTCTCCAACCGGAACTCATGCCCCCGCCACGAAACGCGAACGCTCGTGTACGACCCATTCCACGTCCGCGCCTCCGGAAACACGCTCTCGGCCCCTTTCCCCTGCCGCCCGATCAGCGGATCCGCCAGGAACGCGTCCGAGTTCAGGCTGCTCATACGCTTCAGCCCCACCCGAATCGTGAACCCCTCCGGCAGCAGCACGTGCGCCGCCACGCTCCGCACGTCCCACGTGTTCCACCCCCGCGCCAACCGCGCCTGCACCGCGCGATACTCCGCCGAACTCCCCGCCTGCGCCGCCGCGCACATCGCCAGCCCCAAAACAAGCACGCCAATCCGCATCCGAATCAGCCTATCAACGAATCCGCCTCGCCGTTTCACGCGTTCACAATTCGCCCCACTTTTTTCCGCGCCCTTCAAGCCACTCATCCGGCATCACTTCCCCGCCCGCCGCCGGCCCCACGCGCCCGTCCCGTGCACACCCCCACCTCTACACTCGAGACAAATGAAGAAAAAGGAATTCGTCCGCCGCGTAGCTCGCGAGTTGCAACTTACGCCCGCCGACGCCGCCGACCGCGTCGACACCCTCGTCAACGAAATCCGCCGCCGCACCCGCAAGGGCCGCGCCGCCACCATCCCCGGACTCGGCGCTTTCCTCCCCGGCCCCGGCGATCTCTCCTTCGAAAGCGCGCCCCCAACCCGCAAGCCCAAGGCCCGCTAATGCCGCTGCCCGCCACGCTCAGCCGCCAACTCGCCCGCATCGTCCGCCGGTGCCTCGCCGAAGGCGCCCGCGTCGAAATCGACGGCCTCGGCTCGTTCGAACGCGGACCCCGCCGCCGTATCCAGTTCACCCCCGCCCGCCGTCCCCGCGTCTTCCTCGCCTACGCCGCCGAAGACATCGACACCGTCCTCAAACTCCACGACGCCCTCGCCCAACACGGCTTCGACCCCTGGCTCGACCGCAAAAAACTCCTCGCCGGCCAGAACTGGCCCCGCGCCATCGAAAGCGCCATCGAATCGTCCGACTACTTTCTCGCCTGCTTCAGCCGCCGCTCCGTCCGCAAACGCGGCGCCTTCCAAACCGAACTCCGCTTCGCCCTCGAATGCGCCTCCCGCATCCCGCAGGACGACATCTTCGTCATCCCCCTCCGCCTCGACAACTGCGATCTCCCCGCCTCCATGACCCGCCGCCTCCAATACCTCAACCTCTTCCCCAACTTCGACGCAGGCATCCGCCGCCTCGTCCGCGCCCTCCGCCACCGCCCCGCCTAGCCGCCCAACCCGGCCGCGTACACCGCGCGCTCGAACTCGCCCAACATCCCCACAGCCGCCGCGTCCACAAACGGCAGGAACTGCATCAGCAACACCGCGCAAAGCCCGCGCTTGAGGTCGATCCAGTAAAACGTATTGTCGATCCCGGCCCACGCCAGGCTCCCCGCCGGACGGCCTCCTTCATACGCCGCCGTGTTGATCAGAAATCCCAGCCCCCATTTCTCCGTGTGCCCGGGCTGCATGTCCACATCGGCCGACAGCGCCGGCCGGAAGCTCTTCATCTTCCCCGCCGTCAACCCCCCGATCTGGTTCACCTCCATGCTCTCCACCGTCTTCTCTGTCAGAATCCGCGCCCCCTTCGGCCCAACTCCTCCCTGCAGAATCATCTGCATGAACCGCGTGTAATCCCCCGCCGTCGAGTACAGCCCGCCCCCGCCGTTATACGACTTCGGCGCTTCCGGCATCTTCCGTTCCTCCTGCCGCGGCACGCCGTCCTCTCCCCGTTCCCAGTTACTCACCAGCCGGTCGAACTTACTCGCCGTCATCACAAAACTCGTATCCTCCATCCCCAGCGGCCGGAAAATCTTCTCCTGAAAACACTCCTCGAGCGTCGTCCCGCTCAGCCTTTCCACTAACTTCCCCGTCCAGTCCAATCCCTGCCCATACTGCCACCGCGCGCCCGGATTGAACATGAGTGGTCCCGGCACGTCGTCGTCTAACTTGTATTGCGACGTGTACCGGAACATCATCTCGTCCCAAATGTCATAACAAAGCCCCGAAGTATGTGTAAGTAACTGCCGTAGCGTCGGCTGCGTCTTCGGCGCCCAGATCGG
>JAJYCN010000144.1 GCA_021778335.1 Acidobacteriota bacterium | reverse complement strand
TTCCACTCACCGCGGGTGGCAAGCTGCGCATCGTGGAGGCGTGGCGCGGCGGCGAGGACGGGGTGACTTCCGGCGTGCGGATCAGTTGAGTTTTTCCGTGATGCGGACGGGTTGGGCGACGCGGAAGGTGATGCGCGTCTCGACGGGGACGGTGGCGTCGGGGCCGCGCTGGGAGAGAACGACCGCACCGCCGGCCATGCCGCCGGTGGCTGCGCCGACTGCCGCGCCCGTGCCTCCGCCGGCCGCCGCGCCGATGAGGGCGCCGATACCCGAACCGCCGATCACTTCGGCGAGGTCACGTTTCTTGGCGGTTTTCCCTTCCTGAACGTACTCTGCCGTCTGGATTTTGACCCACTGGTTATCCGTCGTGTGGATGCGGGCCAATTCGAGGCCGAGGCGCGCGACGCCTTTGACTTTGCCGGCGGGTTGTGCCTCGACGACGCGGCCTTGGACGTGCGCGCCACGGTCCGCAATGATGAAGCCGTCGATCACGAGGGGCTCCTCGAGGGTGGCGAGGAATTCGTCGCCGGGCTGGCGGGCGGAGGCGGCGATGGTTTCGCCGATGCGGACGCGCAGCATCGTGCCTTGTTTGAGGGTGACCACATGCGGCGGGGCGGGTGCGACGTCGGTGGGTACGACTTCGCCGTTATCGGACATGGCGGCCTCATCCGGTTGCGCGGGTTCGCTTTGGATGGCGGGTGCGGGGGGCAGGGCCGGTTCTTTCGTTTCGGCTGGGGCGGCCTTGCGGGCGGCTATCAAGTGCTTTTTAACATGCACGGGGGAGCGCGCGGGTTCCGGTTTGGCCGGGGCCGGAGCGGGTGCTTCGACCGCGGCGGGCGCGATGGGAGCAGGCGACGGCTTGGCCGCGGCCGGAGGAAGAACCGCGGGCGCCGTCGCCTGCGCCACCGTGCTGGTTGCCGCGGGAGGCGGCGGAGTTCGCTTCAGTACGAAGAACATCACGGCGGACGCCACCACGGCGCCGCCGAAGAATGCCGCCACAACCTTTCCGTTTGCCGCCATCGGGATTTCCCCTCTCCAAGTATTTTGTACGTGTCTCAAAGCCGCTGCGTTTCGCCAGTAGAATGAAAACAATGGCGTGTCTTTCCGAGCCGTTTTCGATTGGGGGGATCCGCATCGCGCCGGCGACTGTCCTTGCGCCGATGGCGGGCGTCACCGATACTGTGTTCCGGCGGCTGATCCGGGCGCAGGGGGGCTGCGGGCTGTTGATGACGGAGTTCACCAGTTCGCACGGCGTGGTGGCGATCGGGAAGGCGAAGAAGCCGACTAAGACGTTCCGTTACTTATACTTCCGACCCGAGGAGCGGCCGATTTCCGCGCAGTTGTTCGGTTCGGACCCGGCGGTGATGGCGGAGGCGGCGCGAGTCTGCGAAGACCTGGGCTTCGACATCGTTGACATCAACTTCGGCTGCCCGGTGAACAAGGTGGTGAAGTGCAACGGGGGCTCGGGGCTGCTGCGGGATTTGCCGTTAGTAGAGCAGATTCTGCGGCAGGTGCGGGCGGCGATAACGATACCTTTGACGATGAAATTCCGCGCCGGGTGGAACGATCGCGACCTGGTGTACGTGAAGATGGCGCGGCTGGCCGAGGACTGTGGCTTGCAGGGTGTCGCGCTGCATCCGCGGACTCGCGAACAGGGCTACAGCGGCTGCTCGGACTGGACGCGGATTGCGGAAGTGAAGGCGGCGGTGAAGATTCCGGTGATCGGCAACGGAGACGTGAACAGTCCGGAAGACGCGGTGCGGATGATGCGGGAAACCGGGTGCGACGCGGTAATGATCGGGCGGGCGGCGTCGTCGAACCCGTGGATTTTCCGGCAGATTCAGGAGTTTTTGGCGACCGGCACTTACTACCATCCGCCGGAGCGCGAGCGCTACACACTGATGCGGACTTACTACGACATGCTGATTGAGCGTCGCGAGGCGGACGCGGCAGGGAAGATGAAGCAGTTCGCCACCTACTTCACGCACGGTGTGCGGAACGGCAGCACGCTGCGCGCGGCGATCTACGGCGAGAAGGATCCGGCGGCGATCCTCGGCGTTGTGGAGCAGTTTTTCGCGCGCGAACTGGAAGCGGTGGCCTGAGGCGTCCGGAGAGGGCTCGCAGCGCACATTCCTGAACAATGCAACACGCCTGAACGATGAAACGCGTTGTTTTGATTACCGATGGGTCTTGCCTGGGCAATCCGGGTCCGGGCGGATGGGCCTGCATTTTGCGTTACAACGGCAAAAAGAAAGAGATATTCGGTTCGGAGCCGCGGACGACGAACAACCGGATGGAGCTGAAGGCGGCGGTGGAAGGGTTGCGGGCGCTGAAGGAGCCGTGCGAGGTGGAGGTGGTCACCGACTCGCAGTATCTGAAGAACGGGATCACGCAGTGGATTGCGCGTTGGAAGCGGAATGGCTGGAAGACGTCGACGAAAGCGCCGGTGGTGAACCAGGACCTGTGGCGGGAACTCGACGAGCAGGTGGCGCGGCACAAAACGGAGTGGGCCTGGACGAAAGGCCACGCTTCGCACGAAGATAACAACCGCTGCGACGAACTGGCCAATACGGCGGCGCGGCTGCAAACTTCGAGCGCGTAGGGAGCGCTCAGAGTTTTTCGTTGAGCAGCGAGTGAACGTCCTCGCTGAGCGCGTCGGGGTCCACTTCACCCACGTAGACCTTTGCGATTCGGCCTTGCTTGTCCACGAGGAAACTGGTGGGCAGCGAATCGATGCCGTCGCCGAGCGAGAAAGAAGAGTCGGGCAGCAGGACCGGGTAGTTCATGTGCTCGTTACGCACGAAGGGGGCGACGTCGGTAGCGCCGCCGTCGTCCATGGCGATGCCGGCGATGGCGAACGGCTTTCCGGCGAGCTGCCGGGAAAGCTTCATGAAGCTGGGGATCTCGGCGCGGCAGGGTGGGCACCAGGTGGCCCAGAAATTCACGAGCACGACGTCGCCGCGATGCTCGCTCAGTTTCCATTTATGCCCGTCGAGCGTGGCCAGGGAGAAATCGGGCATGGTGTGCGTGCGGGCGCTGATGCTGCGGACGCTGGCGCCCGGATGTGCCCGGGCGGGCAGGAGCGCCCAAATTGTGCCGCCGATGGCCAGGGTCAGGCACGCGATTTTGATGGCGTTTTCGATCCGGCTCGCCCGGCTGGGCAGTGTGGGTGTTGCGACGTTCTCGTTCACGGCTGTCTTGGCATGGCGTTAGCGCCGCGCCTATACTTATTATCCAATGAAACCTGCATCGGTATTTTCCAGCGATTCCAATTCCATGATTTTCAGCCGGAGGGCATTTCTGGCCGCCGGCGGTCTTACAGCCTTGCCGAAGCTGGAGGCCGACGAAGAAACCGGCTTCGCGCCGATGTTCGACGGCAAGACGCTCGACGGCTGGGACGGGGACCCGAGATTATGGAGCATACAGGATGGCGTGGTGGTTGGTTCTACGGATAAAACCGCGATCACTCACAATTCGTTTCTCATCACGAAACGGGATTATTCGAACTTCGTCTTACGTACCGAGGTGCGATTGCGCAATCACAACAGCGGCATTCAGTTCCGGAGCCGGCGTCTGGCGGACTGGGCGGTGCAGGGTTTGCAAGCCGACATGGCGGCGGACAACTGGTGGGGTTCGATCTACGACGAGCGGGGCACGCGCGGGACGATCGTGAACGGCTGGAAGGCCAAGGCCGAGCGAGTTGTGAAGGTGGGCGGATGGAACAGTTATGAGGTGCGCTGCGACGGCGATTTCATCCAGTTGAAGGTGAACGATCTGGTGACGGCCGAACTGCACGACAACAGCGCGCGCACTGGGGTGATCGCGCTGCAACTTCATGCAGGGCAGCCGATGAGGGTGGAGTTTCGAAACATGCGCATCCGGCTGCTGAACGGATAAACTGAGAGCAGATGTTGAAACATTTTGTCTTCGTTTTGTTCTTGACGGCCGCGACGGTTTCCGGCCAGTCGTTCGAGTTCGGCGTGAAAGGCGGCGTTGCGTTGACCAACCCGGTGCAAACCTTCACCGGTTTGCCGGGGAGCGTTTTCAGCGACTCCAAGGGATATGTCATCGGGCCGATGGCGGGGCTTTGGCTGCCGCTGGGCTTCGGGGTGGAAGTGGACGCGCTCTACCGGCCATTGAATTACACGTTGCAGCCGGCTGGGCAAACTCCGATCAACCAGACCGACAGCTCCTGGGAGTTTCCGATCCTGGGCAAGTACCGGTTCGCGTTCCCCCTCATAAAGCCGTATGTGGAGGCCGGGCCATCGTTCCGCCACGCTTCGCTGCACAGTCTGTCGCTGAGCGGGGCGGGGTTCACGATTGGCGGCGGGGTGGAAGTGGGCCTGCTGAAGATTCATGTTTCGCCGGAGCTGCGCTACACGCACTGGGGTTCGGTTAATAGCGGCGTTGTCCCGTTCGGCCCGTTTCTGAATCTGCAAGCGGGGCAGAACCAGGCGGAGTTTCTGATCGGGGTGACGTTCTAGGGCGCGGCGGCGGAAATGGAGAAGGCGCCGGCGGGCGCGTAAACTGAAAAGACGGCCTAGGGCCGCCGACTGTGCCGATCGCCATTTTCGGGGGAACATTCGACCCCATTCACATTGCTCATTTGAAGGTCGCCCGCGAGGCCGCGGACGCGTTCGCGCTCGACCGTGTCCTGTTCATTCCGGCGGGGAATCCGCCACACAAGCCGGGACAGACGACGGAGAGTTTCGAGCACAGGTACCGGATGGTGGAACTGGCGTGCGCGGAGGATCCGCGGTTTGAGCCATCGCGGATTGAGGAAGGGCCGGGGCCGAGTTATTCGATTCTGACGATTGAGAAGCTTCGCGCGCGGGACCGTGAGCCGTATTTCCTGATCGGCGCCGATGCGTTCGCCGAGATCGACAAGTGGAAGCGGTGGCGGGAGGTGGTGGCGCAGGTGCGGTTCATTGTCGTGACGCGGCCCGGGCACGAGTACACGGTTCCGGAAGGGGCGCGGGTGGAGCGGCTCGACACGGTGTTGCTGCCGGATTCGTCTTCGGAGATCCGGCGGAAGCTGGCGGCGGGCGAGATGCCGGCGGATCTGCCACCAGCGGTGGCGCGTTACATCGCCGCGCATGGCTTGTATCAGTGGCCTGCGATGGCGCACGCCCGGTGACGCTGCGCTAGAGTGGAAGACTGCTCTGACACCCCGCTTCCGGGAGGACTTGGGCTTGGGTTACGAATATCAACGCCGCGTGAAGGACGTCAGCCATGAGCAAGCGCTGGAGGGCTTGCGCCGCATAGCGCCGGTGCCTGTAGTGGACGGGGAGGCGGATGTTTTCTCTCCCGATGCGGTATCCACGATCTTCGGCGCGCTGGAACGGCTGGGAGTGCCGGCGGAGGAATGGGACGTTCCCGCGGAGCGTTACGCGGCATACGTGAAGGAAGCGGGCTACGCAAAGCGCTTCCCGACTTACGCGCTGGGAAATCTCGCCGAAAAATCCTTCGAGCATTTCGCGGCCGTGGAACTTCTGGAACTGGAGCCGCGAGACTTGCTCGTCGACGTGGCGAGCGAGCGCTCTCCGCTGCCGCTGATCGCCGCGGAATTGCGGGGCTGTAGCGCCTTTGGCCAGGATTATATGTACCCGCGGGAAATCACGGATCGCTGCCCCTACGACACGTCGATCGCGGCGGGCCGTCCGGCTCCCTGGTGGTATTGGTGGCGGCGCCGGGCGCGGGTGCGGTGGTTTGGCGGCGATGCCTGCGCGATGGAACTGGCCGGCGGCTCCGTCACGAAAGCGGCGCTCACGTGCTCGTTGGAACATTTCGAGGGCGCTTCCGATGCCGCATTGTTCCGGGAGTTGGCGCGTGTGATCCGGCCCACTGGACGCGTTCTCATCATTCCGCTCTATCTTTCGCCGGAGCCCTTCACGCAGACAGACCCCACCTACAGTTGCGACGGCGATGTCCCGTTCGATCCCGGGGGTACGATTCGAGCCGTGCGTGGATGGGGCAACCGCCATGGGCGTTTTTACAGCCCGGAAACTCTGCGCGAAAGGATCCTCGATCCCGTCTCGAGATGGTTCGATTTCCGGGTGCTGCGTCTTCGGGGTTTGGAGCGCATTCCGGGAAATCTCTACGCCCGGTTTGCGCTGCTGGCGAGACGCAACTGTAAGGTATGGTGCGCTTCGTCCCGGTAGAATAAGATCAGGACTTTCTTGGCACCGCGAATCTTTCTGAAGCTGATCGCCGCCCTGCTTGTGGTGTTGGGCGCGACATTGTTCACAGTGGATTTCCTTGCGGCGCGAAGCACGCTGGCCGGATATCTCGAGGACACCCGGCGAAGCCTGGAAGAGAAGAGCCACATGCTGGCATCGCGGCCGCCCGAAACGCTGGTCTCGGAATGCCATCTTCTGGCGCAAGTGGCCGGGGCGAGGCTGACCGTGGTGGCTCCGGACGGCCGCGTGCTGGCCGACTCCGACGCGGACCCGGCGCGGATGGAGAATCATCGCCATCGTCCGGAGCTGATGGAGGCATTTGACGGCCGCACTGGCTGGAGCATCCGCCATTCCCACACCATCGACCAGGATCTGCTGTACGTGGCGGTTCCGGCGGGGCCGTACGCGGTGCGCCTAGCGCGGTCGCTTAAGCGGATTCACGAGCAGGTGAACACGATCCGGCGCCGGGTGATCGCGTCGACGGCGGTGGCGTTTCTTCCGTTCTTTGCCCTGGCGGCGCTGTTTTCGCGCTACTTCGCGCGGCGGCTGGGGGCGATCATCGAGTACACAGGAAAGCTGGCGGCGGGCAACTTTCATGCGCGGCTGGAGACGCACGGGAAAGACGAGTTGTCGATTCTCAGCGACCGCCTGAACGAGACCGGCGCGAAGCTGGAGCGGACCGTGACGGAGTTGCAGCGCGAGCAGAGCGAGATGGAGAAGCTCGAGCGGGTGAGGAAGGACTTCGTGATCAACGTGTCGCATGAGCTGCGGACGCCGCTTGCTTCGATCCAGGGCTACACGGATACTCTGATCGACGGCGCGATTCACGATTCCGAGCACAACCTGCGCTTTCTGGGCATCATCAAGCAGAACGCGGAGCGGCTGGGGCGGCTGACGGCGGACCTGCTGACGCTGTCGCGCATTGAGATGAAGACGCAGAAATTCCAGTTTGCCGGTTACTACGTGAACGGGCTGCTGCGGCAGAATGTCGAGTCGATGCAGCCGCTGGCGGATAAGAAAGAAGTGCGCATCGTGATTGAACCGGCGCCGGACGATACGGAAGTGTTCTGCGATTCGGAGGCGGTACATCAGATTCTGATGAACCTGCTCGACAACGCGCTGAAGTATACGCCGGCGGGTGGGTTCATTTATGTCGGGGCTCGGCCGGTGGAGAACTCGATGCCGGAGAAGGTGGAAATTTACGTCCGGGATACGGGCGTGGGGATTCCGGAGCAGGAGTTGCCGCGGCTGTTCGAGCGGTTTTACCGGGTGGACAAGGCGCGGTCGCGCGAGTTGGGCGGCACGGGGCTGGGCCTGGCTATCGTGAAGCATCTGGCCCGGGCGCAGGGCGGGGAAGCACGTGTGGAAAGCGTGATAAATCAAGGGTCTACGTTCTTTTTCACACTTCCGGTGCAGGATTTGGGGCTGCTTGAAACCGGCGCGATTCAGCCAGAGTTAACCGCTCCGTAATCAATTTGTAATGGAAATCGTTTTACATTGAGGCAATGTCCGCATGAAAAAGATTGTTCTGATCGAAGACGACACGGATCTGTACTCGCTGTTGAGGTACAACCTCGAAAAAGAAGGCTTCGCCATGGCCGGAGCGCAGACGGGAAAGGGCGCGATTGAGCTCTGCCGCCGCGAGCGGCCGGATCTGATTCTGCTGGACATCATGCTGCCGGACTCCGACGGCCTGGATATCTGCAAGGGGATCCGGAGCCATCCGGACCTGGCGCATATTCCGGTGATTTTCCTGACGGCGCGGGCGTCGGAGGCGGACCGGATTGTGGGGCTCGAGCTGGGGGCTAATGACTACATCGTCAAGCCATTCTTCATCCGCGAATTGATTGCGCGGATCAAGACGCAGTTCCGGGGGCAGGCGACGCCGCCGAAGCTGATCCGCTCGGGTCCGATTGAGCTGGACCGGTCAAGTTGCCGCGTTCGCTTGCACGGCGAAGAGATCACGCTCACGGCGACAGAATTCCGGTTGCTCGAATATCTGATGAGCCGGCCGGGTGTTGTGTTCAGCCGCGAGCAGCTTTTGGATGCGGTGTGGGGACAGGACCGCGCGGTGACGGACCGGACGGTGGATGTGTACGTGCTGCGTCTGCGGCAGAAGGTGGAGACCGATCCGGCGAATCCGCAGATGATCCGCTCGGTGCGCGGGTTCGGTTACAGCTTTAACGAAGAACCGGTACCTGCCGCGGCGGTGTAAGTACTCACACCTGGTTCGCCAGGCGGCGCATTCGGCAGCGAGCGGCCGGGTAGAGCGGATTGGCGGCCCGGCTGGAATCTTCCGCGCCTGCAATTTCGGGAAATTTCAGTTAAAACCGAAATATCGTTTGTCTTACTTAGAAATTACCGCGAAAAATGTCTTGACAAATCCGCGTTGGGGGTAGTTTGGGAATCGACGCTGCAAGTTCGGCTGGCCCGCCCAGCCAATAGAAGCGGACGGGTCTTGCGTGAGGAGGTAGACACATGTTTCGACCTTATTTCCGCGCGACGGCGGTTTGGTATGCGGGCTTGTTCCTCACCGCAGTCGTAAGCCATGCGCAAGCTCAGCCCACGATATCGGGCGTGAACGCATTCTGGTACCTCGGCGGTGTCCTCTCGGACGGCCCGGGCTGCGGGCAGGGAGGGTGATGTTATTATATTACGCCCAGGCATCGTGGACGGCCAATGCAAACGGCCACTCCGGAACGCCCACGTGGACCGTGGAGAATAATCCGGTCGGCGGGAGCGTCACATTGAGCTGCTACACCTGCTCAACCACTGAGGCGACGAGCACGACTGCCAGCGCGGGCTGCAACCATGACGTTGCGGTGTATGTCACGTATCCAGACGGAGCGCAGTCAGCCCCGTTGTACGTGTTGATTAACACCCCCGCCTCGACGACGCTTCAGGCGAACTACCCGCAAAACAGCACGTGGATCAGCCAGCCGGGATGGAACGGCTATCAATCCAAGTACCAGTGGTACCTGTTCGATTTGTGCGGCAATGGGCTGGAGGGGCTCGACATCAACGAAACCTTTGGGAATTGGACCATCGACTATACTTATCCGCAGCAGACAAACTGGCCTTTTCCCAAGGCGGGGAGCGCGTATTTCGCTGGATACGACTTCGACGACTTCCTCGCTGCATCGGGACCCTCCAACGCCGTGCCACCGCCCCAGAACCCACCGCAGCCACCGCAGCCGCTGGGAGACACCACCGTGTACCACGACACCCCCTGGTACTACTTTGCAGGTAGCCAGTCCTTTGGCTCCGGCGTACCGATACGCGTAGACACGCAGCAATACTACCAGGACCACGGCACACACAGCCTGGCGAATTGGTGATAACGCGCAAGCGGAATAAGGAGAGGACGGCGAACAATGGCGACAATAGATTCGAGAATAGGGATTCTTGCGCTTACGATGCCGCTGCTGGCGGCGGTCCCCACAGCGAAGGCGGGCCCGGTCGCGATGCAACCTGTGGCGTTCCTCACCGGGTCCGCCGACGCGATCGTCCTGGGCTCGGCGGCTGGGACCCTTCAGTTCCAAGCCCCGGGAGCCTTCTCGTTACAGGTGCTACGCGTCGTCAAGGGCCCGGCATCCATCGCCGGGACCACCATCCTCGTCCAGTGGGCCCCGCCGAGCCCGGGGATCGTCTGGCCGGGAGCTGGTTTTCCGGCGACCGGGGCGGGCATATGGTTCCTGAAAGGCGCGGCGGGTGGATGGTCGTTCCTTCCGGTCGCGCAGGGCAGCGTGACGTTCGATATGACGTACTTTCCCGCACCCATGACCTCGCTCCCGGGCGCGTACGCCTACTCGGCTACGGCGCCGGTGCAGGATAAGCTTGCCTCCGAGTTGGCGGCTGCTATCGAGGCTTGGGACGGGAGCTTCAAGCTGCAGTTTGACGACCTCTTCAGCGGTGACCTCGAAGACCTGAAGTCGCCTGTGATACACACGCTCGATGAGCGGCTGGCGGCCTCATCCTCCGTCCGGCAACAGGTCCTGGGTCTGGACGGCCTGATTATCGGCGGAGACGCGAGCGCGCTGGCAAAAGCCGTTGCCTCCGACGCCTCGTTCAGCAAGTATGGACTGGAGCGTGGGATGCTGCTGCACGCGATCCGGGAGCTGTTCCGGTCCACCGATCCGGCGGCAATCGCTACATTGGGCCAAACCGCCCAATCCACGTCCGCCGCGCTCGACCTCCGCCGGGTTGCCGCGCATGCTCTCGCCGCGATCCATACCTCCGCCACGCTACCCTACCTGGCCACGCTGCTCGACAGCCCGGACGCGATCCTGCGCGTGGAAGGCATCGGCGGAATAGGCGCCTTCGCCAACAGTCTGCCGACGCAAACGCCGGCCAACACGGCGAGCCTCGGATACCTGCAGTTTCCCGCGAAGGGCGTCTACAAAACGGAAGACACGATGGCGCACTTCGCCATGGGTCCCAAGGCCATCGAGTCGAATGAGAGCTTCTACCTGTCGTTCTGGAAGGCCTGGTGGCAGCAGAACCGCGCCAGCCTGGGATTTTAGGCCGCCCTGCCGTGAAGCTACACTGAAAGAACGCCGGCCCAACTCGAGGCGCCGGAGTGTCGCCGGAGCCCACGGATTTGGACCAGAACCGACAGCAAGCCCTTCTTGACGCCTTAGCTACACGCATTCTTGTGCTTGACGGCGCCATGGGCACGATGATCCAGCAGAGCCACTTGACTGCCGAGGATTTCGGGGGCGCGGCGCTCGAGGGGTGCAACGAGAACCTGGTTCTGACGCGGCCGGATGTGATCGCGCGGATTCACCGGGCTTACTACGAAGCGGGGGCGGACATCGTCGAAACCGACACGTTCGGCGCGACGCCGCTGGTGCTGGCCGAGTACGGGTTGGAGGCGCGGGCGCGGGAGATCAACGCCGCGGCGGCGCGGCTGGCGCGGTCCGCGGCGGAGGAGTTTTCGCGGCCCGGGCGGCCGCGGTTCGTCGCGGGCTCTATCGGGCCGACGACGAAATCGATCGCGGTGACCGGCGGCGTCACGTTTCCGGATCTGATCGGCCACTTTTATATCCAGGCGGCGGGGCTTGTTGAGGGCGGCGCGGACCTGCTCTTGATCGAAACCGCGCAGGACACTCGGAATATCAAGGCGGCGCTGCTGGCCGTGCGGCGGCTAGAGGAGGAGTTGGGCGAAGACGTTCCGGTGATCGTGTCGGGGACGATCGAGGCGACCGGCACGATGCTCGCCGGGCAGACCGCGGATGCGCTGTGGGTGTCGCTGGCTCATGCGGGCTTGTTGGGAATCGGGCTGAATTGCGCGACGGGTCCCGAGTTCATGACCAGCCATCTGCGCACACTGCACGAGATGGCGCCGGTGCACGTGAGCTGCTATCCGAACGCGGGTCTGCCCGATGTGGAAGGCCATTACCTGGAGACGCCGGAGACGCTGGCGGCGCAGCTTGACCGGTTCGCCTCGCACGGGTGGCTGAACCTGGTGGGCGGCTGCTGCGGCACGACTCCGGCGCATATCCGGGCGATTGCGCAGATGGCGGCAAGCCATGCGCCGCGGCGCGTGCCGGAGCCTTCGCGCCGGTCGTATTATTCGGGCATCGAGACGGTGGAGGCGGAGGATTCGAACCGTCCGCTCATTGTGGGCGAGCGGACGAACGTGATTGGCTCGCGGCTGTTCAAGAGCCTCGTTGCCGCGACGCAGTGGGAAGAGGCCAGCGAGATCGCGCGGCGGCAGGTGCGCAACGGGGCGCATATCATCGATGTCTGCCTGCAGTCGAGCGAACGGGACGAGATCGCCGATATTCCGCCGTTTTACGAGAAGCTGATCCGGAAGACAAAAGCGCCGCTGATGATCGACACGACGGACGTCAAGGCGATCGAGCTGGCGCTGACGTACTGCCAGGGCAAGAGCATCATCAACTCGGTAAACCTGGAGGACGGCGAGGAGAAGTTCGAGCGGGTGTGCCCGCTGGCGCGCGCTTATGGGGCGGCGCTGATCTGCGGCACGATCGACGAAGACAAACAACAGGCGCAGGCGTTCACGCGGGAACGGAAACTAGCCGTGGCGCGGCGGTCGGTGGAGCTGCTGACGGAGAAGTACGGGATTCCGGCGGAGGACATTGTCATCGATCCGCTGGTATTTCCTTGCGCGACCGGGGATGAAAACTACATCGGCGGCGCGGTGGAGACGATCGAGGCGATCCGGCTGATTAAGAGCGAGATCCCGCTGGTGAAGACGGTGCTGGGCGTGTCGAACGTGAGCTTCGGGCTGCCGGCGGCGGCGCGCGAGGTGGTCAACAGCGTGTTCTTGTATCACGCGACGAAGGCGGGGTTGGACCTGGCGATTGTGAACGCGGAGAAGCTGGAACGGTTTGCCTCGCTCGATGAGACGGAGCGCAAGCTGGCTGAGCGGCTGCTGTTTAACACGCCGCCGGAAGAGGGCGAGTTGAGCGCGGCGCCGGAGGATTGGCGCGAACAGGGGCGGGAGCAGCGGGCGGCGATCAACCAGTTCCACATTGCGGCGATTTCCGAGCATTTCCGGCAGAACGTACGCAAGGCGAAAGCGAAGGCGGCGGATCTTCCGCTCGAGGAGCGGCTGGCCAACTACATCATCGAGGGGACGAAAGACGGGCTGATCGCGGACCTGGAGCGGAAGCGGGCCGAAGGCGCGGCGCCGCTCGACATCATCAACGGACCGCTGATGAAAGGCATGGCGGAGGTCGGGCGGCTGTTCAACAACAACGAATTGATTGTGGCCGAGGTGCTGCAATCGGCCGAGGCGATGAAGGCCGCGGTGAGCCACCTGGAGCAGTTCATGGAGAAGTCCGAAACGGCGGCGCGCGGCAGGATTCTGCTGGCGACGGTGAAGGGCGACGTTCATGACATCGGGAAGAACCTGGTCGAGATCATCCTGTCGAACAACGGCTACGACGTGGTGAATCTGGGCATCAAGGTGCCGCCGGAGGACCTGATCCGCGCGTACCACGAGCATGAGCCGGATGCGATCGGGCTGAGCGGGTTGCTGGTGAAGAGCGCGCAGCAGATGGTGGTCACGGGCGGCGACCTGAAAGAGGCGGGGATCCGGGTGCCTCTGCTGGTGGGCGGGGCGGCGTTGAGCCAGAAGTTCACGGAGACGCGCATTGCGCCGGCGTACGAGGCACCGACGTTTTACGCCAAAGACGCGATGACGGGATTGCGGCTGCTGAACGAGATCATGGATCCGGAGCGGCGCGAGCAGGTGTTGGCGTCGTTTTCGGTTTCGGCTCAGCGTCCGGCCGTGGCGGCGGAGGCGTTCGAAGCCGTGCCTTCGGGCGAGCACCGGAGCGCCAAAGTGGCGGCCGACATCGCGATTCCGCCGGCGCCGTACCTGGACCGGCGCGTGCGCGCCGCCGGAAACCTGGCGGAGGTGTGGAGCTACATCAACCCGTACATGCTCTACGGCCGGCATTTGGGTTTCAAGGGGAATTTCGAAGCATTGCTCGCGCAACGCGACCCGAAGGCGTTGAAGTTGTATCACGACGTCGAGGAAGTGAAAGAGTGGGCGAAGGAGTTTCTGCGGGTTCGCGCGGTGTGGCAGTTCTTTGAAGCCGAGCGTGACGGCAACGCGATTCGCCTGTTCGAGGCGGGTGCGGCGGCGCCGACGCATGCGTTCCATTTCGGAAGGCAGGCGCGCGAGGACGGACTGTGTCTCAGCGATTACATTCTTGACCCGCGGGATGGCCGGCGCGACCACCTGGTGCTGTTCGTGGTCACCGCGGGCGAAGGCGTGCGGGAGAGGAGCGAAGAAGCCAAGCATGCGGGCGAGTTCTTCCGGGCGCACGCGTTGCAGGCGCTGGCGATCGAGACGGCGGAGGCCGCGGCGGAGTGGCTGCACCGCAGGATTCGGGAGGACTGG
>JAJYCN010000143.1 GCA_021778335.1 Acidobacteriota bacterium | reverse complement strand
TCGTGCTCAGCCCAAAGCCGGTCCGCCGTCGCTCGCGCCCTCCAACCGCCTCCGGGCAAGCTCCACGCCGAATCCCACGTGACTATCTCCCCCTCACTTCTTCCCCCGCGCGACCTCCCACTTCATCTCCTCCGCCCAGTTGAACACCACCTTGATCTCGTGCACGCCCCGCGCCTGCACCGCATCCTGAATCGCCAAGAACCGCCGCCCGTCCCGCATCACGTCGTAGTCGTGAAACGCCATCCCATACCCACCCTCCGACACCAGCCGCGCCGAGCCCACCACGCTGGCGCGCACCGTATCAACCGGCACGGCCATCAGCTTCCCCCCGTTGGTGTAAAAAATCACGTGCCCATTCCGCGACCACACGGGCATCACCCCGCCCCCCTCCGACACCTGCCGCCTCTCGCCCGGCCCGGGATACGGCTGAACGTAAACCTCCATCTGCCCCGAATCGTCCGACTCATACGCCAGAACCCTCCCATCCGGAGAAAACTTCGGAATCGCCACGTGATGCCTGGCCGAAATGTAAGTTCGCGGTCCCCCGCCGCCTCCAAGCGGCGCAATCAGAATCCGGCTCCCCTCGCCGATCTCCCTGCTCCGCTCGAAAAACGCCAACTCCTTCCCGCTCGGCGCCACCGAGGTCGCCAGCAGCATATCCGGACCTCTCGCCAGTTCCTCCTCGCCTCCGCTCCCGTCCGCCGGCTTTGCATACAGGCCATACTCCCCATCCCGGTACGCGCTGTAGATCACGTGCCTCCCGTCCGGCGTCCAGCAGGGGTCCACTTCGTTGCCCGTGGTCAGCCGCGTCCGCGTCTCCGGCCCAATGTCGTAAACCCAGATGCCCGGCTGCTCCCCTTCCACGCGCATCGCGATCTGCTGCCCGTCCGGCGACATCGCCGGGTCCTCGTAAGGACCGCGGCTCGAAGTCAGATCCCTGACCCTTCCAAAATCGTCGACCAGCACCACCTTCCGGCCGTTCCCGCCGCCACCGCCCGGAATATAGGCAAGCGTGCCGTCGTCCGAAACCGCAAACCGCGCCTTCCCCTCCCACATATCCGTCAGCACGCCGTCCACAACCGTCACCGCCGGGTCGGAAAACTTCAGGTTCTCCAGATCGAACCGCCCAGCCACCAGGGACCCGCCCCGCGCGGCAACCAGGTATCCTCCCGCGACGAAATGCGGATTCGTGCCCTCCTGCCCAAGAGCCTCCCAAGTCCCCGATTTCGCCTGCAGAGCCGCAATCGCGGCGACGTTGAAATCGAACCCCCCGTACAAACTGAACAACAGCCCGCCGCCGGGAAGGATCGCCGGCCAACCCGGCGCGCGTCCGCTCGCATCCGTCCCAGCCACGCTCTCGCAGTTCCCTCCATCGCTCGGCACACGGTACAGCCCGCCCTTCTCCTGGAAGTAAATGCTACCGTCCTTCGACCAGCTCGCTCCTACTCCGTGTTCGGAAAACGGCCCGCTGCAAAGCGTCTCCGCCATCCCCCCGGCCAGCCGGACTTTCTTCAGACTCCCCTGCGTGAAGTACCCGAGATACTCCCCGTCCGGCGAGAAAAACGGAGCCATCGCCCCTTCCGTCCCCCGGATCGGCTCCGCCTCGATCCCGTCCAGCGGCCGCAGATACAGCCGGCTCGTCACCCCCTCCATCGCCGAGTACACCACCTGGCTCCCATCCGGAGACAGCGCCAGTTCCGGAGCGTGATCCGGGTCGTACTCGCCCGCGGGCATCGCAATGCTCAGCCGCCTCACGTGCGGCCCCACCCTCGCTTCCACGATCCGCAGAATCCCCCACGCGAACAGCGCGCCGGCAAGGATTCCCGGAACGCTCCAGGCCAAGGCCCGCCGCCAGTCCACCCGGCGTCGCGCCCGCTGAATCCGCCCGGACCACGTGTCATCGAAAACGTACGTCTCCTCGAGGATCTCCTCGCCCGCCTCCTCGCTCGTCTCCTCACCCGGCGGTTCCCCGTCTTTCGGCAGATTCAGCCCCAGCAGGCCCCGAAACGCCTGCGTTGTCCTCGCCGTCGGCGCCGCGCGCACTTCCGGCTCGGGGCGAACCACTCCCGCTCCGCCGCCCGCAACGCCGTTTTTGAACGCCGTTGGTGTCTCTGCCGGCGCCGCGCGCGCTTCCGGCGCGGGGCGTGCCACCCCGTCTCCGCCGCCCGCGCCGCCGTTCGCCACCAACGGCTTCGTCTCCGCCGGAGCCGCACGCGCCTCCGGCGCCGGTCGAACCACCCCGGCTCCGCCGCCCGCAACGCCGTTCGCCACCAACGGCTTCATCTCCGCCGGACGCACGCTCGCCGCAAGCGCGGTTTCGGCCACCCCCGCCCCGGCGGCCGCCGCCTCGTTCACCATCGCCGCCGGCGCCTCTGCCGGTATCTCGCTCTCGACCGCCTCGGCCTCGGCCTCGGGCTCCGCGGGAGCGTACTCCGCAAGCACCCGCTGCGCCTCGTAAATCGATTGTGGCCGCTGCTCGATGGTTCTCGTCAGGCATCGCCGCACCAGATTCACCACGTCCGGCGGCGTCTCCGCCGGAAACGAACTCCAGTCCGGCTCGAAGATCAGCATCGCCACCCGCACGTCCGCCGCTGTCTCCCCGGCAAACGCCCGCCGCCCGCTCAGCATCTCGTACAAGATCGTCCCGAATGACCAGATATCCGCCCGCCGGTCCGCCTCCCGGCGCGCCGACTGCTCCGGCGCCGTGTACGCCGCTCGGTACGGGTTCATCAAATCCAGACTCGCCAGTCCCGAATCCAGCAGCTTCACCGTGCCCTTGGCCGTAATCTTCGCGTTCCCCGGTGTCAGATTGCGATGAAGGATCCGTTTCTCATGCAGCGCTCCCAGGCCGGCCGCAACCTGCCGCGCCAGGCCAAGCGCTTCCGGCACGGGTATCGGCCCCTTCGCCAAACGCTCGGCCAGAGTCGGGCCTGAAACCAACTCCATCGCCAGCGCTTGCACGCTATCGTGGCGCGACATGCCAAACGTCGCCGATAGCTTGTAAACCTTCGCTAAGTTGGGATGATCGACCGCCGCCAATGTGGCCGTCTCGCGCTGAATCCGCGCCATCCGCCCCGAATCGTCCGCTATCTCGGCCGAAAGCACCCGCAGCGCAATCAGCCGGTCGAGCCGGAGATTCTTCGCAAGGTACACCTCGCCCCCGTCGCCCCCGCCGATCGGCGCAACGATCTCGTAATCTCCCAGTCGCGTGCCGGCCGTCATTGGCATGGAGGATCGTTCAATTCTACAATGCCTGCACTCGCTACCCCGATCGCAGACCCTACATACACAGTCTGTTCACCCTAGGCATATTTCTTCAAATGACTGAATCCCAGGCAAATATCCCGTCTACCGGTTTCTCATCCTCTTCCAATTTCGGCGCTGCCCCATCCCCTCAAAATCCCACGGCGCGGCGCCTCGTTAAATGCGTCCGGCATGTCTCCAAAATACCCCGGATTTTCGATCCCGTGTTCCGCCGTCCTAAACCCCCACCCAAATCATGCGACCCTCAACCATGAGCCCCATGCGCCACGTCTACCTCCACGGCTTCGCCAGCAGCCCGGCTTCCACCAAAGCCCGCTACTTCGCCGAGCGCCTCCGCGGCCATGGCATCCCCCTCGACATCCCCGACCTCGCCCAGGGCGACTTCGAACACCTCACCCTCTCCAGTCAACTCGCCGTCGTCGACCGCGCTACCGCGGGCGAGCAATCCGTCCTCATCGGCTCCAGCCTCGGAGGCTACATCGCCGCCCTCTACGCCTCCCGCCACGCCCACGTCAACCGCCTCTTACTCCTCGCCCCCGCCTTCTGCTTCCCCTCCCGCTACCCCGCCGAACTCGGCAAAGAAACCCTCGAAAACTGGCGCCAAACCGGCCTCCTCCCCGTCTTCCACTACGCCCACGGAGAGCCCCGCAATCTCAGCTACTCGATCGTCGAAGACGGCCGCCGCTATGAGGATTTCCCCGATTTCACCCAACCCGCCATCCTCGCCCACGGCCTCCACGACACCGTCGTCCCCGCCTCTCTCTCCCGCGAATACTCGGTCTCCCACCCCAACGTCCGCCTCCACCTCCTCGACTCCGGCCACCAGCTCACCAACGTCCTCGACCAGATCTGGCAGTTCTCCGGCCCCTTCCTCGAAGGCAAAGTCTCCCAACCCGCCTGAGCCCGCCGAACAGTTCCCGCGGCCAAATCGGTCATGCCCCCGGCCCGCATTCCGAAGCCGCGCCCGCAAGGAAGCGGCCCTCCCCTCACCCCTACGCCATTGCTGCGAATGCCCGCCTCGCAAAGTCCCGAACGCTCGTAAGCCCTAGTGCCACCTGCGGGAAAATCTCCCGCGCCGGCGCCATATCCACCGGGTATCCTTGCGCGTAGGCAACCATCAGGCCCGCGAACGCTTCCTGCAGGGAATCGGCGGCCCCGGCGGCCTGGCCGCGCAAAACATCCTCGGGAACGTGGGTTACCGAAAACGTTCGCCCGCCCGCTTCTTCAAATATCAGAACCACCTCGAGCGGGCTGAGCCCTTCCGGCCCGCCCAGCCCGATCATGGCATTGCGCGCCGCCGGGTTTCCCACCGCCGCCGCCGCAAAGCGCGCCACATCCACGAAGGAAATCCAGTGAATGCGGTTCTCGCCCGAACCGTAAATCGTCGCTTTCGCGTTCGCCGCGTCGAACCCCACCGCCGGGCTAAGCCACACCTCGGTAAAAAACGTGGGCTGGAGAACCGTGTAGCTCATTCCGCTCGCCTCCAGTTCCTTCTCGGCCGCCCGCTTGGCTCGCTGCAAAGCGAAATCCACCGGCGCCGGAGGAAATGAGACGAAGATGAAATTCTCAACGCCGGCCGCCTTGGCCGCCCGGATCAGATTCAGTTGACCTTGTCCATCCACGGTTTCTATCGAATCGCCCGCTTGCCGCGAAAGCGTTGAAGAAGCCGTCGAAATGACCGTCCTCACGCCCTCGCACGCCGCCGCAACGGACGAAACGTCCTTGAGGTCGCCGGTCGCAAGACTTGCGCCGTGGCCCTGTAGCCGCGCCACCTTCGCCGGATCTGTCGTGCTTCGAACCAGCGCTCGAACGGGTTTACCCTCCCTGGCGAGCTCCGCGCAAACCTCGCCCCCAACCAGGCCCGATGCGCCAATGACTAGATTCATGGTCTGACCTCCCAAAGTATTCTTCTTCAGCAGCCGCGATCGGGAACTTACCGGAACAACTATACGCGCAGGAGAATCCAATTCCACCGCCCAACGCCGGGACTCGGCCTACTCTCCCGGAACAAACTGCTGATTCTTAACCTTCCAAACGTGAAAGCGCGCATCCTTTCGAACAACGAAACCATCCTTCTTCTCCATCACGACGCCCGGTGCGAGGGAAGTTCCATTGACCACCGCCGTAGTCATCACCTGGGATATCACTCGCCGCGCATCGCTTACTCGCCGAAGTCCAAGTAACTCTCTCACAAAGTACCCGATGGGAGCATTCTTCATGGCATACCGGCTAAAGTTCTCCGCTCCTTGGTGTACCAGAGCACGTGTCAAAGACAGCGCTTCCTCGCCGACAACTTTGTATTGGTTGGTATTGAAGTCCTTGACCGCCAACGGAAACAAAAGATACGCCCCCTCAACGTCCCTTCCACCGGTCTGGTAGAGCTGCGCATCGACCGCCGCGTCGCTCAGCAGGACGTTGGCCCCGCTGGTTCCCGGCATCGCCCGCAACTGCCGGATAGCGATAAGTGCGCTTCGCCAGGACCCGGCGAAGAACACCCAATCGATCCCCAACTTGTCATTGGCATATGGCGGCAGATTCAAATTCGTCGACCATAGCAGTACCGGGAGCGAAGGCTTCAGTTCGTCAGCGTCCTTGAGAAACTCACTCGCCAGAAAATGCGAATAAGTAGGATTGCCGTCATCTTCAATGATCCACACCGCCCGAGGGTTCTGCTTGGAGACGAATTCCGCGGCCTCGCGAGCTTGATCCACATCGGTTGGGAAAAGCCGGAAGACCGGAGTTACTGTTGGGTCATTCGGAGGAGTCGGCGAGTATAGCCGCGGATTTGTGTCCGTAGTTAGAACGACGGGCACCGGTGGATTGGCGTGCAGATAAATCGGAAGTGCGCGTTGTGTGGCTGTGCTGCTCCCATGTCCAACCACCATCAGGACATCGGAGCGGTGGACTATTTCCTCGGCCACCGCTTCTGCTTTGCCTGGATCGCCGAAGTCGTCTCGTACAGTCACCTTCACTGAAATCCCATTCAATGCGTCGCTGATATCGCCGTCAGCGGCGTTTAACATGTCGTTCGTTGAAGGATCGCTGGAGTTACCGGCAACGTACACCACGTAGGTCTTGGCGCCCAAAAAAATGTCGGCGAGACGGCCTATCACCATCCCGGAAAGGATCGCGCCGATCAGCGGCAGAAGAATGAAATTCTTGAAGAGACGAACCGGCAACCGCCGCCGCGCACGCTCCCAGAATTTCGGCGGAGAAGATTCACCGGGAGCCGCGGGAACAGGCTGCTGTCCTATACAGTCCTCCAGTAGGTGACCGGTAAACATCTTATGTTTGGTGTGGATAGGTGTCAACCGGCCCAGGGAAAAGCTCGCCCAGCCTCACATCCGGCCATGGCATTTCCCCAAACTTTCTGACCTTGAAAATCGAGAAATACGCTTATCCTTATGCATGACTCCCCAACCGCGGGCCGACCGCTTCCCTTGCCCCGGCTGTTCGGCCGACATGCAATTCGATCCCGCCACCGGCGGCATGAAATGCCCGTTCTGCGGCAAGACGCAGTCCCTCGCCGCCCCACCGGCCGCCGGGCGCGCCGCCGTCATCCCGTCCCACCCCCTCGATGACTTCGCCAACCAAACGTCCGCCCCCGGTCTGCGCCCCCTCGCCGCCGCGGCGCTCGAAGTCTCCTGCGGCGCCTGTGGAAGCGTCGTCACGTTTCAGCCGCCCGAAGTGGCCGGCCTCTGCCCTTTCTGCGGCGATGCGCTGGTCGCCCAGCCCAAGGCAGCCGACCCCCTGCTCTCGCCCGACGCCGTGCTGCCCGCCGTTATCACCAGGGATAGGGCGGAGACGTCCCTGCGCTCCTGGCTGCGCTCCCGCTGGTTCGCCCCAAACGCACTCAAGCGCCTCGCCCGCCCCGGCGCCGTCGAAGGCGTCTACCTGCCTTTCTGGGATTTCGATGCCGACACCACCACCCACTACTGCGGCCGCCGTGGTCAGACCTACTACACACACGAACCCTACCCGGAAACCGATTCCGAGGGCCACACCGTAATGCAAACCCGCCAGGTGACGAACACGAACTGGCGTCCGGCCTCCGGCGTCGTCTCCTGCCGCTGTGAAGACGTCCTGGTCCCCGCTTCAACCTCCGTTCCCGAATTCATTCTCAAGAAGCTCGAGCCGTGGAAACTCGAGTCCCTCCGCCTCTACGACCCCGCCTACCTCGCCGGCTTCAAAGCCCAGCGCTATCAGTTGGATCTTCCCGCCGGCGTCGAACACGCCACCGAAGCCATGCGCAGCAGAATCGCACAGGCCGTCTGCCGCGATATCGGCGGCGACCAGCAGGTCATCGATTCGATGGAAACCCAATACTCCAACAGGCAATTCCGCCACCTCCTCCTGCCCGTCTGGATCGGCGCCTACCGCTTCCGGAACAGGGTCTACCAGGTTGTGGTCAACGCCTCCACCGGCGAGGTAAAGGGCGATCGCCCCTACAGCCTGGTGAAAATCGTCACTCCCGTCCTTGTCGTCGTCTTCATCTTCGTCGTCATACCCACTATCATCGGCCTGCTCCTCCTCATGTCGAAGTAAGGGCGGGCCGCCGAAAGGTAAGGTGGAAGCGTTGGGACTCGCCGGGATCTTCTTGGCCAACTCCCTTCGGCCCCGTTCTTAGCCGCCCGAGCCACTCGGCCGGGTGGGCGACAAAAATGTAGAACGTCATGCGGCTGAGGAGCGATCAGTCCAGTAGTCTTCGAACCTCCGGCTGAGGCGGCAGCACCGCAGGGCGATGATAGCGTTGGCGCCGCGGATGGTCCAGAACAAACCGGAGCATTTCAGGCGCGCGCCGATCACGGTCTTGCAGGCTGCCTCAATGACACCGGAGCCGGCGAACAGGCCTTGGGCGCGGAAGCTCGGATAGCGCATCCTCGCGGCGTTGCGTTCAAAGTACTCGGCTTCGGTTGTAACAGACTTGGCGAGTTCCTCCGAACCGGGCTGGAGCGCGCCAAGGATTTTCGCCAAGGCTTCGATCCGGCCCTTGTCCAGGCGATCCAGACAGCGGGCGAGCCAACGTTTGCGGGCCTTTTCCTCGCCCGGAAACAGTTTGGCGGACAGTTCCCAGAGGTGCTGGCGGGCGTGATAGAGGTCGACGATCTGGATCGCAGCGGGGAAGTGCTGGCCGGCCAAATTCCAGATCCAGGCCGCGCCATCGCCGAGCACTACTTTCTTCTGGGCCCGACTCCAGCCGCACCGCCAGGCTTCGGTGTAAAGCCGCAAGCCGAACTGCTCGGCCGATTCAATCGCGCCGACATAGGAAGTGGAGTTCTCATCGCGCACCGGGCGGCCCTCTGTGCCGGTCGTGGTCTGGGTGAACACGCAGCCCAGCTTGACCTCGCGCGTGTGCGCCGGCTGGCCCTCGACCTTGCCGGTGCGGCCCTCGGTCTCCGCCTTCACCACCGGGATGCCGGCGCCGTCCATCTCGATGTAGAGCAGCGGCACGGCGGGCGCGCAAACTTCCGGCAGTTCCAGTTGTTTGGCCTGCTGGATCGCCGCCTGCTCGCGGGCTTGGATGTCGACACCGATGGCCTCGGCGTGGCGCTCCACCGCCTTGGCGGGGACAGCAATACCGGCGAGTAACTCGAGTTGCTCGCGGCTGTGCTGGAAACTGGCTTCGCTGCCCACCACCGCCATCATGCGCCGCACGCCCGGCGAACACGCTACGCCCTCCACATCCAGTTCGTGATCGCGCGGACTGCGGCCGGTGTGACAATGCGGACACACATAGTAGGGCCGCTCGATGGTGATCGGGCCAAGCACCGCCGGCAACTGCTTGGCGCGCATCTGGTGGAAACGTGCCTGGTGGGCGCAGGCACACTCCACCGTGAGTTGGAATTCGGCGGGTGCGCTCAGCAGATGCTCCAGCACTTTGGCGCCGAGCTGATGGCTGGTCGCGCGGGCCGCCATCTCGACCGCTTCCAAGTCGCATTGGCCGGACTTGCGCAGACCGGTGAAAATGACCTCCAACAGCGCGGCTATTTCCCGCGCCGCCTCCTGTTGGACTGCTTCGGCCGTTTTTTTTCCGCCTCGCTGGGCGCCTCCTCCACGGGCCGGGCGCGGCAGATCCTCTCGTTCAGCTCCAGCAGTTGCCGGCTCAACTGGCGGAACTGATGAAACGCTTCGACCTCGCGCTTTGTCTTGCGCAACTCGGCCGGCGAGGCGAAGGTTTCGCTGACTGTCTTTCCCTTCACCTTACGGGTGAGGCGATAGTTTGGACCGTGCCCCGGCTGGCCCGGCTTGTGGCAACGGCAATCGGGCTTGCCGCAGCGTCCGGTAATCGCGCTAATCGAGCCGCTCCGAAAGTCGCCCAAGTTGAGAATGCGCGCCAGAATCGCCGCGCGCTGCTGTTCGAGTATCGCCAGAGATTCAGACAAATTGCGTCTCCACTCCTAACGTATCAATACGCACGGACTTTAGCCACAAAAAAAGAACGCGGCCCTTCGCTACAGTTTTGTCGCGCACCCATCCGGCCCAACGGGCGGACAACGAGGAGGGACAAACGCTATGATCGAAGCGATGGCGACGATTCGCATTACGGAAGCCGAACTCGCCCGCGACACCCACGCCGTGCTGGCCTGGCGCACAGCGCCGTGAGCGGCGCAGGCCGCGCGGCTGCGTTGTGCGCAATGTGAGCGACGGTCCCGGGCGGGCGCCGAAATCGTGGTCGAGCAGGACCATCGCCCGGTTGCGATCATCCGCCCGCCTGTCCCCCAAGGCCGGCTGCTGTCCAGGTGAATCGCCCTGGCCGAAGCTCGGGGTTCCACGGTTACACTCGACGAGGGCTTCATGAAGGATGTCGAAGAGCGCATCGCCAGCCGCAGCCAGCCATGAAACCCACCATCCTGGGAGTAATCCTCGATTCCAGCGTCGTCATCGAGGCCGAACGGCAGCATCTTAATGTCGCTGCGTTCCTGAAGCAAATCGACAAGACCATCGGCGAACGCGATCCTCCGCGGCGGTCCCCGCCACACCGCCCTCGTCCCGCCCTTCACCTTTGAGCCGATTTCGACCGCTCGTTACTCACTTACTACGCATATAACACCGAACAGGACTTCGTGCTCACAAAGCCAGGAATGGAGCCAGACAACACGGCGGTTCGCCTCGCCTTGTGGCGGCCCCTGACCGGACCAACCGCCCTCGCCCGCCCAACAACTCAGATGAGTTTCTGTTTCTACTCGTTCCGCAAAGCCACCATCGGGTCCACCGCCGCCGCGCGCCACGCCGGCACAATCGAGGCAACCAGCCCCGCCAGGCCCAGCACCAGAGCCGCGAACAGAAGCAGAGCCGGGTTCCCCGGTTCGACCCCGAACAACTGGTTGGTCATCAGCTTCCCCGCCGCCAGAGCCGACGGAACGCCGATCCCAATCCCCACCCCAACCTGCAAAAACGAGCTGCGCGGCGCCATCCCGGCCACGCGCCCACGGTCCGCGCCCAACGCCATCCGCACTCCAATATCGCCCGTCCGCTGTTCCACTTTGTACGCCATCACTCCATACAACCCCACTGCCGCCAACAACAGCCCGAGCAACCCAAACAGCATCGTCAGCGTCGCAATCGTCGATTGATTCTGGAAATCGGCGCTCACCACCTGACTGTACGGTTCAATCGTATACACCACCAGATCCGGATACAGACTCGCCAGCGCCCGCCGCACCTGCTTTTCGATGCCCGGCGGGTTACCTCGCGCCCAGATCACGATGTTGTACAGAAAGTGCGAATAGGTCTCCCCGGTCTGCCAATTGGGATCTTCATCGTGCGCGGTTTGTGTCTCCGGGAACCAATACATCGCGCCCACGGCCGTTTTGTAGTCGTAGGTCATGTACCGGATGTCCTTCACCACGCCGACGATTTCATAAAGCCCCGAATACTGGATCTTGCCCGGCCCGAAGTGCCGCCCGATCGGATCCTGGCCAGGGAAGAACTTCTTCACAAACGCCTGGTTCACGACCGCCACATTGCGTGTCGTCGCCGTGTCCTGCTCGGTAAACGGCCGGCCCTGCACAATCTCCGCGCCGATCGTCTCAAAAAAGCCAGGCATCACCCTCGCAAAGCCGGCGCTTGTGTCTGCCCGTGCGTGCGGTTCCGGCCTGCCCTCAATCCGAACTCCGTTGTTTCAACTATCGCCCGTCATCGGCGCGTAAAGCGCCGGCGACACCTTCCCTACGCCGGGAATCTCCATCAGCCGGCCGTCGATGATGCGGAACATGGATTCCATTTGCTCGGGTTTATACTCGCTCAGCGTGGGATTGATAAAAGCGACATAGCGGTCCTTGGTCTCGAAGCCGAAGTTCTGGTGTTCCAGGTTCCGCAGGCTTTGCGCCAGCAGCGCCGCCGCCGTCAACAAAACCAAGTTCATCGCGGCTTGCGCCACTACCAGCGCCTTCTGCGTCCATGACCGTCCTCCACCCACGGAACGGTTCGCCCCGCGCAGCGCTTCCACCGGGCTCACCTGCGAGGTCATCCACGCCGGAGCAATCGCAAACACCACGCCTGTCAGGATCGAAATCCCCAGCGTGAACCCCAGCAGCAGCCATGAGGGCGCCGCGTCGATCGGCACATGATGGTCCGGTCCGCTCAAATGGAAGGCCAGATACAACATCAAGCGCGTTCCCGCATACGCCACGCCGATGCCCAAAGCTCCGCCAATCGTCGCCAGCGTCATCGACTCCACCAGGGCCTTCCGCACCAGCCGGCTCCGCGGCGCACCCAAGGCCACGCGCACCGATGTTTGCGCCCGGTCCTTCAATCCGCGCGTCAGCATCAGGTTCGCCAGGTTCGCGCACGCCACCAGCAGCACGCACGCCGCCGCAATCAGCAGCAGCTGCAGTCCTTCCTCATAGTCGTCCCGCAACGCCGCCACGCCAGAGCCGCCGGGAACCAAGTGGAGGGTCTGCTGCCCCCACAGTTGGACAATTCCCGCATTGGACAATTGGGTGCGCGACATGAAAGTGGAAGTCATGCTGCCCGGCGCCCTTCCCAATAGGTCTCGAAGCGGCCATTGAGATGGCAACATCGCAAGGCGATAATGGCGTTGGCCCCGCGAACTGTCCAGAACATGCCGGATTGCTTGAGGCGGCAACCGATTACAGTTTTGCAGCCGGCTTCGATCACGCCGGACCCAATGAACAGGTGCTGCCGGCGGAACGCCGGATAGCGCATACGCTCGGCGTTGCGCTCAAAGTAATCGGCCTCGGTGCGAATCTTTTCCCGAACCTCGGGATGGGTGGACTCGGTGGAGCGCAACGAGAAGACCAGCTTTCGTTGGACGGCTTTGCGGATCTCCCGCTGCTCGCCGGCGGCGATGTCGCCTCCGACGGCCTCCGCCGTACGTTCCACCGGCTTGGCGGTCACCTCCAATCCGGCCAGAACCTTCATCTGCTGCCGGCCGCGATCAAAAGGCCCTTGCTGGCCCACGATCGCATCCATGCGGCGTACTCCCGGTGAGCGGTCGCAGTTTTCGATGTCCAGTTGGCGATCCACGGGGCACTGGCCGTTGTGACAGCGCGGGCACAGATACCAGGGGCGCGTCAGTTTCACTTCCCCCAGAGCGGTGAGAAGGCGCCGCGAGCGCCGTTGGCGTTAGCGCGCCTGACCGCCGCGGGGGCAGGGAATGGTGCGCCGATCGGCGCCCGGCTCGGGGAACTGCAACAACTGAGTGAGAGCCGCTGCGCCGGCCTGATGCAGGGCGGCACGGAAGGCCATCTCCACCGCCTCCAGATCCAGATCGCCGGTCTGCTTGCGCTCCGTGAAGACGCGGCCCAGCAGCGTGGTTACTTCGCGGGTGATTTCGGCGTGGACCGCTTCCGCCGTTTTTTTTCCTCTGGGGTGAGCGTGTCCTCCACGGGCCGTGCGCGGCAGATCTTTTCGTTGATGTCGACAAAGGATCGCTCCAATTGCCGATAACGGCGAAACGCCTCAATTTCACGCTCAGCCTTGCGCCGCTCGGCAGGGGTAGCGAAACTCTCCGTGACCGTCTTGCCATTTACCTTATGAGTCAATCGCGGATGCGGCCGGTGACCGGGATCGCCTTGGTGATGACAATGGCAACCCGGATTGCCGCAGCGGCCGCCGGTTGCCGTGATCGACCCGGCGCGAAAATCCTCCAGATCAGAAATCTGCCGCAGGACCGCGGCTCGTCGTTGCTCCAGATCCGTGAGCGATTCTGGCATAAGCGCCTCCTGCATCCGAGCGTATCACATCCGCTCGGTTTCTGGACTCAAAAAAAGAAACCCGCCGATTCGTCACTTTCATGTCGCGCACCCGGGACAATTCTCGCATGGACAATTGGGCGCACGACAAAAAAGTGATTGGGGTAGGCATCAGGCGGCCTTTCGGTGCTCGGAGCGGCGCTCCCAAAAATCTTGGAAGCGGCCGCTGAGGCGGCAACAGCGGAGAGCGATGATCGAGTTTGCTCCTGGGATGGACCAGTGCATGCCGGCGCGTTTCAAGCGCGTGCCGATGGCCACTTTGCAGCCGGCTTCCACGACGCCGGTCGAGGTGCATAAGCCCATGGCCTCGAAGGCTGGATATCTCATGCGCTCGCGGTTGCGATGGATGTATTGAAGACATTTTCTGGCTGCATCGGAGCGGTCAGCCTGGCGGCGCAGGGCTCGTAACAGGTCTGGCAAACGGCCGCTGTCGAGTTCTTCCTGCCGTCTCTGAGCCCACTGGCGGGCGGATTGGGGATCCGTTGGGTAGATGGCCTTGGAAACATCGCTGAGGTGCTGTTTGACGTGAAAGCGGTCTACCACCTGGACGGCCCGGGGAAACAGTTCGCGGGCGATGTTCCAGATCCAGGGCGCGCCATCACCCAATACCCACTGCTGTCC
>JAJYCN010000142.1 GCA_021778335.1 Acidobacteriota bacterium | reverse complement strand
CTATGGTGAGTTGAATCACGGCCTGCCGCCGGCGCGGGCGCTGCGTGACGCCAAGCTCGAAATGATCGGCTCGGCCACCGCGCGCCGCAAGCCCTATTATTGGGGCGCCTTCCAACTCTACTCCGCGGTGGCCCCCTAGCGGGACTTTACTAAGGCGACAGGCCCGACGCCCGCCAAGTCTTTGACGAGGAGGGCGATTCTGGCGGTTGTGTCGTATATACGTAATTCCGGTTGGCGTGGTCTGCCTCGTCTGCCTGCCGGGATTCATCTTGACGTGGCGGCAGTATTCAGGTATATACGTAATTGATGGCTTCGCTGCAGGCCTACCAGTCGCACGGCATCTCCTACTACCGCATCGTCGAGTCCTTCCGCAAGAACGGCAAGCCTGCGCTCCGCGTCGTCGCCCACCTCGGCCGCGTCGATGACATCCTGAAGCTCCATCAGCGGCAGCAGGCGGCCCTGAGGATCTCCTCGGTCTCGGCTGGCGCCGTGAGCGCGTTGCACCGCTTGGCGCGGGAGTTTGATCTGGCTGGACGCATCGACCGCGTGATCGCTCCGGAGGGCCGGGTGCAGGTTCGCGACGGCTTGACGGTGGGCCTGTCCCTGGTGGCGGCCATGATCGCCCGCGCCTGCGCTCCGCGTAGCAAACGCGCTTTTGCCGATTGGGCCAAGACAACGTATCTTCCCGAGCTGATGGGCTTCACCTCCGCCGATCTGACCAGTCAACATTTTTGGGATCAGATGAACGAGATGCCGGTGGACCGGTTGGCGGTCATCGAGCAGGACTTGGTGCGCGAGGTGCTGCGCGTCGAACAACTGCAATTGAAGGCGCTGGCTTATGACACTACGAATTTCTACACCCACATCGCCAGCACCAACACGCGCCCCAAGCTTCCGCGGCGCGGACACAACAAACAAGGCCGGCACGGCCTGCGGCAAATGGGGTTGGCTCTGGTCGTCGACCAGGACACGCAGTTGCCGCTGACCCATGAACTGTACGAAGGCGCGCGCTCGGACCTGAAGACGTTCGCGGCGTTTCTCAAGCCGGTTCGCCAGCGACTGCGGGAGTTGAGCGGCACGGCCGAGCAATTGACGATGGTCTTCGACGCCGGGGCGTCGTCGAAAGACAACCTGGCGGGCCTGCGGGACTACGTGACGGCGCTTCGTCCCTCCAACCATCGCGCGTTACTGGAGGAAGCGTCGGCCGGATTGGCTCCCGTGGCGCTGGCAACTGGCGCCGAAGTGCGTGCATGGCGGGGCCAGAGGGCGATTGCGGGAGAGCGTCGCGAGGTGGTGGTGGTCTTCAGCCCAAAGCTGCATGAGGGACAGTTGCGCGGATTGGCCCAGTCCATGGCGCGCAGCTACCGGGAACTGGAGCAGATGGGCTTGCGCCCCCGGACGAGCCTGGAGGCGGCGAAGCGAAAGCTGAACCAGATCCGCGGCCGGCAGTATCTTCGCGCCTTGCTCTGCTACCAAGTCGATCCGGATGAGCAAGGCTTGGTGCACATCCGCCTCTGGAGCGACTGGTTGGAATATCGACGCCTGGCCGAGCGCTACTTCGGACTTCGCATCCTGATCACGGACCGTGCCGAGTGGAGCACGGCGCAGATCGTAGAAGCCTATCGCGGGCAATCGGCCGCGGAGTCCTCGTTTCGCGATCTCAAGGATCCCCGCATGCTTTCCACGCGTCCGCAGTTTCCCTGGACCGATCAGAAGCTCCACGTCCACGCTTTCATGTGCGTGACGGCCCATCTGCTGGTGACCTTGTTGCATCGGCGGGCAACGCGGCAGGCCGCCTATCAGGGCAGTTCCCGCCGGCTGTTGGCGGAGTTGGCGGAGATCCGCTGTTGCCGCCTCATCGATGCCACGGGCCGTAAAGGAAGGCCCCGCGTCCGCTGGCAGATCGAAGAGATCAAGGAGACCAGGAGCGCGATGGCACAAGTCCTGGGCGCGCTCCCCGACATCTCCTGATCGTCGTATATACGGAGCCCCCCGCTATGCCCCTGATCCTAGGCCGGTTCCCAGCTTCCTCGCTCTCAGCGTGGTAAAGTCCCGCTAGCGCACAGGGCCGCGAGCGGCGCACGCCGCGCGGCTCCGTTGTGCGCGTTGGAAGGAGAAACCTCGCTCCGGACTGCGAGGCCGGCGGTTTCGCCCAGGACACCGTTATCATCGTGGTAGGGCCGGTATGCAAACCGCACAGAACGGAGCGCCTCCGCGGCCCTTCGCGCTCCCGTGGAAAGGAAACCAATCCATGCGCAATTCCCTGCTTTGGACGGCCGTTGTGGCCGCTTCCTTCGCCGTGTCAGCCGCCGCTGCGGCCAAATCGGTAAACGTGAGCCTCTACGACGGTAAGGGAGCCAGTGTCGGGACCGCGAAGATCTCCTCTACACCCACCGGAGTGAGCGTCAAACTCAACGTTCATGGGCTGCCCCCGGGCGAGCACGCCCTTCACTTCCACCAGAACCCGAAGTGCGATGGCCCGGATTTCACCACCGCCGGCGGCCACTTCAATCCCGAGCATAAGCACCACGGCCTGCAGAATCCCGAAGGACCGCACGCAGGCGACATGCAGAACTTCACAGTGAATAAGAAAGGCAAGGCGAAGGCCACCATCGCCAACGAGCGGGTCACGCTTGGCGGGGGCGCCAATTCGCTTCTCGCCAATGGTGGAACGTCGCTGGTGATCCACGCTCAGCCGGACGACATGAAAACGGACCCCGCAGGCAACGCCGGACCTCGCATCGCCTGCGGCGTGATCGTTCCCTGACGCGGGGCAAGCGCACAGGCCGGCGAGAGGCGTTAGCCGCGCGGCTCCGTTGTGCGCGATCCAAGCTAAACCGAGCGCAGGTCCATTCCGCTCATCTCATTGGGCTGCGGCACGCCCATCATGCCGAGGATGGTCGGCGCGATGTCGCGCAATGAGCCGTTAGCCTTCAGCGGGCGGCGCGCTTCGTCGACCACAATCAGCGGCACCGGATTCGTCGTGTGATACGTGTGCGGTCCCTTGGTAACCGGGTCGATCATGGTTTCCGCGTTGCCGTGGTCTGCGGTGATGAGCCACGTTCCGCCGTGGCGCTTCAGGGCCATGTGGATCTCGCCCAGGCAGCCGTCTACGGTTTCGACGGCACGCACCGTCGGATCCAGTTTGCCGGAGTGGCCCACCATGTCCGCATTGGCGAAGTTCATCACCACCACGTCCATACCGCCCTTTTCGATCGCCTTGACGACAACTTCCGTAATCCCGGCCGCGCTCATCTCGGGCTTCAGGTCATAGGTGGCGACCTTCGGGGAAGCCACCAGTTCCCTGCTCTCTCCCGGATACGGTTTCTCGTTGCCCCCGTTGAAAAAGTACGTCACATGCGCGTATTTCTCGGTCTCCGCCACCCGCAGGTTCTTCCAGTTCAACCCGCCCATGACGTTGGCCAGGATGTTGTGCGGATGCTCCCGCGCGAGCACAAACGGGCAATGGAACGTCTTGTCGTACTCGGTCATGGTGACGTGGTGCAATCCGCGCGGCGCCTTGCCGTGGTAGGGAACCGTCACGTCGCCGCTAAGCGCCATGGTCATCTCGCGCCCGCGGTCGGCGCGGTAGTTGAAGAAGATCGACACATCGTCGTCGCGGATCAAACCCACCGGCTCGTTGCGGGCATCCACGACCGTCACCGGCTCGAAGAACTCGTCCGTAACGCCCTTTTCGTAGCTCTGCCGGATGGCAGCCACCGGGTCCGCCGTCTTCTCGCCGCCTCCGAAACGGAGCGCATCAAACGCGCGCTCCACGCGTTCCCATCGCTTGTCGCGGTCCATGGCGTAGTAGCGGCCGCTTACAGTGGCGATTCGGCCTACGTGCTTTTCCCGAAGCACCTTCTGGAGTTCTTCGATGAAGCCCGCCCCGCTGTGCGGCGGCGTGTCGCGGCCGTCGAGGAAGCAGTGCACGCAGACGTCGTTCAGCTCGAAACGATGCGCCATTTCGAGCAGCGCGTAGAGATGCGTCAACAGCGAGTGTACGCCGCCGTCGCTGCACAGCCCCATCAGGTGCAGGCGCTTGCCCCGGGCGCGCTTCATGGCCTCCACCAGCACCGGATCGTCGAAAATCTCGCCGGTCGAGATCATCTGGTCGATCCGCGTGACGTCCATCTGGATGATCCGCCCGGCGCCGATGTTCAGGTGTCCCACCTCGCTGTTGCCCATCTGCCCTTCCGGCAGGCCGACACTCGGCCCCGAGGTCCGCACCAGTGTGTTCGGGTATTCGCGCAGCAGCGCGTCGTAGTTGGGCTTGCGCGCCAGTGCGATGGCGTTGCCTTCGACGGCCGGGGAAAATCCCCAGCCGTCGAGAATCGTTAATACCAACGGATGTTGCGCGGCCATTAGCGGCGGAATGCCTTTCCGCCGGGGAACTCAGCCGCCGAGCCCAGTTCTTCCTCAATCCGGATGAGCTGGTTATACTTGGCGATGCGGTCCGTGCGGCTCGCCGACCCGGTCTTGATCTGGCCGGCGCGGGTCGCAACGGCGAAATCGGCGATGAACGGATCCTCGGTTTCGCCCGAGCGGTGCGAAATCACCGCGGTGTAGCCGGCATCGTCCGCCATATGCACCGCGTTCAGCGTCTCGGTTAGGGATCCGATCTGGTTCAGCTTCACCAGGATCGAATTCGCAATGCCCTTGGCGATACCGCGGGCGAAAATTTCCGTGTTGGTTACGTAAATGTCGTCGCCAACAAGCTGAATCTTGCCGCCCAGCGTATCGGTCAGCAGCTTCCAGCCGTCCCAGTCCGATTCCGACATGCCGTCTTCGAGCGACACGATGGGATACTGCCGGACCCAGTTCGCCCAGAACTCGACCATCTGCTCGCTGGTCCGCTCGCTCTTGTCGGATTTCTTGAAGACGTACTTCTTCTTCTCGTCGTCGTAGAACTCGCTCGCCGCCGGGTCGAGCGCGATGCCGATATCTTCGCCGGGCTTGTAGCCTGCCTTCTGGATCGCCTCGAGCACCACTTCGAGCGCCTCTTCGTTCGACTTCAAATTCGGTGCGAAGCCGCCCTCGTCGCCCACCGCCGTCGAGTAGCCGCGCTTTTTCAGCACGCCTTTCAACGTGTGGAACACCTCGGCGCCCATGCGCACGGCGTCGGCAAATTTCTTGGCGCCGAAAGGCACCACCATGAACTCCTGCGGGTCCACGGAATTGTCGGCGTGCGCGCCGCCGTTGAGGATGTTCATCATCGGCACCGGAAGCAGCGTTGCCTGCGCGCCGCCCAGGTAGCGATAGAGAGGCGTCATCTGCGAGTTCGCCGCCGCCCGCGCCACGGCCATCGACACAGCCAGAATGGCGTTCGCGCCCAGCGAACCCTTGTTGTTCGTCCCGTCGAGCGCGATCATTGCGTGATCGAGCCCGGCCTGGTCGAATGCCGACATTCCCAGCACCGCCGGCGCGATTTTTTCACTAATATTCGTCGCCGCGGTTCGCGTGCCCTTGCCCAGATAGCGTGACTTGTCGTTGTCGCGCAGTTCAACAGCTTCAAATTCGCCGGTCGAGGCGCCCGATGGCACCGCCGCCCGGCCAAAACTGCCGTCTTCCAGTTCTACATCGGCCTCCACGGTCGGATTACCGCGCGAGTCCAGAATTTCTCGTCCAATGACCTTGATGATTTGCATAAGCCACCATTGTGGCATCTTCGGTGACCCGAACTAGTTCCCGGTATCATCAGGAAGAATGCCCCGAACCGATGTCTACTTGAAGGTCGAGTTGTCCCACGGCTCCGGCGAGGATGCCGGAGCGCTCGCCGCCGAACTCTGCCGTATGCTGCGCAAGCAGTACGCTGTCCGAGCCGCGGAGGTGCAGAGCGTCCACGCGCGAACGGAAGATCAGCCGAAAAGTTCGCGGTAGGTTTTTTCGAAGTACCGGTCCGTCATCCCGGCGATGTAATCGCAGACGATCCGGTGCGCCGGCTGCTCGCTCAATCCTTCCCGGTAGCTGTCGGGCAGCCGCTCCGGGCCGTCCATGAAGTAGGTGAACATCTGCGCGATGCGGGTGGTGGAGGCACGGCGCTCGGCAAGCAGCGTCTCGGAGCCGTAAACCATTTTGTGCAGGAAATGTTTTAGTCCGCGGTTCAGCCGCTGCGTTTCTTCCGTCAGGCGAACCAGCCGCGCCGGATGGCTCCGAACGTCTTCGACACTCCCGGCGCCGGCCGCAAGACTCGCTTCCCGCGTCCCCTCGATTAACCCCGTGACCAACGCGTCCACCAACTGGCGCAGGACTTCGTAGAATCGTTCCCGCTCGGTCGCGCCGGGAAACTGTGTCGCCTCCCGTTCCCATAGCGCGGCGAACTCCTCGATCGCCGAACACGCCGAGTCCGCATCCACCAGTCCGGCCGACCAGGCATCGTCCAAGTCAGCCGTGTTGTAGGCGATCTCGTCGGCTAGGTCGATGATTTGCGCCTCGAGGGGCGGACGCAAGCCGGGGAGATATTCCTCAAACTCCCGGCTGTCTACCGGCGATAAGTCTTTTGAATGTTTGAGGATGCCCTCCCGGACCTCGAACGTCAGGTTGAGGCCCGGAAATCGCGCATAGCGTTGTTCGAACGTCTCCACAATCCGCAGTGCATGACGGTTATGGTCGAACCGCGCCCCAAACCGTTGCATCTGCCGGTCCAGCTCCTCCTCGCCGGCATGCGCAAACGGGGGATGTCCGATGTCATGGGCCAGGGCAAGGACCTCCACCAGGCTCTCATCGAGGCCAAGCACCACCGCGACGGTCCGGGAGAGCTGGCTGACCTCGATGGTGTGCGTCAGGCGATTGCGAAAGTGATCGGAAAGAGAAGCGGGGAAGACTTGGGTCTTATTTTCCAACCGGCGGAAGGCACGTGCATGGATGACGCGATCGCGGTCGCGCTGGAACTCGTTGCGGTAGGGATGCCGGGGTTCTGGATAGCGGCGCCCGCGGCTTTGTTCCACCGGGAAGCGCAGCAACGCCAGAGCGGCCGGCATCAGTCGAGTTTGAGGGACGAGTAGGCGTCGATCGCCGCCTGGCTCACCGCGGGCCGGGGACTCGAACGCAGCGGCGCGAGCAGCGCCTTCGCTTCCTTCGGGTTGGTCTTGGCGAGGACTTCGGCCAACTGGATCTGAGCCTGCTCCTTCGAGACCAGAGCGGTGGGCTTGTCGATCACCGAGCGAAGGAGCTTTTCCGCATCCGCAATCTTGCCTTCCGACGCGTAGATCTTTGCAAGGGAAAGTTTGCCCAGGGAAACGTACGGCCCATCGCCATTGTCGACGATGTCCCGAAAACGCTTCTCAGCCTGGGCCATATCGCCCGCGTCGGCGGCGTGCGCCGCCAGGAAGAAATCGGCCACCGTTCCTTCCGATGTTCCGGGATACTTGGCCGCTAAGCCCGTAAAAGCTTGCGCGACGGCCTGATCCTTTTCCTTTTGCGTGGCGAACGTCATGGGCGCCGAACCGGCCGGAGCCCCAACGGGCGCCTCGTTCACCCGCATCGCATTAGCGAGGGCGTCTTCGCGTACACCCTGCTCATGCCGGTGGAAGAGATAAATCGCTCCACCCAGCAGAATCACCACCAAGGCGATCGTTCCATACCGGATCGTCTCCTGGCGATGCGTTGTTAAGAATTCAAAACCGTGTTGAACTTCAAGCGCGAGCGGGTCGCGCTTGAGTTCTTTCCGCGTCAGTCTGTCCACGAAGTAACCTCTAGGCGAGTAAATACTTAGGCTATCATACCCGCGTTTGCCGAGGAAGCGCGAGAATTTGCGCCGCGGCGCCCAACCTTAGTTTTTACCAGTGATGAACACCGAAATTCTGGAAATACGATGTCCGCACTGCGGTTCTTCCGACATCCGCCGCTCCCATCGCCGCGGGCTTTGGGAGCGGCTCATGGCCGGCAGATGGTTCCAGACCTGGCTATGCCGCCGTTGCCTGCACCGGTTCTT
This sequence comes from Acidobacteriota bacterium, assembly GCA_021778335.1. Classification (GTDB taxonomy): domain Bacteria; phylum Acidobacteriota; class Terriglobia; order Bryobacterales; family Bryobacteraceae; genus JAJYKC01. Next base: position 6,215 of record JAJYCN010000142.1, on the reverse strand, counting down.
CGTCAGGCGCGCCGCGAATGCGGCCGTCGCTAGGCCAGGGACGCAACGGCCTCCCTCACATCCCGTTCCAGGGGCGGCGCCGGTACCCCGTTACTCTCGCGCCGGATAGAGAACCGGACGAGCCCCGCCAGATCGTGGATGTCGAGTTTCCGCATCATGCTGGCCCGGTAGGTGTCCACTGTTTTCGGACTCAGGCCGAGCCGGGCGGCGATATCCTTGGCCCGCACGCCGCTTACCAACATGGTGAAAACTTCGTACTCCCGCGCGCTCAGGGTATCAATCGGGTCGGCCGGTTCCGCCTTGCGCTGCCTCACGAACAACTCCTCGGCGGAGAGTTCGGGCGGCAGGTATACGCCCCCGCTGAGCATCTGCTCGATACCGTCTACGACTTGCCGGCACGAGCCCGATTTCAGTACAAATCCCCGGGCCCCGGCCCGCAACGCCTCCACCATCGCGCGGCGATCCCGTGCCGCCGACATCATCATCACTCGCGTGCGCATCTGCCGCTCGCGGACGCAACGCACAATTTCGAGGGGGAAGAATCCGGCTAATTGCGTATCAATGAGCGCGATGTCAGGACGACGGGTTTCTATCACTTGCATCGCTTCCCGCCCGTCGCTGGCCTCGGCAATTACGTGGAACCTCGGGTCCGCCTGCAGCACGCTGGTCAAGCCTTCGCGTAGCATGCCCGACTCGTCCGCGATGAGAATGGAAAAAGTAACTGACGGCTGCACGGTGATCATTCCTCCTGATTTGCACAGTCCTAGGGAAAGTGGCGGAGGGGACTCTTGCGTCCCCTCTCAAGAAGAACGTAATGCGGAATCGCCAGTCGTCTGGAAATACTTGGCCGGCGCGCCGCCGGCCTTCAGGCTCAGGCGAAGCTGCGCAGCGCCACCGCTTCCTCGTCGAAAGCCTCGAACACCGTGTAAAGCTTAGTGATCTGAAGCAGATCCTTGATGCGCTTGTTCAACCCGACCAGCTTCAGCGTGCCGCCGCCGTTGGTCACGGTCGCAAAGCTCGACACCATCTCGCCGATCCCCGAGCTGTCGATGTAGCTGACTTCGCCGAGGTTCAGCAGCAGTTTCTTGTGACCTTTGCCGGCCAGGTCGCGAATCGTGTCCCGAAAATGGCTCGCGCCCTCGCCCAGGGTGATGCGTCCGGAGGCGTCGATAACGGTTACATCGCCCACCTGACGCGTCGTTAGTTTTACGCTCACGTTGTTTACCCTCCCTCGATTCTTTCTGCCTGCCGGGGCAAGACCCCTACCAAACTAACCGCCGCTTGCCGACAGACGCTTTACCATCGTAATTTCGGTTCCCGCGGTCCCCATCTTCTTCACATCTACGGCGTCCATAAAGGCCTGGATCAAAAGCAATCCCCGCCCGGAATGCCGCAGCAGGTTCTCTTCGGAGAGCGGATCGGGAACCGTTTCCATCTCAAACCCCTCTCCCTCGTCGCCAATGGTAATTTCGATCCGGCCCGGGCCTTCCAGCACCCGCAGCCGAACCCTTTTCCGGGCGCTGTACCGGTTGCCGTGCACCACAGCATTCACCATCGCCTCGCGAACCGCCATCCCGATCCGATGGAGCTCATCTTCCGGGAAACCCGCTTCTGTGGCGATCCCAACTACCGTCTCTTCCGCCGCGTCCACACTCTCCAACTCCGAGGGGAGCGTCTCGTCGATCCGTACCTTTTCGCCGGCCTGGTTCTCAGCCATAGAATTTTCCTTCACCCCAAAGGCGCGGCGAAGTCGAATCCATACATTAAACGAAACATTCGTTTCCCGTCAACACTCTGCAATCTCTCTGCAATCTCTCCATGCGCCCGAAACCCGGGCCGCCTCACCTATGTTCCCACTCCGTGCACCGCCAAATCGATAAGGATATTCCCGTTGCTGAAGGAAATCACGCTCCGCCATTGAAGTTCCGGGCGGTCTCAGATCCGGCCGAATTTCTTCACCGCCGCGGCGATTGACCGGTATTTCTCGATGTAAGGATACATGCTGTGTTCGGTTTCGTCCATCTGCTGCGCCCGTTTCAGCACCTCGCCGGCCTTCTCCTTGGGGACGGCGACGATTCCGTCGCTGTCCGCGCTTACGATGTCTCCTGGCCGCACCTCCACGCCGCCGCAGCGTACCGGAACGTTTACGCCCGCCACTTTGTAATGGCCAACGGTCGTCGACGGCACCACGCCGGTGCTGAACACCGGAAAGCCCAGCCTCCGGATTTGGGGCGTGTCGCGCACCCCTCCGTCGACCACAGCCCCGGCGAGTCCGCGATATTTCATCGCCGTCGTCATCAGGCCGCCGATACCCGCATAGTCGGCCCCATCTTCGAGGACCATCACGTACACCGATCCCTCCGGAGCCGCGTCAATCGCGTCCAGCATCGGCTGCAACAGTTTCGAGCCTTCCTTGTTTTCATCGCGCGCCAGGCTCACCGTTACCGCCGGGCCGGCGAATTTCGCCGGCTCGATGGGACGAAACCGGTGGTCCATGTACGCCTTCGTGCCATAAAGCTGTTCCATCGCATCGGCCACCGAGGCGACCTCCACCAGGCGGAACTGCGACACCGCCGTCTCGGGACCCTGTGCCCGTAGTGCCCAGGTAAACCAAACCAGCGCTCCCGCGCCAACCCAAATTGCCGCTTTTTTCATTGCGCTCCTTCTCCGCTTCCAGCCAGGGCGAACACCACAATGTTGCCGCCCGCCGCCATTCCAACATATTGCCTGCCGCCAAGTGAGTAAGTCATCGGCGAGGCATGCAAGTGAACATTCATCGGGAACCGCCACAGAACCTTCCCGCTACCGGAGTCGAGCGCGGTCATCGCGCCATCGTCGTCGCCGAAAAACACGAGTCCCGATGCGGTCGCCAGTAGTCCGGCCCAGGCCTCGCCCGGTCCGGTTTGCTCATGCTCCCAAACAATTTTTCCGGTTTGCGGGTCGATCGCGCGCACGTACTTCCGCGGCCGCACGCCGCGGTCATCCCTGGCTGAGCCCCCATTGAACGACTCCCCCCGTTTCCACCACTCCGCGTTCTTTGTGTAGATCGTGCACTTCTCCAGCGCGATCAGGTAGAACAGCTTCGTTTGCGGGTCGTAGGAACTCGACATCCAATTCGATGCCCCCTCTACCGACGGACACACCTTGGTCCCTCCCTGCGCGTCTCGCACCGGTTCCGACAGCACCGGCCGGCCATCCTCTCCGATCCGTTTCGCCCAGTTCAATTCCCTCACGTACGGCGTCGCTTGCAGCACCTTGCCGGTGGTCCGGTCCAGCACGTAGAAAAATCCGTTCCGGTTCCCCTGCAGGATCACTTTTCGCCGCTCGCCGTGAAAGTCGATGTCGGCCACCAGCGGAGTCTCCGTGGCGTCCCAATCGTGCACATCGTGCGGCGTGAACTGGTAGTACCACTTCATCTCGCCGGACTCGGGATCAAGCGCCACAACCGAGTCCGCATACAGGTTATCGCCCTTCCGCTCGTCGCCGTTGAAGTCCGGGCACGGATTCCCTGTCGGCCATAGCAGCAGGTTCGTCTCGGCATCATAAGTACCCGTTAGCCACGTGGACGCACAGCCATGCTCGAGCGCTCGCCCCTCCCACGTTTTGGCCGACGGATCGCCCGGCGCCGGAACGGTCCAGAGCCTCCATACGCGCTCACCCGTGTCCGCCCGGTAGGCGGCGAGAAATCCCCGGACGCCTTCGTCACCGCCGGCAACGCCGGACACTACCAGGTCGCCCACCACCAAAGGCGCCGACGTCGCCCCGTAATTGTCCCGCCAATCCGCCATGACCTGATCCCACAGCATCGCCCCGGTCAGCCGATGCAACGCCACCAGGTGCGCATCGTCGGTCACTAGAAATACCCGGTCGCCAAGCACCGCGACGCCCCGATTGATTCCCGCCGGCGCGTCCCCAACCACGCCACGGTGCCGCGGCTGCACATACCGCCAGATCTCCCGCCCGCTCGCCGCATCGAGCGCGTAAACGGAGTTTGCCGTTGTCACGTACATCACGCCGCCCACAACCACCGGCGTCACTTCCAGGCTTCCGCCTCCCGGCGCCGGATACATCCACGCCGGCGCGAGTCTCGCGACATTGCTCCTGTCGATCTGCATCAACGGGGAATACCGGTTCCCTCCGAGCACCCCGTGATACGTCGGCCATTCGCCGGGCGTCGGGCTCCGTACCTCGTCCCATCTCACCGCGCCCGGCAGCGGCGCCGCCGCTCCGCCGGAGGGAGACGAGGCGGGCAGGTGCGCCAGAAACGCAATCAGGTCCTGGCGCTCGGCCGGCGCCGCCTTCACCGGAGGCATTCCGGACCCCGGCTCCCGCTGAATTGCCGACACTTCGCTCTTTCTCAGCAGGTACAAACGCTTGTCAAAACCCAGCACCTGCAAATCGAACCCACTCTCGTTCTTGACGATCCCGCGCACCTGCCTGCCATCCCGAAGGCGGATCGCCGCCGCTTGATACCCGCTCCCATCGAGCGTCTCCGGGTGGCTCAGCGCCTGCTCGATCCGCCCCAGTGTCAGCCGCTCGCCGGCCTGCGTCAGGTCCGGGCCACGCAGCCCTCCGCGCCCCTTCACGGCATGGCACGCCCAGCAACCGCCCACGCCGAAGAAATAGTTTGCGCCGGCCTTCGCGTCACCCGGCGGCTTCGCCTCCGCCGCCGGCCGCACCAGCGACCTCACAAATGCCGTCAACTCCGCCAATTCCGTGTCCGGCAGTGCAAACGCCGGCATCCCCGTTCCGGGAATCCCTTTCCGGATCAGATCACGCACCCCGTCGTCGGTTCCGAGCTGCCCGCTGCCGCCCTGCCCGATTCCCGGCGCACGTTCGCCTCCCGCCGCGTCCGCCCCGTGGCAGCCCGCGCACGCGGATACGAACCGCTTCCGCCCTGCCTCCGCCAGATCCTCGCCGCGCGCCATCCCCAGCGCGAGCACTGCTGTGGCCAACCATCGCATCCGCATCGAAAAAACACGCGCCCCCGGTTTTGTTCCAATCCGGCGGCACAATCCTCCCTCGTCGCTCACCGCGTACGTTACTCCAGATTCCGGCCCCCCAGCCCGGTTAGCGCGATCCTATCACAGCTTATGCGGAGATGCGCTCGGCTTACGTTTTCTCTCTTTTCTCCACGATTGATTGTTTTTGTGGTATCAAAAGTGAGGAACCCCGGACCGTTCGACCCGCGGCCAGTCGTCCGCGGATTTTGGAGTCACTTATGGCAAATCAATCCCGATCTTCTTCGTCCTCTTCCCCGACTCTCAGCCGCCGAAGCCTTTTCCAGGCTGGCGCCGCCGCGGCGGCTCTCGCCTCCGCGCCGTCGATTCAGGCTTCCGAACTCACGCTCGGCTCAAGCATCTACGAATCCATCGGCGTCCGCCCGCTTGTCAACTGCAAAGGCACATACACCATCATCAGCGGCTCGCTTACCCTCCCCGAAGTCAAGCGCGCCATGGACGAGGCCGGCAGCCACTATGTCGATCTCGACGAGCTCATGAGCGCCGTCGGCGAGCAACTCGCTTCCCTTACGCAGGCCCCCTGGGGCATCGTCACCGCCGGTTGCGCCGCCGCGATGACCCACACCACGACGGCCTGCCTCGCCGGAGGCGACCCGGAGAAAATGCAGCGCCTTCCGAATCTCCGCGGCATGAAGAGCGAGGTAATCATCCCCACCTACTCGCGCAACGTCTACGACCACGCCATCCGCATGCTCGGCGTGAAGATCGTCCAGCCCAACACCGCCGCCGAATGCGAGGCGGCCTTCAGCGAGCGAACCGCGATGGTCTACATCCTGGCCGGACCCGGAGACGAAGGCGAGCTCGGGACCGCCGCCGTTTCCGCGATGGCGAAGAAGTGGAATGTCCCGGTCCTGGTGGACGCCGCCGCCGAAATGCTGACCATCCCGAACATCCATCTCGGCCGCGGCGCGACCGCCGTCGCCTACAGCGGCGGCAAATGCCTCCGCGGGCCCCAATGCGCCGGCCTACTGCTCGGCGACAAGAACCTTCTGCAGGCCGCCTGGGCCAACAGCGCGCCGCATCACGCCTTCGGCCGCTCGCTCAAGGTCGGCAAGGAAGAAATCATGGGCATGCTCACCGCGGTCCAGATGTGGACCCGCCGCGACCACAAAGCTGAATGGAACCAGTGGCAGGGCTGGCTCGACTACGTCTCCACCCGCGTCACGCAGGTCCCCGCCGTCACCCCGCACGTGA
>JAJYCN010000141.1 GCA_021778335.1 Acidobacteriota bacterium | reverse complement strand
CTTTACGACCGCCTTCCGCAGGAGCGTCTCGGTCTCGCCCGTGAGCTTGGTCGACGATTCATCCGTCCTCCACACACCGTGAGCTACTTTTGACCGAAATTCGTACGCCTTCTTTGCCGACCGGTAGAGTCCGCGAGCCTCGGAACGGTCCTTGCCAACGAAGAACGCGATTCTCTGAGATATCCGATGCGTAATCTCCGCGTTCGCTCCAAACAGCGCCTCAAGCCCAACCCAAAGCAGCAGATACCGAATCTCCTCGGTACTATTCTCGAGGGCAGGCACCAGGCATCGGATCGCAGTCCACACTGAGGTTCCCTTCCGGACGCCGGCCAACTGCGTGTACAATTTCATCGCTGGCGCGAGATCCTCTTCGGCGATCTGCTGGCGCTTGTCCCGCGGGTGGCATAAGAACCCGGGAGCCCGCTCAACCCCTTGAACGGCGAACCCCCTCACGATCCATCGTGTGAAACACCAAAGTGAACGAGACCGGGCACGCACGCTGCAGCCAAAGGGATAAATTTGCAAAATAGGCAAGGTCAAGATTGGCTTTCTCAATGGCCCGGGGCTCCCGCCCCTTCCATCCCGGATCTGGCGAACCCAAGTCATGGGCCTCGTACTCAACAACGAGGCAGTGCGTGCAAGAGTTGAAACGCTGGCGGTCGTATTCGGCAATTCCCTGGAGTTGGTGGCCCTCCCGCAGCGAACCTGGAATCTCGTCAAAATATACGCTCGAACTCAAGCGAAACGGCAGAGACCCGTCGAGATGCAGATTGTGGAAGGGAACCACTGTCCGGCGCCGCACTCCGTGATTCTGGCGCCGGCCCCCCACACGCGTCAATCCGGATTGTGACCCGCCAGCCTCACGCCGTCTTCAGCCTCAGCGCCTGGATCGTTCCAGCCTCAACCCGAGGAAGCTCGTACTCCGCCTTCTGAATCAACGGATGTGACCCGGAATGTTTGGCTAGCCTGGAGCTGCCATAGTCACGATCGACCCGATCCGCCTGGAACTGCAGCGTGAAGTAGTCCGCCGCGTTCCCGCCTCCGAGCCCGATCTTCCCGGCGTACTGGCCTACGGAGCCGCCCAGAAAGACGTGATCCGAAAGGCGAACGCCATCGCCCGCCAGGTCCTCGCCGACAGAATCGAAAGCGGCGAAGACGTGCCCAATCCCCTTACGTGACCGCTGTCGACAGCTAGATACGCCGGTTCCCGATTACTCACTCCGGCAGCGTTATCCGCCTCAACCCTCAACGCACCCGCCGTCGGAAAACCCGGCCGTGACGTTCGACTGAATCCCCCAGCCGCCCTGTGACGGACGAAGACTTGCGATAATAACGACTGGAGGGCGCATGAAGTTGGAACTGAAGCCTGAACTGGAAGCCGGGCTGCTCGCCCAAGCTCATGCCAGGGGCTTGTCCCTGTTGGAGTATCTGAACGAGGTGCTCGCCCGTGCCGCCGTCTCCGAGAAGCCGCGTCCGGCAGGCCGGAAGAGTCTGGCGCTCTTGTTCGCTGAATCGCCGCTGAAGGGCCTGGATCTCAAGTTTGAACGGGACCAGGACATGGTCCGCCCGGTCAAACTATGACCGGTTCTCTGCTCGATACCAACGTCCCCTCCGAACTGACCCGCCCCAATCCGATCGGCGCGTAGAAGAATGGCTCAACGACGCCGGCGACGAGAAGCTTTTCTTGACTCGCCGGCGATTGTCAGTTGAAGGGCAGGGGCATCACCGTCGCCGGCGGGCTGACCGCCGCGACCGCGCTCGAACACGACCTCACGGTGGTCACGCCGAACTCGCGCGACTTTAACGGCCTGGGCATCGGCGTCCTCAATTCCTGGTCTGCCGCGGAGTAGCCCGCCGCGCCTCCCTCATCCAACCCATCGCCACCCTCCTCACACAGTAACACCACCCGGAAGATCGTATCTTCTACAATAGCAGCGAATCTAAGAAAACCCCTCTTTTACCGTGCGCCAGCCCACTAAGATGTGAGCGGCCGCTCCTAAGTCCGCCACAAGTCCGCTGGAATCAAGATTGCAAACGCCCAGCGTAGTGTTAGTATCTCAGAGACAGCTATACACAAGCAGTCTTAGTGGAGGGACTATGACCTACAAGTGTATTGCCGCGCTCGCGCTACTTTCGCCCGTCGCTGCATTTGCCGATTTTTCACCGGCCTCGCCATCTGTCTTGACGGTCGGCCAAACCCTGAACCTGGACAACGGAACCATCTCTACCTCCGGAGGCGATATTCAGTTCGCCGGCGGAAAACTCGTGCCGGTGAGCAACGCGGCCGGCCTGACCGTCGCTAACTCCATTACCACTTCGCTTGGGGTCAGCCTCATTGATGAGGCGACTATCTGCGCCCTGGCCCCGCTTTTCATCTCAACGCCCATCACGCCGTCTCTCGACGCCGTGATCGCCATTCACACCAACGCCGGCCATTACTCCAAACTGTGGCTGACCGCTGTAAGTGCATCTTCAGTCACCATCCAGTTCACCACTTACTCTTCCGGATGCAGTTCCGGCGGCACTGGCGGCTCCACCGGAGGCACTGGCGGCTCGACGGGCGGTAGCGGAGGCACGCCGGGCGGACCGGCCATCGCGGCGCAGGGAGTCAAGAATGCCGCAAGCTTCGCCGACCCCCGCCTTCCCGATGGCTCCATCGCCCAAGGCTCCATCTTCGTCGTCTTCGGCTCCGCTATGGGACCGTCGAAAATTCAGTACGCCGGCTTCCCTCTGCCCACCACCTTATCCGGCGCCTCCATCAGCGTCACCGTCAACGGCACAACCGTGCCGTGCTACATGATCTATACCTTGGCCGGCCAACTCGCCGCCGTCTTACCTTCCGATACGCCGGTAGGAACCGGAACCGTCACGGTCACCTATAACGGCACGCCCAGCGGCACGGCGCCAATAACTGTCGTCAAAAGTAGCTTCGGTATCTTTACCGTCAATCAGCAGGGCGCCGGCGCCGCGGTGATCCTCGATGGAAGCGGGAACCCGAGCTCGTCCAGCTTCGCCTTTCAGCCCGGCGAAGAAGTCGTAGCCTGGGGCACCGGGCTCGGACCCATCACCGGCAGCGACAACACCACCCCGCCCAGTGGTAACCTGCCCGGCGTCACCGTAGTGGTCACCGTCGGCGGTGTCAACGTCACGCCGCTTTATGCCGGAAGAACAGGATTCGCCGGCGAGGATCAGGTCAATTTCATGATTCCGCAAGGCGTCACCGGCTGCAACGTTCCCGTCGCAATTACCGTCACCAACGGAAGCAGCACCGTCACCAGTAACTACGTATCAATGGCGATCGATCCCACACTCACCTGCGCCAGCCAGGAGCAGTTCCCACCTGGCTTTAAGACCGCCTTAGCCTCGGGTTCCGTGCGCGTGGGCGCCGTCCTCCTGAATCGCTCCGTTACCACGAGCCCTTCCGTGTCGGCGTCCGGTTCAAGCACAACCGTGACCGTCACCAGCGATCAGGGCGAAGCCGGCTTCAATAAGCTCAGCGCCAATGCATATTCTTTTAGCGGCTTTGACTTGCCTTACGGTGCTTGCATAATCATCAACACCCCACAACTGGGCACGGTCACCGCCAGCCCACTGGACCCCGGTTCCGTCATCAATATCAACGGCCCCGGCGGTGCCAAACAGTTGACCGAATCCACTGGCGTCACCGGCGCCTTTTACAACATCCTCGGCGGCGGAGCCCAATCTAGCCAGCCCCTCTACTTCACACCCGGCACTTACACCGTCAACAACGGAAACGGCGGCAAAGACGTGGGAGGGTTCAACGTCAACATCACCGTGCCGCAGAATCCGTTCACCGGGACTAACTACGCCTCCATCACCGCCGTCCCCCGGTCTCAGTCTTTCACGGTGAATTGGACGGGCGGCGATCCGGATTGGGACGTCTACTTGAACGGATCCAGCACTGTTTCCATCGGCGCACCGGCAGTTACTTTCGAGTGCCGCGCCCACGGCTCGGACCAGTCCCTGACCGTGCCCGTCTCGATTCTCCAGGCGCTGCCGCCCAGCACAACACAAAACGGATACCCCCTCGGGCAACTGACCATGCTCGCCGAGCCGTCGAAGATATCGACCGCCACCGTCCCGGGTCTGGATCTCTTTATCTACAGTTACTCGGTCGAATACCAAAACTCCGTCGTCCCGTTTCAGTAGCTAAGCGCACTCCACGCGCGCGACGTTATAGCCTGGATCGAGCCGTCTTCTCGCGACGAATCTACACGGCGAGAAAATCCTTACAGCGCTCGATCCGCTCCTGCCGGAACTGGAGCTGCTCTACAAGGACATCCACGCTCACCCGGAACTCTCAATGCAGGAGGTCCGCGCCGCGTTCCTGGCGGCGGACCATCTTCGGGCCGCCGCGCCAAAGAAGCCGCGTCCGGCAGGCCGGAAGAGTCTGGCGAAGTTGTTTGTTGAATGGCCGCGGAAGGGCCTGAACGTCAAATCTGAACGGGACCAGGACATGGGCCGCCAGGTCAAGCTACGACGGGTTTTCTGCTCGACACCAACGTCCCCTCCGAACCCACCCGTCTCGAGTCCGATCCGCGCGCAAAAGAATGGCTCAACGCCGCCGGCGACGAGAAGCTCTTCTTGGGCGTCGTGTCGCTCGGCGAGATGTTCAAGCCGACCCGATTACCCTCGGCCTGAGCCCGGAAGAAGCCCGTGCCCAGGCCACGCGTCGATTGGGAGATCTCACCAGCCTCTAAAGCACCGGCGAGCGGATGGGCAAAGCTCGCGAGTCCCACCGCCGCACACAAGACTAGTGGGGCGGCTGGGCGCAGCATCTCCGCTTCGCCTTCCGCGCTCCGCGGAAACAGCGCGGCTTCGCCCTCTTCGGACTCATTCTCGCCTGCCTCGGAATCTACGGCGTCATCTCTGATTCGGTCACCCGCCAAACCCACCAGGAAATCGGCGTCCGCATGGCCCTCGCCGCCGTCTCGCTCCTCGCCGGCTACCTGCCCGCCCTGCCTCCTCATCGAACCCATGACGGCCCTCGGTAAGACCGCCTCAAGTTCCGCCCAGAATCCCCAGCGCCGGGCGAAGTGATAGCATCTCCAGGACAGCTATACACCAGCAATCTTAGCGGAGGAACTTATGACTTACACGTGTATTGCGGCACTCGCGCTACTTTCGCCCGTCGCTGCATTCGCCGATTTTTCCCCGGGCTCGCCATCTGTCTTGATGAACGGCCAAACCTTGAATCTCGACAATGGAACCATATCTACTGCCGGAGGCGATATTCAGTTCACGGCCGGGAAGATCGTGCCGGTGGGTAGCGCGGCCGGCATTACCGTCGTTAACTCCATCACCACGTCGCTCGGCGTCAGCCTCATTGATGCGGTTACTATCTCTGCCGAGGCCCCACTTTTCAGATCCACAGCCATCACCGCCACTCTCGACGCCGTCATCGCTGATCGCACCAACCCCGGCCATTACTCCAAAGGCGGCTCGACGGGCGGCAGCGGCGGATCCACCGGCGCCAGTGGCGCTTCCGCGAGCAGCGCAGGCACGGCGGGAGGACCATCCATCGCCGCGCAGGGAGTCAAGAATGCCGCAAGTTTCGCCGACCCCCGCCTTCCCGATGGCTCCATCGCCCAAGGCTCCATCTTCGTCGTCTTCGGCTCCGCGATGGGACCGTCGACAATTCAGTACGCCGGCTTCCCGCTACCCACCACCTTATCCGGAACATCCATCAGCGTCACCGTCAGTGGCACAACCGTCCAATGCTACATGATCTACACCTTGGCAGGCCAACTCGCTGCGGTCTTACCCTCGGATACTCCCGTAGGAACCGGAACTGTCACGGTCTCCTATAACGGCACGCCCAGCGCCGCGGCGCCAATAACCGTCGTCAAAAGCAGCTTCGGAATCTTTACCGTCAATCAGCAGGGCGCCGGCACCGCGGTCATCCTCGATGGAAGCGGTCACCCGAGCTCGTCCAGTTTCGCGTTTCAGCCCGGCGAGGAAGTCGTTGCCTGGGGCACGGGACTCGGACCCATCAGCGGCAACGACAACACCACCCCGCCCAGCGGTAACCTGCCCGGAGTTACCGTAGTCGTCACCGTCGGCGGCGTCAACGTCACGCCGCTTTATGCCGGAAGAACCGGCTACGCCGGCGAGGATCAGGTGAACTTCATGATTCCGAAAGGCGTCACCGGTTGCAACGTTCCCGTCGCAATTATCGTCACCAACGGCAACAGCACCATCACAAGTAACTACGTGACAATGGCCGTCGATCCCACACTCACCTGCTCCAGCCAACAGCCATACCCTCCTGGGTTTGCGGCGGCCTTAGCCTCCGGATACGTGCGCACGGGCAGCGCCGACCTGGGTCGCTCCGTCGTTACATCTACGTCCGTGTCGGCGTCCGGTTCGCTCACAACCTCGACCGTCACTACCGATGAGGGCCTGGCGGGCTTCGCGAAGTTCAGTGCAAATACATTCGCTTTTGCGGGTTTTGACGTGCCTTACGGCGCTTGCGTTATTGTCAATATTCCCCAACTCGGCACGATCACTTCCAGCCAACTGGACGCTGGTTCCGTGGTCAACGTCAACGGCCCCGGCGGCGCGAAACAGTTAACGGAATCGGCCGGCGTCACCGGCTCGTTTGTCACCGTCCTCGGCGGCGGCGCCCAACCCAGCCAGCCCCTCTACTTCACCCCCGGCACTTACAACATCAACAACGGAAACGGCGGAGCGGACGTGGGAGGGTTCAACGTCAACGTCACAGTGCCGCAAAATCCGTTCATCTGGACGAACTACGGCTCCATCACCTCAGTCCCTCGGTCCCAACCTCTGACCGTCAACTGGACGGGCGGAGGTCCGGACTGGGACGTCCTTCTGCTCGGATCCAGCACCGTTTCCGTAGGCGCCCCGGCAGTTACTTTCGAATGCCGCGCCCACGCCTCCGATCAGTCCCTGACCGTGCCCGTCTCGATTCTCCAGGCCTTGCCGCCCAGCACAACACAAGACGGCTACCCTGTCGGGCAGTTGACCATGTTAGCGCAGCGATATCCGATATCGTCCGCCACCGTCCCAGGTCTCGATTTCTTCTCCTACAATTACTGGGTCGAATATCAAAACTCCGTCGTCCCGTTTCAGTAGACAACTCCCCTTGGCGGGCGAATCCTCGCCCGCCAAGGCCCGCAAACCCACTCCGGGCTGCGCCCGCTCCACTTCGTTCTTTTGCGCCCCTCCGTTAAAAAGCGTCCGGTTCAGGTTCAAACCGCACGCGCCTCCTTCAAATGCGCGTTCGCCGCGCGGATCTGGGCCACGCGCTGCATCAGGTCCGGCCTCTGCTTCAGCGGCCGGTCAATCGCTTCATCCACCGTATCCTCGATCTTGTCGGGCGATTCGAGCTTGTCAATCGTCACCACCTGAATCTGCTCGACCGGCGTTACTCCCAAAGCCGTGGCTAGATTCCCATGCGCGACGTCCCGCGCACCCAACGTGGCCTGCAAATCGTAGGACACCTGCGCCGCGCCGCTCCGCGCTTCGAGCACATCGGGCGGCGTTGCCAGGCCGTTTTCCAGCCGCTTTTCCGCCGCCTGCTGCACCGCCTCGGCGTTCTTCACGTTCGGCTGCGCGGCCAGAAGATCCGCTTTCGCCGCGTCGATCCGTCCGGCCCGCGCGCCGAAATTGAAAATCGTATAGTTCAACTCGAGCGCGAGGTCGAACGACTGCAGCGTCTGCCGGTAATACCGCGTGCCGAAGTAAATCTCGGCGCGGTCCGTCGCTGACATCGCCGCCGCCAGCGTCGGATACAGCGCACTTCTCGCGTATCCGGGTTGTTCGCCTTCGCGAGCGCCAGCGCCCCGCTCGAGCCCGCAAACAACGCCGCCGCTAATCGCCGCACTCGCGCCATGACCCTGCGGTCCATTCTCGCCGTACACCGCAGTTGAGCGCAACATCGCTTCCGGGCAGTACACTGTTTAATTCGCAACCTGTGAACACCGAATCCTCGGCGGGCGCCGCCAACGATCATCGCGCCGCGGTGCTGGCCGGGTTTCTCGGCTGGATGCTCGACGCCTTCGACTTCTTCCTCGTCGTCACCTGTCTCACCGCCATCGGCCGCGAGTTCCATCAGTCCGACGCCGCCATGGCGTTCTCCCTCACCCTCACGCTCGCCTTCCGCCCCGTCGGCGCGTTCCTGTTCGGCCTGCTCGCCGACCGCTACGGCCGCCGCCTCCCGCTGATGATCGACCTCGTGTTCTATTCCGTCGTCGAGGTCGCCTCGGGCCTGGCGCCCAACTACAACACGTTCCTATTCCTCCGCGCGCTGTTCGGCGTCGGTATGGGCGGCGAGTGGGGCGTCGGCGCCTCGCTCGCCATGGAAAAAGTTCCGCCGCGTCTGCGCGGCCTGCTCAGCGGCCTACTGCAGCAGGGGTACGCCGCGGGCTTCCTCCTCGCCGCGCTGGCGAACTATTTCTTATTCGACCGCTTCGGCTGGCGGCCGCTGTTTTTCTTAGGCGGCCTGCCCGCGCTGCTCGCGCTCTTCATCCGCTCGCGCGTGAAAGAGTCGGAGGTGTGGGAGAAGCGGCGCGAGCGCGACTGGAGCCGCCTCGGCGACGCGATCCTCGCCAACTGGAAATTGTTTTTCTACATCGTCTTCCTCATGGCGATGATGAACTTCGCCTCGCACGGCACGCAGGACATGTACCCGACTTTCCTCGAGCGGCAGTGGGGCATGGCGCCGGGCGCCCGCTCGCTCATCACCGCGCTGTCGATGGTGGGCGCGATCGCCGGCGGCGTGGTATTCGGCCTCTTCAGCGACCGGCGCGGCCGCCGCCGCGCAATTATCACGGCCATGGTACTCGCCGTCGCCATGATCCCCTTGTGGGCCTTCCCGCCGAACCTGTTCGTGCTCATCGCCGGCGCCTTCCTGATGCAGTTTTTCGTGCAGGGGGCGTGGGGCGTGATCCCGGCGCACCTGAGCGAACTTTCGCCCGACGCGATCCGCGGTTTCCTGCCCGGCTTCGCCTACCAGTGCGGGGTGCTGCTGGCCAGCGTCTCGGCGCTGATTGAAGCGCTGCTGGCTCGGAGCATTCCGTATCAATGGGCGATGGCCGCGACGGCGCTTCTGGTGTTCCTGGGAGTGGCTTTGGCGGCTGGTTTCGGGCGGGAAAAACGGGGGATTTCCTTCGGCGGGGAGGGGTAGCTGTCACTGCCGGTTGTTAGCGTTACCGGTAACGTTATCAGTCGCGGTCTTGTGCACGCCTTTTTCGCCAATTTCCGCTACACTGACCCTATCCGACATGAAGCGAAACTTCCTCTTCCTTGCGTTTGCCTGCGCCAGCCTCTACGGTTTTCAGCAGCAGCAACTGGCCACTTTGCCCGCCCCGTACGCGTCACCGTCGGCCAACAACGGCCCCAAAGTGGTCAACCGGCCCGACGGCGCGACGCTGCGCCTGCCTCAGGGATTCAACATCGAGGAATGGGCCGCGGGGTTCGACGTGCCCCGTTATATGATGCTTGGCCCGCACAATGAAGTTATCCTAAGTGACAGCGGCGGGACGGTGTATGTACTTACTAACAACGGCAAGACGCGCAAGGAACTCATCACGGGATTGAGTCGTCCTTACGGTCTTGCTTTCTGGAAAACTTACTTGTATGTAGGCGAGGTGGACAAGGTCAAGCGCTATGTCTATGACGCTTCTAAGATGACCGCAGGTCCGGGTGAGCAGGTTATCTCGCTCGAAGATGCAGCGCATGGCGGGCATTGGACACGGAGTTTGTTATTCGACCGCAAAGGGGAGAAGTTATATGTGGGCGTCGGCTCCGGTTCGAACGTAAATGCCGGCGAGCCTGCTCTCCGGGCGGCGATCAACCGCTACAACCCCGACGGCAGCGGTCACGAGACATACGCGGCCGGCACGCGGAACCCGATCGGCCTGCATTGGTATCCTGGCACGGACGTTCTGTGGGCGGCGGTGCAGGAGCGCGACGGCCTCGGCGACGACTTAGTGCCGGATTACTTCACTCACATCCAGCAGGGGGCATTCTACGGATGGCCGTACGCCTACGCCGGTCCGCATGAAGATCCGCGGCGGAAGGGCGAGCGGCCGGACCTGGTGAAGAAAGCCATTCCGGGCGATGTGCTGCTCCAGTCGCACTCGGCCGTGCTGGACTTCTGCTTCTACACTGGCACGATGTTTCCGGCCGAGTACCGCGGCGGCGCGTTCCTGGCCTATCACGGCTCGTGGAACCGCGCCCAGCGCACGGGCTATAACATCGCGTTCGTGCCGTTCGCGCATGGCAAGCCAAGCGGCCCGGTACAGAGTTTCATGACCGGTTGGATGACGGATCCGAACTCGCGCAATGTGTGGGGGCGGCCGGTGGCGATTCTGCAGATGCCGGACGGCAGTCTGCTGGTGAGCGACGACGGCGGGCAGAAGATTTGGCGGATCTCCTACAAAGGCTGACGCTGGCGGCGCTGCTGGCGGCCGCCTGCGCCCACGCCGCGGACAAGCCGTTCTCGCACGCGCTGCATTTGAAACTACGGCTGGGCTGCACGGACTGCCACCAGGCCGTAGCTGCGAGCGCGTCGGCTGCAGATAACTTGCTGCCCAAGGCCGAGGTTTGCGCGCGCTGCCACAAGGCGGGAGAAGTGAGCGTGCCGGATTCGCCGCCGAAGACGCTGCTCGCGCACTTCAGCCACGCGCAGCACTTGAAACTGGGCAACGTGGCGCCGGTGATCGCCGCGGCGATCGACCACGGCACTTACTTGTCCCCGCCGGGCAACGAACGCGAGTTACTCAACACCAAGAACCAATGCGCGGCCTGCCATCGAGGGATGGAGCAGAGCGAGCAGGTAAGCGAGGCGCTGCTGCCGCGGATGGCGGATTGCCTGGTCTGCCACAACGACATCGACCCGCCGGATAGCTGCTCGTTCTGCCACGCGCAAGGCGCGCAGTTGACGCCGTCGAGTCACACGAAGGACTTTCTCGACTCGCATACATCGGGCAAACTGGGCCTGGACAAGACCACGTGCGCGGTCTGTCACGGCCGGCGCTTCAAATGCATGGGCTGCCACATTTAGTGAAGTTTCCGGCGCCTGCGCTGGGCGGCGACGAAAGTTTTGGTCGTTTCGATCGCCGCGTCTTCGTGGCTGTATTGGGCGATGCTCCAGCAGAGCGTTCCGTTCCTGAGGTCCTTTGGGTTGCACGGCCCGGACATCCAGGACGCGCCGTTGGAGCGGGAGACGGCGAAGTCGAGTAAGTCGCGGACGGTCTTGTCCTTTTCCTTGAAGGGGCCGATGGCTTCGTCGCTGGGCCATATGCCGATGCCTCCGCCGAGGCCCGTCATCTTGGGTTTGCGCAGCATGATGAGCATGACGTTCAGGGAGACGCTTGCTTCTTCGAGCGTCTCGGAGGGCGGAGCGTTGAAGGCCGGGAGGACAACGTCGAGCAGGGTTGCGCCGTGCCGGTTCTTCTTCGGGCGGAGGGAGATGACTCCCTGCTCTTCGGTGATGTCGTAGGGCCGCGCGGCGTTGAGGAAGCGATCGAGGATCACGCGGGGCGAGGCTTTGTCAAGAGTAAGATCGACCGCGGGCTCAAGTAAGTCGCGGCCGGGGTTTTCGAAGGCGAAGCAGAGGTGGCGGTCGCGCGCGAGGCCGATGAGCGCTTCGATCGGCGAGGCGGCCCGCAGATGGACCGGGCCCAGCGGATCGGCTAAGTGTATGGTGCAGCCGGAGGGATGGTCTTCTTTCTTGGCCGTATCGGCGGAGGCGGCGCAGGCGAATAAGAGTACAAGTGCCGGTAGCTTCATAAGGTCGGTTGTGGCGCGTTGAGTTGGGCGATGGCCCAGGCGGCGGCTTCGGCGACAGTGGGGTCGGCGGAAGTGACGAGGCGCGTGAGCACGGGCGCCAGCGTTGGCTCGCCCGAGTTGCCGATGGCGATGGCGACGTTGCGGAGGAAGCCGTGGTAGCGGACGCGGGTGACGGGCGTGGCCCGGAAGGCGGTGAGGAATTCGTCTTCGGTGAGTGCGGCGAGGGCTTCGAGCGGCGGATTGTCGAGAGTAAGTGGGGTTCGTCGCGGGAAGAAGGATGGGTCGGAAGTAAGTGGAGCGCGGGAGTTCCAGGGGCAGACGTCCTGGCAGATATCGCAGCCGAAGATGTAATTACCGAAAGACGGGCGGAGCGGGGCGGGGGAGGGGCCGCGGAGTTCGATGGTGAGGTAAGAGATGCAGCGGGTGGAGTCGAGTTCGTAGGTGCGGGCGGGCAGGGCGGGGTGAGGCGGGATGGGGACGATGGCTTGTGTCGGGCAGGCTTCGATGCAGCGGGCGCATGTGCCGCAGCGGTCCGGCGGCGGCGCGGCGGGCTCGATGTCGATGGATACGAGCAGCTCGCCCAGGAAGAACCACGAGCCCATCCCTTCGCGGATGAGGCAACTGTTTTTGCCGATCCAGCCGAGGCCGGCGCGGCGGGCGTAAGAGCGTTCGAGAAGCGGGGCGGTGTCGACGCACACCTTATATTCGAAAGGTCCGGCGGCGTGCTGGAGCCGCGCGGCGAGTTGCAAGAGGGCGCGGCGGAGCGTGTCGTGATAGTCGTCGCCCCAGGCGTAGCGGGAGATCCAACCGGCGAGCGGGTGGCGCGAGGGTTCGTGCGGGGTGCGGTAGAGTTTGCCCACGCAGACGATGGAGCGGGCCGAAGGCAGAAGTGCGCGCGGGTCGGCGCGGAGCGGGGCGCGGCGGTCCGAGAGATAGGTCATGGCGCCGGCGAGGCCGCGGGCGGCCCAGTCGAGATAGGGCGCGGCGTCTGGCAGAGGCACGGCCGGCGTGGCTCCGGCGAGCTCGAAGCCGCACTCGACGGCGAGGCGCTGCAATTGATCGGCGGGGAACGCCACAGGCACCATGATAGTTAAGGGACGAGGTGGAGATGGAGCGCGTGGATGCGGGATACTAAACATTTGTGTTTCATCTTGTAGAACAGAACATCACGGAGCGCTTGCGGGAGTATGTGCAGGCGCGATACGGGCTGGATGTCGAGGTGACGCTCGAGCAGCCCAAGCAGAGCTCGTTTGGGGAACTCGCGCTGCCGACGGCGTTCGCGCTGGCGAAGCGGCTGAAGCGGGCGCCGCGGACGATTGCGGCGCAGTTTGTCGAGGAGATCGGGCCGATCGAGGGCGTGGCGGCGCTCGAGGTGGCCGGCAACGGCTACATCAACGTGCGCCTGGACCGCGGGCGGTATGCGCGGATGGCGCTCGAAGAGGCCGCGGAGAAGCGGGAGGCGGCGGGCGGGAAGATCATCGTCGAGCACACGAACATCAACCCGAACAAGGCGGCGCACATCGGGCACCTGCGCAACGCGGTGTTGGGCGATACGTTCGCGCGGATGCTGCGGGCGACGGGCCACAACGTCGAGGTGCAGAACTATATCGACAACACCGGCGTGCAGGTGGCCGATGTGGTGGTGGGTTTCCTGAAGCTCGAAGGCAAGGGGCCGGCCGAGATCGAGAAGCTGATCGCCGATCCGGCGGTGCGGTTCGATTATTACTGCTGGGACCTGTATGCGCGGACTTCGGCTTACTACGGCGAGCATCCGGAGGCGCTCGAGTGGCGCGGCGAGACGCTGCACGCGATTGAAGGCGGGACGGGGGATGTGGCGCGGGCCGGGGCAATGGTGGCCGATGCGATTGTCGATTGCCATTTGAAGACGATGCTGCGGCTGGGGATCAGCTACGACGTGCTGCCGCGGGAGAGCGAGATTCTGCATCTCGAGTTCTGGGCGAAGGCGTTCGAGCAGTTGAAGGAGCGCAAGGCGATCTACTTCGAGACCGAGGGGAAGAACAAGGGCTGCTGGGTGATGCCGGCGAGCGCGTTCAAGGACCTGGGCGAGGAAGAGACGGGCGACAGCAAGGTGATTGTGCGGTCGAACGGGACGGTGACTTACGTCGGCAAGGACATTGCCTATCAGCTTTGGAAGTTCGGGTTACTCGGGAAGGATTTTTATTACAAGCCGTGGCACGAGTATGGCGGGCACACGGTGTATGTAAGTACGGCGGAGCCGCGGGCCGCGTCGCCGAAGTTCGGCGGGGGCGAGCGCGTGTATAACGTGATTGATTCGCGGCAGTCTTACTTACAGGACGTGGTAGTGGCCGGGCTGCGGGCTTTGGGTTATGAGGAGCAGGCCTCGCATAGCGTCCATTTCTCTTATGAGATGGT
>JAJYCN010000140.1 GCA_021778335.1 Acidobacteriota bacterium | reverse complement strand
AGCCGGAGTTTTGGGAGGCCGGTTGGGCGGCTGTGTAGAATGATTGCTCGGTGGCCTTTGGGCGCCGATTTGCGTAGCCCGGATTTGATCCGTGACCGTGTTGGAACGGAAAGTTGAGGTTATCTTAGAATAATTCCGTCCAAGGATCGTTCGTACTGTTCCCGCAGAGGATGAAATTGCCGTTGCGGAAATTGCGAGCGACCATGTTTCGCGCATGGCTGATGAGGATCAGGTCTTGTCTTGGTGTCGAGCGGAGGATGCGTTCCGCGGTTGCCTCAGCTCCCAAGGACACAATGTAACGAGTGCCGAGCAGTTCCCAGAGCTTAAGAAACCCAGGGTCTTTCGAGGGTGCGGCGCTGAGAAGGACGTAGGATCTTTCGGCGTAATCCTCAACACTGGGGTGGGTGTGCATGCTGGTGGACATCAGCACAAATGCGTAATCATCCAGCACCACGTGCGTGGGCTGGTTGGCCGTGGTGATTAGCCAGGCGGCCAGCCCAAGCGAGCGCGACTGAGAGGCACCGGTGTGAGTGGAGGCGAACCAAAACCAGAGGTTGGCGGAAATCGAGATGGCGAGCAGGGTGCCAAGCGATAGCAGCAGGACACGCGATTGCCACCACGCGCGACTGGTTGGATGCGATAGGTAGGCCGATGAGGATCGATCATCGGTTGCCCCGTCCCGGTGGCGGAACGCGGCGACGAAGCTGCCCTTGGGAATCGCCATGACCCAAGCCGCCTCGACGCCGTCCGTTTCGTAGTACTCGCGTAGCTTTGTCCGAAGTTGGCGGACCGTGGAGCGGACGATGCTGTCCTCACTTGGGACGTAATCGTCGCCACGCGCGAAAACACGGACGCCGATCTTCATCTCGGTCAACTCTTGTTCGTTTCCCGAGAGGCTTTGCTCCGCGATGTAGAGCAGCATGTCGCGGAGGCGGGGCGAGCGGCGAAACGTAGCGCTGGCCGCGATTCGCTGGACGCTTTCCCATCGTTCGTCGGGCTTTGGAGGCGGGTCGATTTGCATTGTTAAGCAGATGGCAAACGAAAGGGTTGTCCGAACCGACGTGTTGTTATCAGGTGATTCACACGATTCTCACATTGTACTCCCGCGGACCATGCCTTACGCTGTTTCCTGGTAGCGCTACCGGAGAGTACCGCGTGGGCTGCACACACCGCCGTGGAGCGCGATCGCGGCGTTGCGGAACGCGGTCACAACCCGAGGGCATCGGATACCGATTGTGCGAGTCTGCAGGAAGGGGAGACTTACGTGGATCAGGTTAAGAGAGCTTGGTTGAAGGGCTGGCGCAGGCGGACGTACTGCTTGATGTGCCTCGCAGCGGCCGGCTGGTTTGGGGGTAACGGAGTAGCACAGGTTTCGACGGCGAGCGTGACCGGAACCGTCGAAGACTCGACCGGGGCCGCCGTTCCGGGGGCGTCGCTGTCGTTACACAACCTGGGGACAGGGGTCGACAGCAAGACACAAACGAACACTTCCGGCGAATACGTATTCGTCAACGTGCCTCCCGGTTCCTACACGCTTCGAGTCGACAAGGCAGGATTCCAACCCTCGCAGCAGGCGCCCTTTAAGCTCTCGGTGAACCAGACGGCCTCGTTCGACTTTAAGCTCCAAGTTGGCTCGGCGGCGCAGACGGTAACGGTGACGGCATCGAGCACAACGCTGGAGGCTTCGACATCCGAGCTTGGAGCGGTAGTGGAGTCGAAGGCCGTGAACGATCTGCCCCTGAACGGACGGAACTTCACACAGCTTCTTAATCTCACCCCTGGCGCGAGCCCGGTGGATACCGCACAGACGTTCGGTTTCCGGGGAGTTGGTTCGTACGACTTTCCGTCGTTTAACGGGGCCCGGAATCGGAGTTCGCTGTTCTTGGTGGACGGGGTGATGGACCAGGGCTCGATTAACAGCACCTATGCGGTTCCGCTGATCGTCGACGACATCGCCGAGTTTAAGGTGGACTCGCACAACGACCAAGTCCAGTTCGGCGGCGTGACGGGCGGGGTCGTCAACGTGGTGACCAAGTCCGGCACAAATGATTTTCACGGGACACTCTGGGAGTTCTTGCGGAATTCCGCACTCGACTCGCGCAACACGTTCTTCCCGAATGTACAGGCGTTGCGCCAAAACCAGTTCGGGGCCAATCTCGGCGGTCCGGTTGAGCTGCCGCACTACAACGGAAAGAACCGAACTTTCTTTTTCGCCAGTTACGAAGGTTTTCGGGAGAGTGCGCCCTCGCAGACGCTGGGCTTGATTCCGACTGGTGCGGAACTGCAAGGAAACCTCAGCGCCCTCAATACTCCGATCTACAATCCTTTCAGCACGCACGCGGACGCGTCGAAACCGGGCCAATACCTTCGCGATCCATTTCCGGGAGGAGTGATTCCAGCGAACCTCATGGATCCGACAATGAACGCCCTTGCACAAGCCCTGTACCCGCAGCCGACCGTGAGCGCGACGAGGGGCACGAACTTCGTCGCGACAACGCCCCATGCCACTGATCAGAACGTGTACGACATCCGGCTCGACCAACAGTTTGGTACGAAGGATGCGGCGTGGTTCCGGTTCAGCGGCGTGAGCCTGCCGGCGACATCGATCAATCCGATTGGACAGGCATCGGCGAACGATGTTTGGACGGCGCACACGATGGGTGCCAACTGGTCGCACACGTTCGGGCCGTCGGCGGTGATGCAGGCGCAGTTCGGGCGGACCTATGCGATCGACAACACTACAGGCTCGACGCCTGGAGTGCCTTCGAGCCTGATTGGGCAGTTCGATCCAAATTTCGCCTGCGGATTTCCGGGAAACCGCAGTTGCCTTCTGCCCTCCGCATCGATGGTCGGCTTTCTGGGGACGCCGGGTGACACACTCCAATCCCAGGGAGCCACCGACACGTGGTCCGGACAAGTCAATTTTTCGAAGTTGATCGGACGGCATCTTCTAACGGTCGGTTTCGACGTGAACACGAATAACATTGGCGAGAACATACAGAACAATTCCATTTCGTTCAGTCCCTTCCAAACGGCAAACCTTGAAAGCCCCGGAGGGACGGGGAGCGCACTAGCGAGTTTTCTGTTGGGCGTGCCGGACGGAGGTAGCAGAAGGCTGCAGGTCGGTGGCGAAAATGGCGGGTGGGTGGATGGAGCTTACTTCGGCGACCAGTGGAAAATAACTGATCGTTTGACGGTGAATATAGGAGTGCGGTGGGATGTAACCCTGCACTCTCAATGGGGCGAGGCGGCGAACCGCACGAATCAAGTAGGGACACTCGATCTGAACAACGGGACGTACATTCTCCAGGCGCCCACGCCGTATTGCTCCGCCGTGGGCTCGGCACCCTGCATACCGGGTTCGACGCTACCGGCGAACGTAGTGATGGCCCAAGGCGGGAACATCTTCCGAAACTATTTCAATAACATAGGACCGCGCTTTGGTTTGGCATATAGGCTGGATTCGAAAACGGTCATTCGGACCGGCGGAGGGATTTTCTATGACAATTGGTCGACTTGGTCGCAGGTGGGCCAGAGTTATGGCGCTACCTGGCCACAGGTTACGCTGTTGACCACGACAAATCTGAACCTCACGTCGCCGATAGTCCGGGCGGAGAGCCCGGTCAGCACCGTGGGGGCGGGCGCGCTTCCCGCTGCAACCCCATTTACGCAGAATCAGTACTACAAAGACCCCTTCATGCAGACCCCGTATTCGGAACAGTGGAATTTTGGCATCCAAAGGGAGCTTACACCGACGACGGTGCTTTCGCTCGATTACGTGGGTTCGCACAGCAGCCGATTGAGCCTCAGCACCTACGGTAACACTGCCGTGACGCCCGGTCCTGGGCCGCAGGTCGACCGCCGACCTTACCCCTATATTACGCCGACCGAGTACGAGCGCAGCGATGGGCGAAGCAGCTATGAAGCGTTACAGGTATCGCTCAATAAGACGTACGCGAATGGACTTACCGGTCTTTTGTCTTATACATATTCAAAGTCTATTGATATTTCGTGTTCGGGGTATGCGGCCGTCGAGGGTTGTGCGAATCAAAACCCTTACGACGTGAACGCGGATAAAAGTGTATCGGCGTTCGACCTAACCCACGTTTTCACGGGCAGCGTGGTTTACGAGCTTCCCTTTGGACCTGGCAAGCGATTCTCGACCGGGAGTCAAGTCCTCAACTACGTGCTCGGTAATTGGCAGGTGAATACGATCATTTCCTTGCGCAGCGGTCTGCCGTACACGCTTGGGGTTTCGGGGGATATCGCGAATACCGGCAACGCGAACCCGACTGGCCCGTACGAGAGGCTCAACTTGATCGGTGATCCGTACCTCGCGAACCCCACTCCGGCCGCGTGGCTGAATAAGGCGGCTTTCGCTGTTCCGGCGCCGTTCACCTATGGGAACTTGGGTCGAAATACTTTCCGGAGCGATTGGGGGAGAAACATCGATTTTTCCTTGTTTCGAGACTTTCCGATCCACGAATCAATCATGCTGGAATTTCGTGCCGAAGCATTCAACCTGACAAATACCGCTGTTTACGGGATTCCGGTGAGCAACTACAGCAGTCCGAACTTCGCCCAGGTGCTGAACATCGCCAACACCCCACGCCAGCTTCAGTTCGCTCTGAAACTGTACTTCTGATGATCGCGCCATTGACGGTTCTGTTAGTCAGCGCGCTGGGCGTACCGGGTGCGCGGGAGCAGGGAAAGTGCGGGGGAGTTCCCGGCTTCACGCAGTGGACGTACAAGACAACCCCGACGCGCGAATTGTGCGCCTACGTTTTGAAGCCGGCTGGAACCACCGTCGACGCACCCGCCATCTTGTTCTTTTTCGGCGGCGGTTGGCGATCGGGAACGCCAACACAGTTTGCTAGCCAGGCAAGATACGCCGCGTCTCTAGGCATGGTGGCACTTCTCGTGGATTATCGGACGTATCGCGCGGACGGGACAACCCCGTTTCAGGCGGTGGAAGATGCGCGGTCGGCGGTGCGGTGGGTCCGGGAGAAGGCTGTAGAACTTGGAGTAGACCCGTGGAGGATCGTTGCGGCCGGCGGAAGCGCAGGCGGGCATCTAGCGGGAGCCACCGCGATCCTGGATGGCCCGGACGATCCGCATGACAACCTCAAGATCTCCTGCCGGCCCGAAGCTCTCGTGCTGTTTAATCCGGTGGTGGATACGACGCCACGCGGATACGGGGCCGCGTTTATCGGACCCGAGAACGAGAAGCTTTCGCTTATTGATCACATCCGCGGCGGTCTGCCGCCGTCGATCATTTTTCACGGAACAGCGGACCAGACCGTACCCGTCGGCACGATCGAACGATTCGTCCGGTTAATGAAGGCGGCAGGTAACCGTTGCGACCTTGTTGCATACCCGGGCGGAGTACACGGATTCTTCAACAGCCCGGAATTTCGTCCGGATACGAATTTGGAACGGTATCAGGACACGCTGAAACGTATGAATTCCTTTCTCATTTCAATTGGAATCCTAAGAGGAGCAAAACCATGAACAGGCGGAGATTTTGCCAGAGCTTGACTTTGGGGGCGTTGTATTCGGGCGGGGTTGGGTTTGGGGCGGCGGCGGCGCGGCGGCCGAATGTTGTGTTTGTTCTGGCGGATGATTTGGGGTGGGGGGATTTAGACTGTTACAACGCCGATTCGGCGGTGCCGACTCCGAGCGCGAACCGGTTGGCGACGGAGGGGATGCGGTTTACGGATATGCATTCGGCGTCGGCGGTGTGTACGCCGAGCCGGTATGGGATTTTGACGGGGCGGTATTGCTGGCGGACGCGTTTGCAGCATGGCGTGCTGGAGGGGTATTCGCCGGATCTAATTGAGGCGGGGCGGTTGACGATGCCGCTGATGCTGAAGCAGCGTGGGTATTATACGTGCGGCGTCGGGAAGTGGCACCTGGGACTGGGCAACGAGGGACGGACGGACTTCAGCAAGCCTCTGCGGCCGGGGCCGGTGGATCATGGGTTCGATTACTACTTCGGCATACCGGCTTCGCTCGATATGGCTCCGTATCTTTATTTCGAGAACGACCGTGTTGTGGAGCCGCCGACGTCGACGACACCGGGCAGTAAGCAGCCGCGCGGGGTGTTCTGGCGGCCGGGTCCGATCGCGCCGGGGTTAAAGCTCGAAGAGGTTCTGCCGACGATTACCTCCAAGGCAGTCGGGCTGATTCATGACCACATGGGCAAGGGGCGGGATCCGATGTTCCTGTACTGCGCGCTGCCGGCTCCGCATACTCCGTGGCTGCCGCTGCCGGAGTATCGCGGACGGTCGAAGGCGGGCGATTACGGGGATTACGCGGCCGAAGTGGATGCGATGCTGGGGCGGATCCTCGATGCGGTGAAAGAGAGCGGCGAAGAGGACAACACGATATTCATTTTCACGAGCGACAACGGGGCGGACTGGAAGATTGAGGACGAGGCGCGGTATGCTCACCGGGCGAACGCGCATTGGCGCGGGGAGAAGGCGGACATCTGGGAGGCCGGGCACCGGATTCCGTTCCTGATTCGATGGCCGGGGCACATACGCGCCGGAACGGTTTCGGATCAGCTTGGGTGCCTCACCGATGTGATGGCGAGTGTTGCCGCGGTGGACGGGATCGCGCTGCCGGATAACGCGGCGGAGGATAGTTACGATTTGTCGCCGGCGTGGTTGGGGCGGGCGCGGGGTCCGATACGGCCGGATATCATCGATCATTCGATCGACGGGATGTTTGCGATGCGGCGGGGGCGATGGAAGCTCGAAGTGGGGTTGGGGTCCGGAGGGTTCAGCGCGCCGCGGCGCGTGGAGGCGGCGCCGGGCGGGCCGAAGGGGCAGTTATACGATCTGGTGAAGGATCCGAGGGAGATCGATAATTTGTACCAGAGGAGGCCGGAGATTGTGGATGAGTTAGAGACGCTGCTGGAGAAGTATCGGACGCAGGGGTACACGCGGCCGATGGTTAGAAGGTGACCCGGAGGCCTAGTTGGGCGGCGAAGGGGATGCCGACGGTGGTTCCGGGGCCGAAGAAGTCGCCGAGGGCGCCGGCGGGGACTCGGAGTTGGTTGAGGCTGGTGATGGGTTGGGTGGAGGTGCAGGCGGGGTTGAGGCAGAAGGCGGTGGCGTTGGCGAGGTTGTTGACCGGGGTGGGGAGGGCGGCGAGGTTGGTTACGTAGTTGGCGCCGGGGTTGTTGCGGTTGAATAAGTTGAAGAACTCGATGAAGGGGGCGGCGGTCCAGCGGTCGCCTAAGTGAAAGGGGCGGGTGACGCGGAGGTCGGTTTCGAGGAGCGGCGTGCCGCGGAAGCCGTCCATCGCGGTTTGGACGCCGTTGACGACGGCGCGGTCGTTTACCAGGTCGCCGAGGCCGTTCACGTCGACGGGGGTGGTCATTGTAAATGGGCGGGCGCTTTCGGCCTGGCTGAGGAAGCTGAGCTCGAAGCCGGCGGGGGTGCGGTAGACTCCGGCGACGACTAAGCGGTTGGGGACGTCCTCGCCGGAGGGTCCGTAGTCGCCGGCGCGGAAGGCGGAGCGGGGATCGCAGACGCCGTTGACATAGTCGAATAACTCGCCGAGGACGCAGCCCCAGGTGTAGGCGCGGGAAAGGGTGTAATTCACGACGAGGCTGAGGCGGCTGTTGAGGTTTCCTTGTAAGTGAACGAACAGGGCATCGTAGACCGAACGGTTGTCGGAGCGGAAGACGCTTAGGTTGGGGACGTATTCCTGCTGGACGGCGGGGTCGGCGGCGTAGAGCGGGGAAGTGAGTGTGTAACCGGGCTGGTAGTCGTAGCGGCGGTAGCCGTGCATGCCGGTTTCGTGGACCCAGGAGCTGGAGAGAAGCCAGTTGCGGGTGAAGGCGTGCTCGATGCCGGCGGTGGCGTGGAGGGCGTAGGGGGTTTTGTATCCGGGGTCGATCAAGGCTCCGGCGCCGCCCGAGGCCGCTCCGGGGAGGCAGCCGGGATCGCCGGGTTTTGCGCAGACGCCAGCGGGCTGGTTGACGGCTTGAAAGGCGGTGACCCAGCCGACCTGTGCGAGATCGTTATAGAAGAGGCCGAATCCGGCGCGGAGGATGGTGGAGCGGGAGCGGTTGAGCGCGTAGGCAAGGCCGAGGCGCGGGGCGATGGCTCCGCGGTAGTCGTGCGGGGCGACGGGGGCGGCGAAGAGGGGAATCTGCAGGGCCTGGAGGGTTGAGAGGGCGGGGTTTGCGAGCTGCGACTGGCCCGAGGCGGTGAACAGGCCGAAGGTGGTGTCGTAGCGGAGGCCGTAGTTGAGCGTGAGACGAGGGGTGATGCGCCAGGAATCGAGCGCGTAGAGGCCGAGGCGCTGGACGTTTTGCGAGAAGCTTCCGTTTCCGGCGGGGACGGTGGCGCAGGAGGTTCCGGGGGTGACTTCGAGTCCGGCGGCGGGAGTGCAGGTGCGGTCCACGGTGAACTGGGCCGGGTTAGTCAAGTAAGTGGCCGGATCCTGGGGAAAGATGGTAAGTGATTCGGCGTTGGCGGCGAGGGCGCCACTTAGGACGGGTTCGTGGATGAAGTCGACGCCGAAGCTGGGCGAGTGGCGGCCGCTTGAGCGGGTGACGGCGTAGCGTACTTGATATTTTTCCTGATTGCGGAGGATGGGGAAAGCGGTGATGGGTGTGACGAACTGGTTGTCGCCGAAGGTTTCGAAGCCGGAGATGGTCTGGTAAGTGGAGCTGAAGGGGAAGGCGAGGGCGTAGCCGAGGTTGGAGTTGCGCGCCATGGTGAGATGCAGGAGGCTTGCGTCGAGGGTGAGCGAGCCGAGCCAGTTGGGGCCGAAGACAAACTGATTGCCGATGACGGCGTTGCCGTAGTTGTTGTGGCTGGTGGCGCCGGTGGAAGGGAGGGCGCCTTGTTGGAGGAGAGCGTTGTTAGTGACATAGCTGTCGGCGGCGAGGCGGGCGAACCACTGCGAGCGGGAGGACTGGGCCCAGTCCATGCGGAAGTCACTGAGAAAGTCGCGGAAGGGGACGGGGACGTTATCTGGGACGGGGATGGAAGTTACTCCGGGCACGAGGCCGTCGGAGGCGAGGGTGGAGAGGGCGTGGAACTGGGTGAGGCTGGCGGGGCTGTAGGCGATGCTGGCGTGCTCGTCGACAAATTCGAAGGAGGAGAAGAACCAGAGTTTGTCCTTGACGACGGGGCCGCCGAGGGCGCCGACGTAGTTTTGGCGGGAGAAGGGCTGCTTGGGGAGCGGCGCGGGGTTTTCGATGGGGAAGCGGGCGTTGAGGGCGGCGGCGCGTTCGAACACGCCGGCTTCGCCGTGCCAGTCGTTCGAGCCGCGGTGGGTGGAGATGACGACGGAGCCGCCGACGGTGCGGCCGGTATCGGCGTCCTCCTGCGCGGTGCGGAAATTGAATTCGCCGATGGCGGAGGGGGAGAAGTTCTGGAGGAAGCCGCCGATGTAGTCGTCGCTGTTGTCGGCGCCGTCGACGGAGAGGACGTTATTGAGGCCGGAGCTTCCGCCGACGGAGACGGCGGTGATGCGCGCTTTGGTCGGGTCGGAGGGTTCGACGGGTTCGGCGCCGGGGACGAGGTAGGCGATGTTGGCGAAGCTGCGTTCGGCGAGGGGGAAGGCGCCAAGGTCCTTGGCGGTGATGACGCCGCCGAGGACGGTGCTGGCGCCTTCGAAGGGTTGGGTGGTGATGGAGGAGTCCTCTCCTTCGACGAGAACCGTTTCTTTCATGGGCGAGGGTGCGAGGAGGATGCGGACGGCGCTTGCGGCGGCGGCGTTGACGGTGACGTTCGAGGCGGCGGGGGACATGCCGGGCGCGTCGACGCGGAGGGAGTAGAGGGCGGGCGGGAGATCGGCGAAGCGGAATTCGCCGCGGCGGCCGGTGGCGGTGCGGCGCTCGAAGGGGGCGCCCTGGCGCCGAAGGGTTACGTTTGCCCCGCGCACGGCGGCGTCTGTGGCGTCAAGCACTTCGCCTGCAAGACTCCCCGTCGCATCTTGCGCTAACGCGCGGCATAAGGCCGCCAGCACACCGAGTACGCGCAGGCCCAAAGTCCGTTGCCTGCGAGACATTGTTGAAGATACGAGTTTAGCATTGGGGAAGCGAGGAGCGAGAAGCAAGAAGCCTGAAGCAAGAAGCAAGGAGCTGGTTGGAACTTAGGTGGGGGGTGGTGCATCCAGTGGTAATTAGGGAGATTATTAGGTTCATGGTGTCAAGTTACTTGAGTAGATGGGCGTTGGCGGTAGTGTTTTGCGGGAGCGGGTGGGCCGGGGTTGCGGCGAATCCGCTGGAGCAGATGGATGCTTCGATGCGGGAGTTGGTGAAGAAAGTCTCGCCGGCGGTGGTGAAGATCGTGGTTGTAGGGTATGGGCCGGCGGAGTCGGAGAGCAAGCGGAACACGGCTCTGATTGAGAAGCAGACGAGCGTGGGGTCGGGGGTGATTGTCGATCCTTCGGGGTACATTGTCACCAACGCGCACGTGGTGAGCGGGGCGGTTCATTTGCACGTGATTCTGCCGCAGCCGATGCCGGCGGGGAGTTCGGCGCTGGAGAACCTGGAGCGGCATGAGAAGACGGTGGAGGGGCGGGTGATCGGGGTGAGCGAGACGGTGGACCTGGCGGTGGTGAAGATCGACGGGAAAGACTTGCCGTCGCTGCCGCTGGACAATCCGGCGCAGGTGCAGCAGGGGGAGATGGCGTTTGCGTTCGGGAGTCCGGAGGGTTTGGAAAATACGGTGACGATGGGGCTTGTGAGCGCGGCGCTGCGGCAGCCGGATCCGGACAAGCCGATGGTTTACGTGCAGACGGACGCGGCGATCAATCCTGGGAACAGCGGGGGGCCGCTGGTGGATGTGCATGGGAATCTGATTGGGATCAACACGTTTATCCTGACGCAGTCGGGCGGGAACGAGGGGCTGGGATTTGCGATTCCGGCGCCGATGGTGAGGATGCTTTATCCGCAGATCCGGAAGTATGGGCACACGCATCGCGGG
The DNA here is from genome assembly GCA_021778335.1 of Acidobacteriota bacterium. GTDB lineage: Bacteria > Acidobacteriota > Terriglobia > Bryobacterales > Bryobacteraceae > JAJYKC01. The sequence continues at coordinate 3,256 of JAJYCN010000140.1, read as the reverse complement.
CAGATTGGGGTGAACGTGCAGCGGGTGACTCCGGCGCTCGAGAAAGGCTTGGGGCTGACGGACGCTTCGGGGGTGATCATTTCGGATCTGCTGGCGGGCGGGCCGGCGGACGAGGCGGGGGTGAAGGTGGGCGATTTGGTGCTGACGCTGGATGGGCGGGCGGCGACGAGTTTGCCGGCGCTCGAGGCGGGGTTGTTCCTGAAGCCGCCGGGGTCGGTGGCGAAGCTGACGGTGCTGCGCGGGGACGAGAAGCTGGAGATGGAGATTCCGGTGGTGGAGCGGCCGCACAACTTCGACAAGCTGGCGGACCTGGTGAATCCGGCGAAGAGCCTGGTGCCGCGGCTGGGGATTCTGGGCGTGGAGATCGACCGGGACCTGGCGAAGGAGTTGGGGGGGCTGCGCATTGAGGCCGGGGTGATTGTGGCGGCGCGGGCGGCGGACCCGGCGCGGATTGAGAGTGGGTTGATTCCGGGGGACGTGATTCACTCGTTCAACGGCGTGCCGGTGGTGACGCTGGACGGGCTGCGGGAGATGGTGAGCCGGCTGACGCCGGGCGACGCGGTGGCAATGGAGATTGAGCGCGACCAGGCGCTGATGTACGTGTCCTTTTTCATGGATTGAGCGGCGGGTGCTGGTATCCTGAAGGTTTCCCTTCAGATCATGGCTCGCATTTATCCTTTTGAGGCCTACCGCTACGCACCTGGGGCGGGGCCGCTCGATACGCTGGTTACACAGCCTTACGACAAGATTTCGCCCGCGATGCGCGAGCGGTATTTGGCGCTGAATCCGCACAACTTGGTGCGGATTATTCTGGGCGAGGCGCGGGCGGAGGATTCGGCCGCGGACAATGTTTACACGCGGGCGGCGGCGCTTTTGGGCGAGTGGACGCGGAGCGGGGCGCTGGTTCGGGACGCGGCGCCGGGATTTTACATTTATTCACAGGAGTTCACGCTGCCGGGTACGGGGGAGCGGTTCACGCGGCGTGGGTTCATCGGGTTGGGAGCGCTGGAGGAGTATTCGGCGAAGGTAGTGCACCGGCACGAGCAGACGCTGACGGGTCCGAAGAAGGACCGGATGGAGCTGCTGCGGCACACGCGGGCGCATTTCGGGCAGATTTTCATGCTGTATCCGGACGCGGAGGGGAAGGCGGAGGCGATTCTGGAGGAGGCGTCGGCGGGGCCCGCGGCGGAGGTGGTGGACGAGTACGGGGTGACGCACCGGCTGTGGGTGGCGGCATCGCCCGAGGTGACGGGGCGGCTGCAGGCGGCGATGGCGGACAAGAAACTGCTGATTGCGGACGGGCACCACCGGTACGAGACGGCGCTGAGTTTTTACAAAGAGAACGGCAACGTGGCGGGAGCGGACCGCGTCATGATGACGTTTGTGAATATGTATTCGCCGGGGTTGAAGATTCTGGCGACGCACCGGGTGGTGAGCGGCGTGGAAGGATTTGAGCCGGGGGCGATGCTGCGGGCGATGGGCGCGCGGGAGGCGGCGTCTGTGAGCGAGATTGCGGGGCTGTTCCGGAAGCCGGCGCCGGAGCGGATGCGGATGGGCGTGGCGCTGCCGGGCGGGCGGTTTTATGCGATCGACCGGGCGCGGAAGGCGGGGGAACTGGATGTGCAGGTGTTGCACGAGGAGATTTTGGCGGGGCAGTTGGGGATAAGTGAAGAGGCGGTGCGGGAGGAGCGGTGCCTGCGGTATGTGCGCGGGTTAGAGGAAGCCGCGGGGCTGGTGGAGAAGGGCGAGGCGCAGGCGGCGTTTTTACTGGAGCCGGTGACGGTGGAGCAGGTGGCGGAGGTGGCTTTTTCGGGCGGGGTGATGCCGCAAAAGTCGACGGATTTTTATCCGAAACTGTTGAGCGGGATGACGATTTATAAGTTAGGTTGAATTTGTCATGAAGCTGTACTTGTGTGCTCTTGTTACTTTGGCGACGGTTGGAGTTTCGGCCCAGAATGTTACGGGTCCGCTGATTACGATCAAGACGAACATGGGCGATATTAATGTGCAGTTACTGTCGAACGATGCGCCGCTGAATGTTGCGAACTTCTTGAGTTATGTGAACGCGGGGGCGTATAACAATTCGTTCTTTCATCGGTCCGTGCAGAGCGGGATTTACATTGTGCAGGGCGGGGGGTACGCGTGGACGAGCAGCGGGCCGGTGGCGATTAACCAGAACGGCGCGGTGCAGAACGAGTTCAAGGATTCAAATATCCGCGGGACGCTGGCGATGGCGCTGTTGAGCGGGCAGCCGAACAGCGCGACGAACGAGTTTTTCTTTAACAACCAGGATAATTCGGCGCAGCTTGACTCGACATCGAACGGGCCGTTTACGGTGTTTGCGAAGGTGGCGGACCAGGCGAGTTTGCAGGTGATGGACCAGATCGCCCTGGTTCCGACTTACGACTTGACGGGCCTGGGTTCTGCTTATTCGGCGTTTAACCAGATTCCGCTGCAGAGTTATACTTCTGGATCGCCGCTTGTTGTGGGGAACTTAGTGATTATTACCGCGATTGTGCAGAACGGCGGGACGGCGACGGCGACGCCTTCGATCGCTTCGCATGGGGTGATCATGGCGAGCGCGTTCGGAGGGTACCGGACGGCGGCGCCGGGGGCGTTTGTCGAGATTTACGGCAGCGACCTGGCGGGTACGACGCGGGGATGGACGGGGAGCGACTTTGTGAACGGGGCGGCGCCGACGATGCTCGATAACGTGAGCGTGACGATCGGGGGCGTGCCGGCGTATGTAAGTTATGTTTCGCCGACGCAGGTGAATGTGGAGGTGCCGGACGGTGTGCCGTTGGGCGGGGCGGACGCGGTGGTGCTGACTTACAACGCGCAGCAGAGCGTCGCGTCGCAGATTCTGGTGACGAACTTACAAGGCGGGATCCTGGCGCCAGCGAGCTTCGACGTGAACGGGAAGCAATACGCGGTGGCGTATCATGCGGATAACTCGTTCGTGACGAACGGGACGGTGCCGGGGGTGCAGGGGACGCCGGCGAAGGTGGGGGAGACGATTGTGTTTTACGGGCTGGGATTCGGGCCGGTGACTCAGTCGACGGCCGAGTATGCGGGGCAGATCGCGGCGGGGCAGACATCGCTGCAGAACCCGGTGACGTTTTTGTTCAATGGGGCGTTCGAGGTGACACCGGTTTATCAGGGGCTTTCGCCCGGGTTGACGGGTGTGGACCAGTTTAACGTCACGGTTCCACAGGGGCTGCCGGCGGGGGATGTGTCGCTGACGGTGATGCAGAAC
>JAJYCN010000139.1 GCA_021778335.1 Acidobacteriota bacterium | reverse complement strand
GGCGAGCAGCCAGACGGCCCGCGCAGCGTCGGGAGCTCTTGGGTAGCGGCGCCCGAGATCGCGGCCGGTCGCCACCCCAAACCCGGCGATGGCAATCAAAATGATCGTGCCCACGATCGCGTTGGCCACTAACGCCGGCGATAACAGAGTGCCGCCAATGATCGAAGCATGCTTCACCATCGGCAACGCCCCAACCACCGCCTTTAGAATGAGCAATCCCAAGACCGCCACGACGAATCGAATCGCCTTCTTGCCGAGCTCTGCACCAAAACTGGAACTCGAATCTGTCATCGCCTCAACTCCTTGTCACATAGCCGAGAGTGATTCTTCCCCGCGGGAGGAGTCCAGGCCCCCCGCACGAGCAGGGGCCGCGCGTTATGCACCGGACATAAGGGACACGCCTGCCGGCCGATCAAAGCGCCGCAGGCTCTGCCGGATAGCCTGTGCGGTACGTACGACGGGGCCCGGGAGCAACTTGCTGGCGTGCAAGAGAAAGACAGACAGCCCCTCCGATGCCCCGGCCAGCGATGCGTTCCCACCGGAAGCGTTGCGCCGAAAACACCCAAGACCGAAGAAACACTCACTCCAAGTTCCCGCATTGCCGTGGCGACTGCCTCAGCGGCCTCGAAGGCGTGCGGATGTATGACACGATTCACGGCCCCTCCAACGCGCAACGGAATACCCTTGACAAGATAAGTCGTACTTTGTTCAAATGCGTTTGATCAAGCGACAAATCGCGTCACTTGACGACATTTAGAAGTTTTTTGTGTAACCGGTGACCTGGAGGGGCCAATGGGTGGAGGCACACCTGGCGTCGAACGCCTCGAGGGCTGGGGACCGATCGCGCACTACTTAGGAACTTCCATCCGCACCGCCCAACGGTGGGAGCGAGAGATGGCCTTGCCGGTGCATCATGCGGGCCGCAGCAAGGGTTACCGGGTATTCGCCGTCCCAGCGGACTTGGACCGGTGGCTTCGAAGCCGCGAACAACCGCCCAACGCCGCCGCGGCGATAGAAACGATTCAAGAACAGAGGCTGGTGTCAGCCCTGCCGCAGTCCGCCGGTCGCCCGCACCGGACCGTAGGTCTAACGATCGGCGGCGTGACCGCTGTAATTCTCATCTGCTTTGTCTATTTCGGCTGGTTTCGCCGCAGTCCCGTGAATGTAGGCGCTATTACGTTCTCGGACCAGGAATTGCAAGCCTGGGAGAGCGGGAAAGTCGTCTGGTCGTATCATTTCGACCAGCCGCTGCTGACCTTGGACCCTACGCTCCTTCGAGAGCGCATCTTGATTTTCTCCCCGAGCCCGACGCGGCGCGGGGAGGTCCTGGCGGCCGTTCCGTTGCTCTCGGAACAGGAGGAAGGCGATAGCTCAGACGCCCTGTATGCATTTTCGCCGGACGGAAAGCTGCTCTGGCACGACGAATTTAATCGGCACATCGCATTTGCGGGCGAGCGGGCCGGGCCGCGATGGGAGGCCCGGCTGATTCTATCCGCCAGTGGCGCCAGGCTCGGAGACGTTTGGGCCGCCCTCGAGAGCTTCCCTCTGTCGATTTCTCTGTTACAGCGTGTTAACTCCTCTGGCCGCCAGACGACATATTTCGTTAATTTCGGCCACATCATCGCCCTGTACGATTTCAGAACGGCTAACGGCTCGTTCCTGTTAGAGGGCGGGATCAATAACGAATGCGACTGCGGCTTCCTCGCCGTGCTGCGCGTGGATAAGCCCTCGGGCCATTCTCCCGCCTACGGCTCGCTGCCGGGTTGCGACGCGTGTCCGGCCGGGAACCCGGATCGCTATTTCCTCTTTCCACACTCGGAAGTGAGCTCGATCCTCGGAACCCCTTACAACGGCGTAATTCACATTTCCGCCGATCGACAGCGTTTTCAGGTCATGACAAGCGAGGTCGCTGACACCAACGGCACCGCCGACGATTGGGCCCTCTACGAATTCAACGACCACTTTGTGCCGCTGTCAGTCACCTACAGCGACCACTATTGGTTCGACCATAAGAAGCTGAGCGAGCAAGGGACGATCCGGCACGCGGTCAGCGCCTGCCCCGAGCGGAACGGAACCGTGATAAGAGGTTGGGAACCGCCCGCGGGCTGGAGGAACCTCCCGGTTCGCTCCCTCGACCCTCAAGGGTCGTCGTAGCCCCGACGCCGGCTCCTCCCTCCCTGTCTCCTGGCTTCCGGCTTCTGGCTCCTCGCTCCCATCTCCTTCCCCCCTACAATAAACCTGATGTCCTTCCTTCGGGCCCTTCTCATCACCGACCCGCTCATCCTCTTCTTCACCATCTTCTACGGCACCCGCAGCTTCTTCACCTCCTTCCTCGACATGGACGGCTCCCGCCAAATCTCCCTCGCCCGCCGCTGGGCCGCCCGCCTCCTCCAGGTCTCCCGCGTCCGCGTCACCGTCGAAGGCCTCGAAAACCTCCCCGCCGGCGTCCCCTGCGTCCTCGCCTCCAACCACTTGAGCTACATGGACACCCCGGTCGTCCTCGCCAACGTTCCGCTCCCCTTCCGCTTCCTCGCCAAGCGCGGACTCTTCCAAATCCCCTTCCTCGGCTCCCACCTCCACCGCGCCGGCCACATCCCCGTCTACCGCGGCCACCCCCGCCAGGCCCTCCGCACCATGACCCTCGCCGCCGAAACCATCCAGCAGCACAGCGTCAGCCTCCTCATCTTCCCCGAAGGCGGCCGCTCCCTCGACGGCGCCCTCCGCCCCTTCACCGACGGCGCCGCCTACATCGCCATCAAAGCCCACGTCCCGCTCATCCCCATCGCCTTAGTCGGAACCCGCGACGTCCTCCCCATGGGCTCCCTGCAGCCCAACCCCGGCCATGTCCGCATCCGCATCGGCACGCCCATCCCCACCGCCTTCCTCACCCTCCATGACCGCGCCCGCCTCACCGCGCAGGCCCGCGCGTCAATCGTCGCCATGCTCGAAGCGCAGCCCGCCGCCCCCGCCGCACTACAATAGCCGCATGTCCGCCCCGCCCAACCGCGTCTTCGAACTCCGCACCTACACCGCCCCCGAAGGCAAACTCGAATCCCTCCTCGCCCGCTTCCGCGACCACACCCTCGCCCTCTTCGCCCGCCACAACATCACCAGCCTCGCCTACTTCACCCCGCGGGAGGGCCCTCTCGCCGGCCGCACCCTCATCTACTTACTCGCCCACTTGAGCCGCGAAGCCGCCGAACAAAACTGGAACGCCTTCCGCGCCGACCCCGACTGGCTCGAAGCCCGAGCCGCCTCCGAATCCGACGGCCCAGTCGTCGCCCACATCGAAAGCGTCTTCCTCGACCCCGCCGATTTCTCTCCCCTCAAATAGCGCTCATTCGATATCGTCGCCGCCGCCCTCCTCCGTCACCACCGCGGCCCCATCCGCCCGAATCCCGTTCTTCTCAAACTCCGCCTTCAACTCGTCCCACTGCTTCATCACGCCGTCGAAATCCCCGCTGATCTTCTTAAGCGCCTGCTCATCCAAAGCCCGCGGCGCCGCGTCCGCTCTGTCCACCGTCCCATACAACATCCGCACTTCTCCGTTCACCCCCGCGAGCGTCGGCGTACCACCGCCCGCCGCCGCCCCGAATCGCCGTCCGCCCGCGCCCAGCAGCGTCGCCGCCTTCTTCGCCAAATCCGCCAACCCCGCTTTCCCCTTCGCCTGCGCAATCGCCGACCGCGCCTCCTCGACCGCCCGCGAACTCGCCGTCATCATCTCCGCCAGCTTCACTTCCATCGCCGTCTGCCGCCGCAGTTCCTCTTCTTTCACCTTCACCCGCGGATCCAACTTCACTTCGAGCGGCGCTGTATACACCTGCCCGTCAGCCGTCAACCGCACCGTGTACTTCCCAGGAGCCGCCCTCGGACCCAAAGGCGCCGCCGGCGTCCGTTCCGGCACGGCCGAGATCGGATACTCCCGCCGCAGCGCCACCGGCGTGTCATAGTGCAGATCCCAAACCCACCGGTGCAACCCCGCGCTCCCCGCCGGCACATTCGGCATCTTCACCCACCAAACCGGAATCGCAATCTTCTTCGCCAACTCCACCCTGTCCGGCCCCGCCGCATCCGCGCTCGACGCCGTCCGCACCACCGTCCCCGCGCTATCCAGAATCTCGATCTTCACCGCGCCCGCCGCCCCCAGGTAATAATCGATCGGAACTCCATCCGGCGGATTCTCCCCCAGAGCCTCATCCGGCGGAATCGGAGTGCCCGTGTTCGTATCGCGCCGCACCCTTACCGCCTCCACGGGCTTCAGCAGCCTCGCCGCCTCGCTCTCCGCCGGCTCCATCTGCCGCAGCGGACTGATATCGTCCAGAATCCAGAACGACCGCCCATGCGTCGCCGCAATCAAATCGCTGCCCTGAATCCACAAGTCCCGCACCGACGTCCGCGGCAAATTCATCTGCAGACTCCGCCAGTGCGCCCCATCGTCGAACGACACCCACACCGCGTTCTCCGTCCCCGCGAACAATAACCCCTTCCGCTCCGGATCCTCCCGCACCGTGTTCACCGGCGCGCCGTCCGGCAGGCCCTCCGTAATCAAATCCCACTTCTGCCCGCCGTCGTGCGTTCGGTAAATGTACGGCTTCAAATCGTCCACCCGGAACCGGCTCACCGACGCATACGCCGTCTTCTCGTCGAAGTGCGACGCCACAATCTGCGTCACCTTGCTCCAAGCCTCCAGCCCCTTCGGCGTCATGTCGTTCCAGTACCCGCCGCCGTCCCGCGTCAGCCAGATCAACCCATCGTCGGTGCCCGCCCACAGCGTCCGCTCGTCCTTAAACGACGGCCCCAGCGCGTACACCACGCCTTTCCGATCGCCGGCGTGCGGATCCTTCGCCGCCATCTTGCCCAAACTCTCCGGCACGCCCGGATGCGGCCGGCTCAAGTCGCCACTGATCACATCCCACGTCTTCGCGCCGTCGGTCGACTGGAACACCACGTTCGCCGCGTAGAACAGCGTGTGCGGATTCACCGGCGAGAAAATGATCGGCTGCGTGCGGTCCGCGCGGTATTTCGGATCGTTCATCGCCGCCGGCGCCACCATCTCCACCTGCCCCGTCGCCGTGTGGAACTTCGACACCTGCCCGCGCCCCGCGCCGTAGATAATCGACGGATCCAGCGGATCCGGCGCCACGTACCCATACTCGATCACGCCCACCGGACGCCACTCGCGAAACGTCACCACGCCGTCGTTGCCCCGGCTCGACACGCACACGGACCCGCTCTCCTGCTGCCCGCCGCACACCTTGTACGGAAACTCGTTCGTGGCAATCGCGTGATAAAGCTGCGCCGTCGGCTGGTTGTACCAGGAACTCCACGTCCGCCCGCGGTTCACGCTCACCAGCGCCCCCTGGTCGCCGACGAGCAAAATAATCTCCGGGTGCAGCGGATTGATCCAGATGTTTTGGTAATCGTCCCCGCCCGGCGCGCCCCGCACCGCCGACCACGTCGCCCCTCCGTCCTCGCTCCGCCACGTCACAATGCTCGCGCTATAGACCACGTCCTCGTTCTTCGGGTCCACGCGAGGCACAGGCAGATCGCCCCCGCCGATCCGCTCCGCCGGCCGCGCATCTTTCGTCACCTGCCGCCACGTCGCACCCGCGTCGTCGCTGCGGTAAATCCCCACGCTCCGCTCATGCGCAACCGCCGCGTACATGCGCTTGGAATCGCTCGGCTCGATGGCGATATTAATCTGCTCCGCGCTCTGCGGCAGCCCCTGCTCGAGCCGGCGCCAGTTCTTCCCGCCATCGGTCGATTGGAACAGCCCGCCGTGCGTCCCGCTGTATTCGTTGCCGAACTCCCACGGCCCTTGCCTCACTTCCCACAGCGCGGCGTAAACAATATCCGGATTCCCCGGATCGAACTGCACGTCGCTTCCGCCGGTGTTCTCGTTCACATACAGCGTCTTGGTCCACGTCGCGCCGCCGTCTTCGCTTAAGTAAATCCCCCGCTCCTCGTTCGGCCCGTAGGGATGCCCCAGAACCGCCGCAAACACGCGCTTCGGATTCCGCGGATCGACGGCAATGGCCGGAATCTGCTGCCCAGCCCGCAGCCCCAGGTGAGTCCACGTCACGCCCGCGTCATCGGACCGGTAAATCCCATCGCCCACCGACAAATCCGGCCGCGCCAATCCCTCGCCGCTTGCAACATAAATGACGTTCGCATCCGAAGGCGCCACCGCGATCGCCCCGATCGACTGCGTCGGCTGCTTGTCGAAGATCGGCGTCCACGTCCGCCCGTAGTCGTCGCTCCGCCACACGCCCCCGTTCACCTGCCCCATGTAGAACAGGTTCGGCTTATCGGCCACCCCCGCCGCCGCCCGCGTCCGCCCCCCGCGAAACGGCCCCACGCACCGCCACTGCAGCGCCGCCCCGAAATCCACCTCCGCCGCCCGCCCCGCCAACGCAACGATCCCAGCCGCCAGACCCACCGCCCACAAGCGCTTCAACATGCTCACCAGTGTAGTCCGGCCCCACCACACCCGGCCCGGCGCCGTCGCGAGCCATTCGATCTAACCTTGCAATTCTCCCAAGCCATGTCCGATTTGCAAGATAAGTCCGGCCCAAGTCCACCGACCGGGTCCAACCAACCGGGTCACACGCGGCGCCAACGCCCAATAAGCTACTCCCTGCCCGAATTGGCTATTATTAAGCTACCCAAATGGCGGAATTCGCCCTCACGCTCCAGCCCCAGACCCTCGCCCAAATCAGCCTGCCCCTCGGCGCCTCCTGGCTCCTCGCATCCTGCATGGAAGCGAGAGGCAAGCAGGACCTCTGGATTCGCCAAAAACCGGAAGCTCTCCGGATGCTCCGCGAACAGGCCATCGTCCAAAGCGTCGAGTCCTCCAATCGCATCGAAGGCGTTACCGTACCAGCGCCCCGCCTGCGTCCCGTCGTGATCGGCCGAGTCCGCCCTCGCGACCGCTCCGAGGAAGAACTCGCCGGCTATCGCAATGCCCTCTCCTGGATCTTCGCCCGCAAGCGTCTCCTCCGCCCCACACCGGACGTGATCCGAAGGCTCCACGCCCTCGCGCAAAGCGGCGCCGGAGACGCCGGGGAATCGAAAAAGCGCGATAACGAGATCATCGAAGTCTTACCAGGCGGCGAACGAAAGCTCCGTTTTCTCCCCACCCCGGCGAGGCAGACGCCGGACGCCATCGCCCAACTCTGCCGAAACTTCAGCGAAGCTTGCGACGACGAAAAGGTACCCGACATCCTCCTCGCAGCCACCTTCGTTTTCGACTTCCTCTGCATTCATCCCTTCCGCGACGGCAACGGCCGCGTCGCCCGGCTGCTCACCACGCTGCTTCTTCTCTCCCACGGATTCGAGGTGCCGCGCTACATCAGCCTGGAACGTCTGGTCGAAGAATCTCGCGACGACTACTATCGCGTGCTCGCCGAGTGTTCCCGTGGCTGGCACGAAGGGAAAAATGAAATCCTCCCGTGGTGGAACTACTTCCTGGGCCTCGTCCGTCGAGCCTACAAGGAATTCGAGACCCAGGTCGAATCCGCCGCCCGCCCCGCCAAAACCGCCCTCATCCGCCGCACCGTCCTCGACCAGGTCGAAGACTTCACCCTCGCCAGCCTCGCGGCCCAACTCCCCAACGCAAGCCCCCAACTCATTAAGAAGGTGCTCGCCCAACTCAAGGCCGCCGGCAAAGTCCGCCTCACCGGCCGCGGCCGCGGCGCCCGCTGGCAGATCGTCCCTTAGCATGGCCGGGCCGTTCATAAAACGCCCAATTGTTCCTCCCACACCCCCAACAAGATCCCAACCGGAAAAGAGCGGGTCGCCGGAGACTTGAAAGCACTTCTCGATCTAGTCAGGCAAGGAGTTCTGACGGAAGACCCCCTCGTTTTCGATGAAGAACGGGGGCCCTGGCGGCCTGCCGGCGAAGGTGCTCAGCCTCCCAATCCACAGTCACCAAATTTCCTCATCTCAATCTCCCCCAAATTCGACCATTTCCCGCCCAACCCCAACCGTCCCCGCACCCACCCCCTGCTAAATCTCAAATCGAGGCTGGCCCTACGTCCGCCGTGATCGGCATTTGACGAGACCGGGCAAAAAACCGCCGCCGGCCTCACCCTCCCGCCACTTTCGCGGCTTCCTCCCGCAGCCCGGCCAGCGGCATCACCTCCGTCTTCGCATCCAGCTTGAACCGCTCCTCGCCAGGGTAAATCACAACCCGTCGCGTCGCCCGTACGTCCTCGCACCCGCTGTAAAACCCCTTGCTTGGCGCCGGGCTTCCCACCGACCGCTTGATCTCAATCGCCCATCGCTGCCTCGCGCCAAGTTCAAGCACAAGGTCGATCTCCGCCCCGGCCGACGTCCGGTAGAACGAAGCTCGCGCCGTTCCTGGCAGCGTCCCCAACACGTTCTCGATTACTATCCCCTCCCAACTCGGCCCGGCGATTGGATGGCCGAGCAACTCCTCGAGGTTGCGAATCCCGAGCAGCGCGTGCAGCAACCCGCTGTCGCGGACGTAAACCTTCGGCGTCCGAACTAACCGCTTTTTCGCGTTCGCCGCCCATGGCTCCAGCCGCCGCACCAGCAGCAGATCCACCATCACATCGAGGTACCGCGCCACCGTCTGTCCGCTCACGCCCAACCCGCCCGCAATCCGCGCCGCGTTCAGCATCTGCCCCTGATTGTGAGCGAGCATCTGCCAGTAACGCCGCAACGTCTCGGCCGGAATCCTCGGCCCAAGCGCGGGCACATCGCGTTCGAGATAGGTCTGAATGAACGCGGACCGCCACAGAAAGCTCTCCGCATCGCTCCCGGCAAGAAAACTGTCGGGGAATCCCCCACGCACCCATAGCCGGTCAAAGGCGCCCGCCTCCGTGCCCGCCACCTCCGCCGCCGAAAGCGGATTTAGTTCTAAGTACGCAATCCGTCCCGCTAGGCTCTCCGCCGACTGCTTCAAGAGGTCGATCGACGCCGACCCGAGAAGCAGAAACTGCCCCTCGCGCCTACCCTTGCGCCGCCGCTGGTCGATCAGTCCCCGCAGCGTCGCAAAGATCCCCGGCAGCCGGTGAATTTCATCCAGGATCACCAACTTGTCTTCGTGCTGCGCCAGGTACAACTCCGGCTCCGACAGCTTCGCCCGGTCCGACGGCAACTCCAGATCGACGTACACCGCCCGGCCCCTGGCCTCCTCCGCCAGAGCCAGCGCCAGAGTCGTCTTACCCACCTGCCGCGGCCCCAGCAGCCCCACCGCCGGAAACCGCCGCAGCATCCCGCGCAGTCTGCCCAGCGCAAGCCTCGGAATCATACCTTGCAATTATGCCACGCCATGGAAGATTTGCAAGGTAACCGCTTATCGGCGCCGGAACCCCAAACCTGCGCATCCCGTCCGCCGTAGCGGCCCCAGTTCCGCGAGCCAACCTTTCGATCGCGTCACGCTATGTTCGATTTGCAAGGAATCTGCACCAGTTCTCGACCATCGTTCGAGAGAACGCAATCACCCCGACACCCCTAGGGGATCAACCACGAATCCTTTCCGGCGACCGCCACGACCCCCCGCCCGGCATCGAGGACGACTCCAAACCCGATCAGCAATTGACGAACCCCTACCCCCAGAAAACCTCCGCCGAAATCGCGAAGGCCACCAACGGCGCGACCAGCCATCACCGAGATGATCCTTGCGGGTGGACGCGCATTTCCACCCACCCGAACCGGGCGCTAGTTCGAGGGCTGCCGCGTACGAGTAGACTCTATTAGAGAGAGATCAACCATCCCACGCACTGGAGACCAGTTGGCTCATCCGAGAATTGACCCACTAAAGACACTAAGGTCACAAATACACGGGAAAAAGGCGGGTTTCCTTCTCGGAGCCGGCTCCTCATACCTCGGAGGGAACGGCTATCCGCTAGCCAACGGCCTTTGGACGGAATTACAGAGCCGGATTGACCCGAAGGATGCCACAAGGATCTCGAAGGCCATGAACAGATCCGGGGCGGGCCTCGAAGACGCACTCGACGCGTTGGACAAAGACCCAAGTAGGCCGTTCCCGCTCCGCGAGCGAATTGGGGATGCCGTCGCCAAAGTCCTCGGAGCAAGAAACCCGCCACTAGATACCCACCGCCGATTTGTCCGAGGACTCGCCAAAAGGCGGGACTGCCGCGTACCGGTTCTGACCCTCAACTACGACCCGCTGGTCGAACTTGCCGGGGCCCTAGAGGAGTGCCTGGTGTTTGATGGATTCATCGGAGTATACAAAGCAGCCTTCAAGCCGGCATCGTTCAACTACCGCGTTGGAATGCCCAGCACCCGCAGAGGAAAACCCGTGACGGAGCTTCTCCACGGGATCATCGACCTCATAAAGCTACACGGGTCGCTAGGATGGTACCAACTAGACGGCCGCATCGAGCGCAGGGACCCGGCGCTAGAACTTCCGGTGGGCTGCAGACGGCTGCTGATTCCCCCACAGAGGCGCAAGCATCAGGATACGGCGACACCTCCATATTCAAACCTCTGGTCGGAATTCCGTGGCCTTCTTGCTAACGATGGCCCAAGGCTACTGAACCGCCTGATCTGCGTCGGCTATGGGTTCCGCGACGAACACGTAAATGCCATCCTAAGAGCAGCCCTTAACCGCCATAACTTCACCCTCGTCATTCTGTCAAAATCGCTAGACGACCGTGTCTACGCGGAGTGGGCGAGGTCCAACCGCGCCATAGTTGTAACTGAAACCCGGTCGACGATTCTAAACAATGAGGTAGACCCAATACCCAAAGCCTGGAGCTTCGAGTGGCTCGCAGAGGAGATCGCCTATCATGCCTGAGGATCCAACACTGATCGGACACGTGATAGACGTAAGTGGCGACTTGTTCCTCGTCGATCTGCTTAACTGCGAAGAGGGATCGTGCCCGGCCGTCACGATAGGCGACGAAGACGTCGTCGTCGGACGACTCGGCTCATACGTGAAGATTAAGCAGGGCTCGCTATCTGTCATTGGGATGGTCTCCCGCATGAAAGAGCGCGAGCAGGTTCTAGCATCAACCAGCCAAGCCTCGTCCAATGAGATCCGCGAGCCCCTGGCCATCCGAACCCTGGAAATCGTTCCAGTGGGCACTCTGACCCAGAACGGCGATTTCGAACGCGGAGTATCCTCGTACCCGACTACCGGCGCTACAGTACATGCCCTTGGCCGGTCCGATGTCTCGTCGATGTTCAAAAAGTTCGAACACACCCGATTCGACGTCGGTGCCCTGTCGACGAACGGCGAAACGCGGGCCTACCTCGACCCATCGCACTATTCGGCAGGCATTGTGCAATCCTCGGGCAGACAGGATCTGGAAAATCCTGGACCGTCGCCTCGCTCCTGCAGCGCGCCCTCCAAATCATGACTCGGGCACATATCATACTCCTTGACCTGCACGGCGAGTATGGACAGGCATTCACTCGGGAGGAAGGCCGCTGCATCCCGGCGAACGAACTCGAAATCCCCTACTGGCTCATGACCTTCGCTGAACTGTGCGACCTGCTGATCGACAGGTCGGAAGCCACTGCCCATAACCAAATCGCATTTTTCCGCGACACCGTTAACGCACTTAAGCAAAGCGAAGGCCAACAACTGGGCATATCCAGAACGACGGTCGACACGCCCATTCACTTCTCTTTGGACGAGCTGAGGACGGCAGTCGATACCAAGAACCGCGAAATGGTCCCCGGCTCAAGTAATCGCGACAAGCAAGGCCCCCTGTTCGGGAACTTCGACCGCTTTCTAATGCGGCTCGACAGCCGGCTCAATGACATCCGATACGACTTCCTGCTTAAGCCACAAACCCGAAACAACTCTCAGTCCCTGGAAGGCCTGCTCCGGGACTTTGTCGGGCTCTCCGACGGCGGCCGGCGCATCACCGTGATCGACCTGAGCCCAGTGCCCTTCGACGTGCGCCCAACCGTGACCGCCCAGATCGGACGCCTCGTGTTCGAATTCAATTACTGGAACCCCGACTACCGCGAATTCCCAATACTTCTCGTGGGCGAAGAAGCGCATGGCTACATCCGCCGCGACGACGACACGTTGTTTGAAGGGGCGCGAAAATCCATGGAGCGGATTGCCAAAGAGGGGCGGAAATACGGCATCGGCCTCATGGTCGTCAGCCAACGGCCACATGAGCTATCGGAGACGGTGCTCTCGCAGTGCGGAACGTTCATCTGCCTCCGTATGACCAATCCTGACGACCAAAACTACATCCGCAAGCTCGTCCCCGAAGCCGAGCGCGACCTCGTCGGCATCCTCGCTGGGCTGCGTCGTGGAGAGGCTCTGGTCCTGGGCGAAGCGGCGGCCCTGCCGGCGAGGGTGCTAATCGACCCACCCACAAGAAAACCACAGAGCGACGACGTCGACTTTCTCGATAAATGGACGAACGGGCCACAAGACATCGACGTCGCCGAGGTGGTCAGGCGCTGGCGCAACCAGGAGCGCGGAGCGAGGCGAACGTTCGGGCGACCAGCCTGAAGCGGCCTTCCGCACCCGGCGGTGTCAAGCATTTTGTGTAAACATTCTCGCGGGTTGATGTTTCGAACCGGCTATACTGGTTGCACCCGAGCGGAGGGTAGGGCTCTGCGGAGACGCAACCTGAGCGCCGGCTCGGCGGCCGGGATTCGCCGGGACCGAGCGCAGCTCGTCCCGGCGCTCAGCGAATCCTGGCGTCAAAGCGTAAAATCTCGGGGGTTCGGGGGCAGGGCCCCCGATTCAAAAAAGCTCCTTTCCTCTGGTTTTTAGCCGCTGGCGCCAGGCGTAGGCCTGGGCGGCGATCAGGCTCTCCCCGTGGCCGCTCGGATGCGGTCGCCCCACAGCATTTCAAATTGGTTCAGCGCCTGCTTCCAGTGCTGGACGGTTTCCCATTTCGCGCTGGCGTTCCGCAGCGCCAGGTAGAGCAGCTTCAGGGCCGCTTCTTCGCTCGGAAACGAGCCGCGCGTTTTGATGATTTTCCGCAAGCTCATGTGCAACGATTCCACCGCATTGGTGGTGTAGATCATCTTGCGCACCTCCGGAGGAAAATCGAAAAAAGGCGTTACACGATCCCAGTTGTCCTTCCAAAGTTTGCCAATCGCCTGATACTTGCCGCCCCACTTGCCGATGAACTCGTCGAGTTCCTTGGCCGCCTGGCGTTCGGTGGCGGCTCGATAGACCGCCTTCAGATCCGCGGCCACGAACTTGCGTTCCTTCCAGTTCACGTAATTCAGGCTGGCACGCACCATGTGCACGATGCACAACTGGACCCGCGCTTCCGGATATACCGCCTCGATCGCTTGCGGGAAGCCCTTCAAACCGTCCACGCAAACAATCAGAATGTCTTTCAACCCGCGGTTCCTCAGTTCGCTCAACACTCCCAGCCAGAACTTGGCGCCTTCGTTGCCGCTCGTCCATAATCCCAGCACTTCCTTCTGCCCTTCCAGGTCGACCCCGATCGCGACGTACACCGCGCGGTTTTCCACCCGCCCCTCGTGCCGCATCTTCACGTAAAGCGCGTCCAGGTAGACCACTCCGTAGATCGCTTCCAGCGGCCGGTTCTGCCAGGCCTTGACCTCATCCAACACCCCATCGGTGATATCGGAGATCAGTGCCGGACTCACCTCCACACCGTACATCTCCTGCAGGTGCCCCTGGATCTCCCGCGTCGTCATCCCGCGCGCGTACAGCGACAGAATCTTGTCATCGAAACCGTCGAAGCGCGTCTGATGCTTGCCTAGAATCCGTGGCTCGAAGCTGCCGTTGCGGTCTCGCGGCGTATCCACCACGATCTCCCCAAACTCGCCCTTGACCGTTTTACTCGTAACTCCATTGCGCGAGTTCCCGCTGTTGTGCCCGGCGGGATCGTGTTTCACGTACCCCAAATGATGGGTCAGCTCGGCGTTCAACGCTCGCTCCAGCAGCGCCTTCGTCAGGCGCTTCAGCAGCCCATTTTCGCCAATGATGTCTTCCGGCTTCTCGTACCCCTTCAGCAGTTCGTCTACGAGACCGGGCTTGATTTCGTCCATACGTTCTCCCTTCAGTATTGCGGAAGAACGTTTACACAAAAAATCTTAAACCCTTCCGCACCCGGTCCCCAAATCCCCAAACTTATTTCTCCCACCCCCTCAATCACTTCCCGCCATCGCGCCTCCGTCCCCGCACCCACCCCCTGCTAAATCTCAAATCGAGGCTGGCCCCGCGTCCGCCTCCAAAATCTGAGCCCGAAAGGAACCACAAATCCATGTCGA
>JAJYCN010000138.1 GCA_021778335.1 Acidobacteriota bacterium | reverse complement strand
GAATCTTGCGGACAGAATCCAGATGCTCTCCCTGCACGGCATCGATCGCTCGGCGTGGAACCGATACAGTTCGAAAGGGAACTGGTATTACGAGGTAAGAGAACCGGGTTTTAAGTACAACTTGACCGACATCCAGTCCGCTATCGGCATTCAGCAGCTTCGGAAACTAGAGCGGATGATCGGCCTGCGCACCACGTATGCCAATGTCTACACACAGGCTTTTGTGGATATGGCGGAACTTGAGGTCCCCCCGAACGACCATAGATGCCGCCACGCGTGGCATCTCTATATTCTTCGGCTCAATCTCGACAAGCTGTCGATCGACCGGGCGCAGTTCATCGACGAACTCCGCCGGAGGGGCATCTGCACCAGCGTGCATTTCATCCCGATCCCACTGCACCCCTATTATGCGACACAGACGAAGCTGGCCAGCTATTCCTGTCCCAAAGCTCTTGGGCTGTATCCGCGTATTCTGTCGCTTCCACTGTACCCGGCCATGACGTTGGATCAGGCGCTTCTGGTGTGTTCCTCAGTCAAGGACGTCGTCCAGAGGAATAAGCGCTCCACCTCCGTTGCCCTATCGTCGCCGGCTGAGTGTGGGCAAAAGTTGAGTCCTGCCGGCCGGAGCTAGGCGATGACCAACTTGCTTCCCAACAGCTTGACCACACTTAATTCGCCGACGCCGGGTCGGAGCGTTCTTGCACGCTTTCTCGAGTTGCGTGGCCGGCGAATCCTGGATGGCTGCGGAGCACAGTGGTATAGCGTGCCGGGTGGATTCTTGATGAATCTGCCGTATGATGCCATGCTCGACCCGCATCCCGCGGAACTTCGCGAGATGATCTGTTCCGCCGGGGCCCGCGGCGCCCGATTCTCTTCGTTGCATTGGAACGGCTTGCCAAGTGGACTTTACCTGCTCAGGCGTGGGCCGTATTCCGTTGAAACTATTCACATCAAACACAGACCACGTGTGCGGCAAGGTCTGAAGTCTCTGGAGGTCAGGCCGGCGGAAATGAAGGAGTTACTAGAACAGGGCCTTGACCTCAACCGGAGCACGATGGCGCGCCAGGGCCGGTTCGACCCCGAATTCGGTCATGAGCGCTCCTGGCGGAGGCTGGTGGAAGCGGCGTTCGCCTGTCCCGAAGTCTCTGTGCCCGCCGCCTTCGCAGGGAAACGGCTCTCCGCATATATAATTACCTGCCGGGAAAATGGTTGGCTTCACATCCTGCACCAGATGTCGAGGCAGGAAGACCTTGCGCTCTACCCCAATCATGCGCTTACCTACTGTGTATCCTCGGCGGCTGTCGAGGATCAATCTATCAAGGCAGTTTGCTACGGATGTATCTCGCTGGTTTCGGGCCAGGGTCTGCATGAGTACAAACTCCGGTTTGGATACCAAGTCATTCCTCATCGGTCGGCGATTCAACTCCACCCCGCACTAGACCGGATCATGAATAGCGCCGGTGCGCGCGCGGTTGTCCACTTGCTGCGCCGTATCCGGCCGAACCTCCAGACACTGGAGACGATCGACACCGTACTGAAGGGTGCGAGCCTCTCACGGCCTCGCGCTCCCGGAGCGCCAGAACAACAGTGACGACACCACTTTTTTCCGCTATTCCTCGCTTTGCGCTTCCATACAACGCTGGCGACTGTCTGTCGGCCTGGAGGGCGTTATTGTCCGCCCCCCCCCTCCCAGATACACTTGGTTTCTTGGGCAAAGGTGAGAAGTTTTGGACAAACAGCGGTCGTCAGGCGCTCCGTCTTCTATTGAACTCGCTGGGATTGAATCCCGGTGCCGGTGTGGCCGTCCCACTGTTCACAGACCTTTCCGTTATCACCGCGATCGCCGCGGCTGGATACAGGCCGGTGTTCATCGATGTAGAGGAACGCTATCTGACCATGGACCCAGAGCGACTCGAGGCGGCGCGCGGGAAGTTTTCCGCGATCGTCATTGTGCACTTATTTGGACAAATGGCGGATGTGCCGTCGCTTGTAACTGCGGCCAGGGGTGTGCCGATCATTGAGGACACCGCGCATGCACCCCTTAGTTCACTAAACGGGCGGCTTGCCGGCGAAACAGGCTGCGCCAGTTTCTATAGCTTTGCGTCTACGAAATACTGGCCGGCAGGCGGTGGTGGCCTCGCGGTCATCAACGATGGATCGATGGCCCGGACATTTGAGCGCCTTAGGATGCCGTTCCAGGAACCCTCGCGGATTGAGGCGATCAGAAATATCGTGATGTTGGCGGCGAAGGCCGTGGTGTTCACGCGTCTCTTGTATCCCTTTCTGGGCAAGCCCCTGCGCCGATGGGCGGAACAATACGCCCTGCTCGAACCGCCGCTCAATGACAAGAAAATTCAACCTACGCATGCAGCCGTCGCCCGGCGTCAGGCGCTCAGATTCCCACAAAGGGTCGCCAGACAACGTGCCAACAGCTTGCGACTGCTGGCTGGGCTGGCACAGATTCCCGATATCGTTCTTCCTCACGAACGGCCGGGGGCTCGATACAACTACCATATGTTCCCAGTCGTGCTTCGCAGTGCGCGGGAGCGTGAAGCAATGGCGGGCGCCATGTGGTCCCGGCACGTCGACACGTCGAAGATCTTCTTCAATATCGTCGAACATTGCCGGCGCTACGGCTACCATGGTGGGTGCCCCATATCGGAATCACTTGCCGCGCGTCTTCTTACCCTGCCCAACTATGCGTCGCTGACGTTTGAAGACATTGATCGTGTGGCGGACGCGTTTAATTCGAGTTTGCGAATCTGTCGAAGCACGACGAATCAGTCCCATGCTGGCGACAGGACGGAACGTACCGGACTGTCCAGCATCTCCTGACACAAATCCGGGACCGGCGCACATCTTCGTCATGACGTCCGTGGGTTGATGGTCCCTGAGAGTTCTGCTCGCTTTTTTCTTGTCCTATTAGTCGCACAAAGGAGGACCTTAAGCAATGCTGCAAAGAGTCGTAGTGGGCTTGCGCGTGAAGTTATCGCAGTTGATGGAGAGACAACCGCTTGGACCCATCCAGGCGCGAGTACTTTATGACGTTTCTGTAGGGCTCGTTGGCGTTACCGTGGCCGCTGCCTACGGCCGGCATTTCCTTGCGGAAAGCCCGCGGTGGGTCTGGATGATCGTTGCAATGCCACTTCTGTTCGTCGGTTTTAATGGTGCTCTAGGCGTTTACTCGAGACTCCGGACATCGCGCCCGAAGTTCAAAAGTGTGGCGATCCTCGGTTCGGTCGTATTAGCTGCGACTACCGATCTGCTGATCGGTGGGCCGTTGCCGCACGTAGTGCTGTGGGGAATCCTGGTCTTTCCTCCTGCAGCGCTGGCCCGCCTTCTTCTCTGGCTGCCTTATAGCCGCCATAAACATCTCGTCTCAATCGCGGTGAACCGTCACGGACCGGTACTGGTGATCGGGGGAGCCGGATATATCGGATCGCATGTGGTGGCGCAACTCCTTCAGAGCGGCCAACCGGTACGGATTCTGGACCGGTTGATGTATGGGCGCGGGCCGATGCAAGAATTCCTGAGTGACCGAGACTGCGAGTTGATAGAAGGCGACGCCACGGAGATTGCGAAACTTACGCAAGCGATGAACGGCGCCGCAGCCGTCGTCCATCTCGCCGGACTTGTGGGTGATCCCGCCTGCGCCATTGACGCCGAATTTACCCGGCACGCAAACATCATCGCGACCCGTATGGCTGCCGAAGTTGCCCACTCATCGGGCGTCGAGCGCTTCGTGTTCGCCTCGAGTTGCTCGGTGTACGGAGTCAGCGACAAGGAGGTTTGTGAGACGGACGAATTGCACCCCGTATCGTTGTATGCGCAGACTAAAATCGACAGTGAACGTGGATTGCTCGCCTCACAACAGGACGATTTTTTCGTTACAATTCTGCGGTTTGCTACCGTGTTTGGCCATTCGCGCCGCCCGCGCTTCGACCTCGTTGGAAACTTGTTTACCGCCCAGGCGATGACCGACGGTCTCATCACGGTTACGGGGCCCGATCAATGGCGGCCCTTTGTCCATGTACGTGATCTCGCGCGGGCGATCTGCAAGGTGCTGTTCAGCGATCCAGCAACAATTCGAGGACAGATTTTTAACGTCGGCGACAAGCGCCTGAACATGACCATCAAACAATTGGCGGAAAACGTTCAGAGTGTCTGCCGGCGCTATCGCGATGTACGTATTTCGGTGAGCGACAATCCGAAGGACCGCCGGAATTACGCCGTATCATTCCGCAAGATCGAGTCCGAGCTCGGATTCCATGCCATGACACTCATTCCGGAGGGGGTAGCGGAGATGGCGAATGCGCTGCACAACGGAAAATACTTGCACTATCGCGACCATGTTTACAGCAATGTCGCGATGACCACAAAGGCGGTCAGCCGCTTTCACGATCCGGAGGAACTGGCTCACCTCTACGCTCCGATGAATCCCACTAGCGCGTGGCTCGGCCAATAAGCAGGCCGAAACGCAGAACCTGCTAAAACGGAGAGAACAGGCGAATCTGTCCGCCTGCCCTCTTCGCGTCAACATCCAGAGGTCTACGGAATATACCAAGTGCCCTGGGCACTCGGTTGCGGCTGTCCACTGGATTTGCTGTTCGTCGCCATGAAGATCGTCTTCAGTCCGGCGTACGAGGAATTGAAGATTAGCGGGACGGTAACCGTAAGGCTCTTCCACTTGGCCGACACGGACACCCCACTCACGTCGACCGCGCACTGGCTGTTCTGAAGAATCGTCGCGGAACCCGGCGTGGCCGAATACCAGACCGATTTGTCATCGCTCGCCATCGTGATCTGATTCGAAGTGCGAGAGTAGTAGATCCAGCACGAGTTGGCCCACTGAATCGGTGAACTGATAATTACCGTTCCGCCGGCGATATCCCAACGTCCATTCGGGTCAGTGAATGTGAACTGGAATGTCTGGTTCATACCCGATCCCGACGAGGGAACGACAGCCCCCGAGCCGGATACCGTCGTGGTGGTAGAGGTCACAAAGGACTGGACGGCGGATGGTGTACTCCCGGTGCCGTCGTTGGCGACGATCTGCCAATAATACGTTGTCCCTGCTGACAGGGTGCCCGGAGAATAACTTGTCGAAGTCGTTGTCGCAACCTGCGGCGGATTGGATGACGTCCCAAAGGACACGCTATAGGATGTGGCGTTTGTTGCGCCCGTCCAACTCAGCGCCGGCGTAAGGGAAACACCCGTAGCGCCGTTGGTTGGGGTGAGGTTGGTCGGTGCCGACGGCGCCCCAATCTGGGTCGTGAAGCTCCAGATCGTGGAACTGGTTGAGCCGCTCGAGTTCTTTGCTACTACCTGCCAGTAGTATGTGGTTCCCGCCGCCAGCGACGACGGAGTATAGGACGGAGTCGTTACGGAGGAGACCAGGGGCGGCGTGGGAGATGTGCCCAGACGTACATCGTAAGATGTCGTGTAGGAATCGCCAGTCCAGGTTAGGTTGGGCGAGGACGATACACCCGTGGCGGCATTGGCCGGCGACGGGTTCGTCGGGGCCGACGGAAGTGGCGGCGGAGTTGTCGAGGATCCGCCGTTGAGGGCGTCCAGTGCAACCCCCAACTGATGGCGAGCCGAGTAGAGTGCATTCGGATCCTGTGTCCAGGTGCTCCAGTTCAGGCCGACGCTATTGGCAATCTGCATCGCCGTGGCGCCTTGGCCAGCCGCTTTCATGAGCTGGACGTAGTCATAGTCGTCAACGCCATCCCGCAGCCACTTGAGCCGCATCGACGGTGCCACTCCTTGAACCCCAACCGTCGAACCGGGATAAACAAACATTCCTTCGCCGGGGTAGTTGCCGTATCCATAAACGTTGTTCCACGGGTCGCTGCTCCACAGGTCGATTCTCCAATAAAGCAGTCCGTTTAACCCGAGGCTTTGGCTGATAAAACCGGGTTGAATGCGAAAGTCGATAGGCGCAAAGTCAATTTCCCACTTGGGCGAATACGAATCCTGTACCAGCGCATTGTACGACCAGACCTGATCTCCCTTCGCCAGGGCAGTCTGAATGTTGGGAACGTCAGCGTCATACATATCTGGGAGCACAACCCAAATGTCAACCGCCGACCGACCGGTGCCAGAACCATCGCTGAACAGAGCCGTAACAGGAGCGATCGTGATCAACTGGTTCACACCTGCCTGGTGTAGATTGTAACCCCACTGCTGTATCGACGTGTAGAGATTAGTGCAAGCGCCGACTTCATCCGCCGAGTAATCGTAGAGCCCGATGCCGCTAACTTGCGCGGACGCCGTGGACTGAATTTGGCTCACGGAAGGCGGCGATGACATCGTGCAGTTGCTGATGTTCGCTCCACTCCAGTAGCCAAGATTGTCATCGTGCAGTCCGTCGGGCATTAGAGTGGTCTCCGTGGATGCAGGTACCGAGAGCGGCTCGATCCGGTTGCGAAGCAGTTCTTCATTCGCCCCCAGAGAACCCGCGCTCCAATACTGGAAGGACGAATGAAGCGACGGGTTCACCGGAAGAGAAAAGTTCCAAACCGTTACCGCAACGGTCCCATTAAAGCTCCCCTGACCGCTTGTCACGGTATAGGTTCCGCTGTATTGGCCGGCCGTGGCGCCTCGTGGAATCTGCAGATCCACCCACACCGGCTGGTTCTGACCCGCGCTCACATTGAACGGCGCCGCTGGAATACTACCACCGGACGGAGGAAGCCCCGTGGCGGGATCGATGAACGGAATCAGTCCGTCCGGATACCAGCCAGTCGGCCCTGGCATGTTGGACGACCCAGACCAAGCCGGGCTGTTGACGTTGACGTTTACATAATACTCGCGGAACAGGCTAAAGCTGTTCTTCGGAATGACCGCGCCGCCCGGCCCGGTGAGGTCGGACATCGTAACATTGACGTTACTCAGACCGCCGGAGGGTGCTTGGACGATGATCTGGAAGGACTCATACTCGCCTTTGGCGGCCTCTAACTGGCCCTCTGTGGTTGTGCCAGGTGCATCCGTTTGTCCCACGCGGGTAAGGCTGGGGACGACCCAGACCGTGGGACCGGTCTGAGCAACTGCCGGCAGCGTCGCAAGAGCTAAAGGACCGATCGCGAGAAACTTCGCGATCGATTTCCACGAACGGTGGTGTGGGCTGTTTACAAGCAATTCTGTTTCTCCTCGACGTGCCGTACTTCTGATCCTGAAAATGCCTGATTACTTTTCGGCACGTCCTGGCCACCGTACCAGTACTAGTAACCCATGTCAATGTAGTGAATAAACAATCCGGTAAGTCTTTGCGAAAGCGCGGGCATCGCTTGTAAGTAGTTAGAATAAAAGAAGTGACTACAGTCCAACAGCGGCCAGGAGTCAGCAGATCACCAGCCTATATGTACCAAGGGTACTGCATATCTGAGACGCTCCGGCGGTGTCGTCGACACGCAGACGCCGATTTTTCCCATTTTCGGTCAAGTTATGCGAGCCGGAAATCCAAAAATGTACGGTAGTCACCTTAGGGAGCCCGAGTCTGGCGTGTCGCCTTAAGCGGGCGAGGCCCGTCAAGAGGGCGGGCGTTGTGCGGTCTGAATTCTCTCCCTTTCCGTCTTGAAAGTCCCCTCCGGGAAGCCCCACGCCGTCTTGGAAATCGACACGGATGGTGCGACTATCCCTGCGCAACACGTCGGGAAGCCTCGCATTGTCGGGTCCTCGATCCCGGCATCGGGGCTTGTGGCGAGTAGGGGCGCAAGGCGCGTGGCGCGAAGTGGAATCGCGGTGCGAGTATTCCGCGAGGCACAGCCGGCGCCTTCGGAGCGTTCTATCGCACGGTGCTCGGCCGAGTTCAGTGAAGCAAACAATGCCGCCAAACCGTCATCCGGAACCGACGAAGCGAAAGTGGCGAGACACTCGGAGATAAGCGTTCCTAAATGACGGAAGCGGCTTCGAGAAAGTGAATCGGCCGGTCGCGCTCATCGAACAACCTGAGGCTCCGTTGGACCGGAACAGCGGCGCCGTTCCGGTCCAGCAAGAGATTATGTGACCGGCAGGGCGCGGATATTATTTGAGTGTCCGCACGAACGCGACGACATCGTCGACCTGCTCGCCGGACAGTCCGCTCACAGGCTTCATCTTTCCGGTTCCGGCGGTGATGACCTTCTTCAACTCCGCGTCGGACTTCGACTGAACCTCCTTGGAGGCCAGGGGATGCATCTCGACCTTGAACATCTTCGCGATCGCTTCCTTCCCTTCACCGTTGGCGCCGTGGCAGGGCTGGCATCGGGCTTGGAACACTGCTTTCCCTTCCGGCGCCCCGGCGAATCCAAGTCCGCATAATGCAAGAAATATTGCGAATGCTCTCATTTTATTCTCCTCTTCTTCCATTCATATCATTTTTGGGGCTCGAAACGACCAGGGCCGTTCGTTGCCGTTCACCGAATCACCAGCCGGACCGCCAGTACCATCATTGACATAAGAATGCATCCGGCCAGCGCAGCACGCCGCTTCCTCTGCCTCTTTCGTACTCCATCGGCTACACACAATGCTCTGTGAGCAATTCTCATGCCGCCGTCGGTGCGTTTGCGCATCTGTGACCCAAAGGAGTCCATACTCGGGCGTCTCCTTCAGGCGTTCGTGCCGCCGCCACCCACCCTCATGCCCGAGCCCGACCCATCTTCCCCCCGCTGATCGCCCTCCGTTATAACGGCTTCCGAGTGGCTCAGCCCGGCTCCCGTAACGTGGAGTCCCTCCTCATTCTGAGACGTGGACTCCTCCACGGGGCTCCCCGAATTCCTGGATGAAGAAGCGGGTGTCTTGGCCGCTCAGCCTCGCTATCCGCCCCTTGCCGTGCTCGCCCACCTTGTAAAGTTTGACCCGGTCCACCCGTTCCTACCGCCGGCAGGCGTGCGTGGAATCCGAGTCGCTGTGGCATTTGGCGCATTGTTGTGGGACTGATATGCGCAATAATTCCCCCTGGTCTGGTTCCGCGCAGCCTTGCGCCACCTGAAGCGGTGCATGCTGCGGATTGCGAAGATTTTGCCGAATTCGGCTTCCGAATCTGAACGGCCCGGGTGTAAGGAACCAGGATTCAGCCGCCGTCGATCAATCCATTCGATCAAGACTCATACCGCGGCCTCATTCCTTTGCTGCGCCGAACTTCAATCGCCGATATACTCTGCTGTGAGGAAACTCCGATTGAATATGCGACCCTCTTTGTCCGCCTCTCTCGTCTGCTTGCTCGCCTGCGCCGCCACTCCCATGACGGCCGCCAATGGCATTCGCTATCTGGCGTCGCAAAAAACCTGGGTGATCGATACCGAGAACACATCTTTTGCCGTCGGCGTGAACGAGCGGGGGGAGCTGCAGGAGCTGTATTGGGGTGCGAAGCTGACGCGTCCGGAGGATCTTGGTACGCCGCACTCCAGCCCCGGCCGCGCTTCTTTCGATTCGAGCGAAACCAGCACAAACGGCGAATACCCAGGATGGAGAGGTGTCTTCTACGCCGAGCCATGCTTGAAGCTCACCCGGGCCGACGGTGACCGCGACCTCGTGCTGCACTACCTGGATTACAAAATTGATGGCACGAACCTGCAGCTTCGGGCGAAGGACATCCACGACAACATCGTCGTCACGCTGCTCTACCGGGCCTATCCGCAAGAAGATATACTCCGCAAATTTGCCCGAATCGAGAACGGAACCAAGCAGGTGGTTACGCTTGAGAGCGCAATCGGGCGTCTGGTACCTGCCACGAAATGAAAACTATCGGCTGACCTATGCCTCCGGAGCCTGGGCGACCGAAGACCAACTGGTCCAGGAGCCCGTCCATCAGGGGAAAGTCGTGCTTGAGAGCCGGCGGGGTAATACCAGTCACCAGCTTTACCCGTGGTTCGCGCTCGACGAGAACGGGCAGGCCACCGAAGAAACAGGCCGCGTGTGGTTCGGCGAAATAGCCTGGAGCGGAAACTGGAAGCTCGTGGTGGAGGAGACGCCGGCCCAGCAGGTGCGCGTTGTGGGAGGGTTCAATGACTTCGATTTCAGTTATCCCCTGAAGCCCGGCGAAAGCCTCGAAACGCCGGCCTACTATGGCGGATTTAGTAGCCAGGGCTTCGGCGGAGCCTCGCGCCAACTACATCAATTCGAGATCTCCGAAATCCTGCCCGATCACGCTCATCCGAAGGTGCGCCCCGTGCTTTACAACTCGTGGGAGGCCACCGAGTTCAATGTGAACGAAGCGGGACAATCCGTGTTGGCCGCCAAGGCGGCAAAAATCGGGATCGAACGCTTCGTCATGGACGACGGATGGTTCGGCGCCCGGGACACCGATCACGCCGGGTTGGGCGATTGGGTTGTCAATCCCAAGAAATTCCCGAACGGACTCGCCGGGCTGATCCGCACCGTGAATGCGGATGGTATGGACTTCGGACTCTGGTTCGAGCCGGAGATGGTGAATCCGAATAGCGACCTCTACCGCAAACATCCCGACTGGGTGATGAACTTCCCCGGACGGCCGCGGAGTGAGGAACGGAATCAATTGGTTCTCAATATGGCGCGCGACGACGTCAAAGAGTATGTGTTCCACGCCGTGGATACAGTTCTCTCGGATAACAACATCAAGTTCGTCAAGTGGGACATGAATCGGCATTTCGGCGAACCCGGGTGGCCGGATGTCCCGCCAGCCGACCAGAACGAGATCTGGGTGAAGTATGTTCGAAATGTTTACGAGATCATGGATCGCCTTCGCCAGAAGCATCCAGGTCTCGAAATTGAATCCTGTTCGGGTGGAGGCGGAAGGGTGGACCTCGAAGTCTTGCGCCGCACCGATGAGGTCTGGCCATCTGACAATACCGAGGCCTTCGACAGGCTCCGCATCCAGGAAGGTTTCAGTTATTTCTACACACCGAAAGTCATGATGGCGTGGGTGACCGACGTGCCGAACATGAACGGCCGGTCGACTCCGCTGAAATACCGCTTCCTCGTCGCCATGCAGGGAGCACTGGCCGTCGGGTCGAACCTGAACAAGTGGTCTGACCAGGATTTTGCGCTGGCGACGAAAATGATCGCCGATTACAAGACGATTCGCGAAACCGTGCAACTGGGACGCCTTCACCGGCTCTTCTCGCCGCGAGAAGGCGAATTCACCGCGAACCAATATGTCTCGCAGGACGGCAAGCAGGCGGTGGTGTTCGCGTTCCTGCACTCCCAGCAGTACCTCCGCCCGGCGCCGGCCGTACGATTGCGCGGTCTCGGCCAGGACACGATCTATCGTGTCACGACCATCGACAACAAGCTGATGCACGCCCAGCAGACTTACTCTGGCTCATATCTCATGAACCATGGTATCGATCTTCATCTCACGGGCGATTACGATAGCACCCTCGTCGAATTCGACGCGGTCAACTAACTCACCCGAATCACCGCTCCGCCGGGGCAGCATCACAGACGAAATTCGCCGCATCGTCTGTGCTGCCCGGCCCCTTATATTCCGCCTCCAGCGGATATACGCACAGCGGACGGCTCCGCGTCACCGCGCCGCTTTTCGCCCGCTTTTCCGCCAGTATCTTCTCCGGCACGACGCCCTCTTCCACCCACTCCACCACCGCGTCAAACTGTCCCGTCGGCTGTGGGCCCGTCCCTCCGCCACAATGCCCCACGCCCGGAGCCAAAAACAGCCGCGCAAACCCCAGCGTCTTCTCTCCTCCGCCTGTCTGCTTCTCCACGCGCCGATAGTAATCAATCGTCCCCTGGGGGTAAATCAGTTGGTCGGAAAACCCATGCCATAGCACGATCTTTCCGCCGCGCTGCCGAAATGCCGTCAAGTCCGGATCATCCGTCGCCAGCACCGCGCTGAACTCTTCCACCGATTGATCCCAATACTGCTCGTACGTCTCCGGCGTCAGCGTCTTCCAGTCCCACTGCGGATTTTCGTTCAGAAAGTACCGCCACCAATCGAGCGTGATCGGATTCGGCCGCCCGTCCGCCGGATCGCCGCCCGTTCCGCTCACGCCCATGAAATCGGCCCCGCGCGTCAGCCCGTACCATAGGAACGAACCGTCTCTCCGCCTCGGCCCCTGCCAGATTTTGCGAATCACGTCCGCATCCGTTTCAGTAAACGCCGGACACCCCGAAGCCGAAGTGCCCACAAGCTCTCCCGGATCATACTTACAACGGAGCGGATCCTCAATCACCCCGTCACTTACTCCGTCCTTGGCGTCGCAAGCCTTCACTGCCGCCGCCTGTGCCCACTCGAACTTGCACCGCGGCAGGAAGTCATGCGCGGTCAGCATCGTCAGGTTACCCCACATCTGCTCCCCGTGTAACTTCGTCCAGTTAATCGTCGGAGCGCCGGAGAAAATCCCGTCATAGTCCGCCGGATACCGCTGCGCCTCGCTCAACCCCTGCCGCCCTCCGGTCGAACACCCGTTGAAGTAGGAGTGCTGCGGCGGCTTCCCATAAAACGCATTCACCAGCGCCTTCGCCACCACAGTCATATCGTGAATGCCCAGATACGCGTTGTCGCGGATCAGCATCCAGTCCAGCCGGCCGTTCGGATCCAGCGCGAAACTCGCGCGCCCGCCTTCGTGGCCCGTATCCGTCGCCCCCGCCGCGTAACCCTCGGCTACCGGCCGCACCAAGCCCTTCGGACTTCCGCCCAGAAACCCTCCGCCGCCCACGCCCTCGAACCGCCCGTTCCACTCTTTCAAGGGCAGCCCCACAAAGATCCGCACACAGTCCCCGCTCGGAGGATGCGTCAGCACCGCCGTCACCCGGCAAAACGCGGGCGTCGCTCCGGTCGTAGCCTCCACCGCCGCCGACTCGATCGTCGTATCAGCGATCGCGACCGTTGCCAGGCTCTCGCAAGGCCGCACCGGCGCCTGCGCCGCCGCCGCCCCAATCACCAGCATCGCCACCACCCGCATCACTTCCTCCTCCCCGCACTTACTCCAACGGCAAACCCACGTAGTTCTCCGCCAGCGCCGTCATCGCCGCCCGCGAACTGGTCACGTATTCTAACTCCGCCAACTGCCTCCGGTAATCGAAAGCATTCCCATCCGGCGCGCGATGCAGCATCGTTGTCATCCACCAGGAAAACCTTTGCGCCTGCCACACCCGCCGCAAACACCGATCGGAGTAACTGTTCAATAGTTCCTGCCGCCCGGTCCGGTAGTAATTCTCCAACGCCCCAGCCAGCACCCGCACATCCGCCATCGCCAGGTTCAACCCCTTCGCGCCTGTCGGCGGCACGATATGCGCCGCATCACCCGCAAGAAACAGCCGCCCGTGCTGCATCGGTTCCACCACGGAACTGCGCATTCCAGTGATGCCCTTCTGCATCACGTCCCCGCGATTCGGCCGCCAGCCATCAACCGTCGAAAGCCGCGCCGTAAGCTCCCCCCAAAGCCTCTCATCCGGCCAATCTTCGATATCCTCGTCCGGCGCGCACTGCAGATACAACCGCGTCACCGCCGGCGACCGCATGCTGAACAACGCGAACCCGCGCTCGTGCAGCGAATACACCAGTTCCCCCGAACTCGGCGCCGCCTTCGCCAGAATCCCCAGCCACGCGAACGGATACTCGCGCTCATACACGCGCAAACACTCCTCGGGAATCGCCTGCCGGCACACGCCATGCGATCCGTCGCAGCCCGCAACGAAATCACACACAACCTCGCACTCTTCCCCATCCTTCCGATACACCACGCGCGGCTGCGAATCAACGCCGCTAATCCTCACCGCTTCGGCTTCGAACTCGAGCACCCGCCCGCTCGCCCGCCGCGCCGCGATCAGGTCCTTCACCACCTCGTTCTGCCCGTACACAGTAATCGAGCGTCCGCCCGTCAACTGCTCGAACCCAATATGCCGCCGCACACCCCCAAAGCTCAGATAAATCCCCGCGTGCCGCAAACCCTCCCGCCCGAGCCGCTCGCCCACGCCGCTCTCCCGCATCAGGTCCACCGTGCCCTGTTCCAGCACGCCGGCGCGCACGCGCTCAATTACATACTCTTCGCTGCGCCGCTCCAGGATCACCGAATCGATCCCGTGAAGATGCAGCAGGTGGCCCAGCATCAGGCCCGCCGGACCGGCGCCCACGATGCCGGCCTGCGTGCGCACCCGCTTCACACCCGCTCCAGAATCGCCGCGATCCCCTGACCCACGCCGATGCACATCGTGCACAGCGCATACCGCCCGCCGCTCCGCGCCAGTTGATACATCGCCGTCGTCACCAGCCTTCCGCCGCTCGCCCCCAGCGGATGCCCGAGCGCAATCGCGCCACCCTGCGCGTTTACCTGCTCCGCATCGTCCGGCAAACTAAGCTCGCGAAGCACCGCCACCGCCTGCGCCGCGAACGCTTCGTTCAACTCG
>JAJYCN010000405.1 GCA_021778335.1 Acidobacteriota bacterium | reverse complement strand
TGGCCAGGCCCTCTACATATGCCGCAAAGCGCTTCTCCTGTGGGCCTGGCGCGAAAGTTGCGCCCACGAAACAATACTACCACGAAATGCTCTCTTTGTAACACAGTAGTACTAGACTTTGGAGCGCGACATCAACTGCTGGAGTTGAGCGGCCATCTGGCTCAGGGATTGAGCCGCTTTCAGGGTGTCGTTAGCCCCGCTCGTGGTGTCCTCAGCGGCTTTTGCGACGCCGGTGATGTTGCGGGCGATTTCACTGGTCCCCTTGGCGGCTTCGGTGACGTTCCGGCCGATTTCGTTTGTCGTCGCCGTCTGCTCTTCCACCGCCGAGGCGATCGTGTTGGAAATGTCGTTGATCTGGTTGATGATCGTTCCTATCTCCTCGATGGCCTTTACCACGCCTTGCGTGTCGCCCTGAATCGCGTCGATTGTCTCGCCGATCTCCTCGATGGCCTTCGCCGTCTCCTTGGCCGGCTCTTTTACTTCGTTGGCCACGACCGCGAATCTCTTGCCAGTATCTCCTGCGCGGGCCGCTTCAATCGTAATGCCTCCTTATCAGGGATCTTTTCCAGTTGCGTCCGGAAGTTGCCTTATCCAAACTCGGCAACGCAGACCATTGCCTTCTTTTTGACAGTAATGTGGCCGGCGACCATGTCGTTAACCCCCTCGGCCACCGTCCTGTACACGCCTTCAAACTTCCCGGCCGGAATAACAACATCGATGTCGCCCTTGTTGTGCTCCTCCGACATATGCTTCTTTTCCTCGATCGGGCTCCGCAAGGCTGCAGTGCAGCCGTCCAGGCCGTTCTTGATTCTGTTGAAGGTACCGCGCGCTTCCTCGGTAATCGTGGGTGGAATATCGCCTTTCGCGAGTCGTTCGGTGTAGTCGGCGGCCAGGTCCAGCGGCCTGGTAACCGCATCCCATACGCTGTTGACTCCCGCCAGAAGCTCCCGAAAGCGGCCATCGAACCGGTCCAGGTCGGCGCGCTCATTCAGCCTGCCCGCCTCGCCTGCTTTCGCCAGACGGAAAATCTCCTCCGATGTAGCCATCTCAGCGTCGATCGAATACAGAGTTTCCGCGACTGCGATGACCTCCCCGTGTCCGTCGAATGTCGGCGCCACCGTGGCCCGAAAGAACGTTCTTTCCCCGCGCACAAGCTTCGATGCTTCGGCCGTGTACCTTTCCTTCGCGCTGATGCTTCGAGCCGCCCAACAGGTGTTCTTCCGGCAAGCTTCGCTTTCGAACAGGGCCAAAAACTTCAGGGCGGGACACTCCTCTACGCTCAAACCGGCCAGTTCGGCCGCCGCGCAATTCGCGACGATGATCGTCTGATCCGGCTCCATGACGGCCACGGGTTCCGGCGCCGAATGAAAAAGCTCGGCCGCTCCGATCCCCAGCCGCGTTAGGGCGTCTTCTTCCCGTTCAAGCACGGCGGCGCCGTTCGCTAGTGTAGTGTAGCGCAAATAGATTGTAATAACGCACGCGCCGTGCTACGCTCAAGGTATGGCGCGGCCAATCTCGATGCTGGAGCTTTCCGCCGGGGAGGCGGCCGAGTTACAGCGGCGATTGCGCGCCCCGACCACATCAAAGCGCGATCACGCGCGCGCCGAGATCATCTTGCTCCGCGCACAAGGGATGAAAGAAACGGACGTTGCCGCGCGGTTGGGCATCAGCTTGCCGTCGGTGAGCAAGTGGTCGCGGCGGTTTGAGCGTTCTGGCGTGGAGGGTCTGAGCGATCGGGCGGGGCGTGGCCGGAAGGCCTCTCTGCCCGCCGAGAAGGTCCGGCAGGTGATCACCAAAGTGACGCAGCCTCCGGCGCCGCGGACCCGGTGGAGCGTGCGGAGCATGGCGGCAACAGTGGGTGTCTCGCCGCGTTCGGTCCATCGGATCTGGCAACAGAACGATCTGAAGCCGCACCTGACGCGCACTTTCAAGATCTCCCACGATCCCGCTTTTGAGCAAAAGTTCTGGGACGTGATCGGACTGTACCTAAACCCGCCGGACGAAGCGCTGGTGCTGTGCTGCGATGAAAAGAGCCAGTGCCAGGCTTTGGAACGGACGCAACCGGGGCTGCCATTGGGCATCGGTCATATCCGTACGCAGACCCATGATTACCGGCGGCACGGCGCCATCACGCTGTTCGCGGCGTTGAACTACTTGGAGGGCAAGATCCTGGGACGGACCGAACTTCGGCACACGCACGTGGAGTGGCTGCGTTTTTTGCGCCAGATCGACCGCGAAACGCCGAAGGCACTGCAGGTCCATCTCATCCTGGACAACTACTGCACCCACAAGCACCAGCGGGTGCGGGAATGGATCGGCCAACACAAACGGTTCCATCTTCACTTCACGCCGGCGGGCAGTTCGTGGATGAATCTGGTGGAGAGATTCTTTGGCGATCTGACACGGGAGGTCGTGCGCGAGGGAAGCTTCAGCAGCGTTCGGGAACTGGTCCGCTCGATCATGGACTACCTTGCGGAACGCAACGGGGATCCGCGCCCGTATCGCTGGCGCGCCAAAGGGGAAGACATTCTGGCGCGTCTGGAAAGAGCCCGCAAGGCACAGTCAGACGTTATTTAGCCTTATTTGCGCTACACTACACTAGTTTGCGGCCGGAGTGGACACGCCGGCCGACTTTCGCTTGTCTTGCCATGAGCCTTCGCTCTCCAATGGGTTCTGCCTTGCGGTTTCCGCATCCCGGTGGCGCGTTATGCCGCGCCTCGACGGATCGGCACGAGCCCGCCCGCTTCATCGACGCGCCCCTCACCTGCCTCGATCACCACACTCTGGCGGATCCGGGCTATTGGCCGGCCAAGTCCGGCGTGCACGGCCCGCCTCAGTCCTTTCCCGGCTTGCCTGGCTAAGTACTCCCGTTCGTAAATACGGTGACGTATTATGTGGCCCCATTCGGTGACGTAATCTGATAGGCTGGCATTGGCGACACTCGCCAGTCAATGCCAAGAAAAAGCCCATTCCTCGTTCAACTC
>JAJYCN010000137.1 GCA_021778335.1 Acidobacteriota bacterium | reverse complement strand
TTGGGGGAGGGGAAGATCGATGGAGACGGCGTCGGAGAGGATGTAGTCGCAGGGGGGCGAGAGGGATTCGAGGGCGCGCTTCATGGCGAGGCGGGAGGCATGGAGAATGTTGATGCGGTCGATTTCGTAGGCATCGATGGCGGCGATGGACCAGGCGACTGAGCGTTCGCGAATGCGGGCGGCGAGGGAGAGACGGGTTTCCGGGGTGAGTTGTTTGCTGTCGTTCAGGCCTTGGATGGGGTGGTCCGGCGAGAGAATGACGGCGGCGGCGAAGACGGGGCCGAAGAGACAGCCGCGGCCGACTTCATCCGTGCCCGCGACGCGCTGGTAGCCGGCTTGGGCGGCTTGGCGTTCGAAGGTGTTCCGGCAGCGGCTTCGCGCCTGCCCGGGCATGTTCGGAGCCCGCGCCTTACTCGCGCTCGCGGAGACGGGCGGCTTTGCCCTTGAGCTCGCGCAGGTAGTACAGCTTGGCGCGGCGGACGCGGCCGGTGCGAACAAAGTCGATGTGGTCGATGACCGGGGCGTGGAGGGGGAAGATACGCTCGACGCCCTGGCCGAAGCTGACCTTGCGGACGGTGATGGTTTCGCCCATGGAGCCGCGGTTTTTGCGGGCGAGGACGGTGCCCTCGAAAGCCTGGAGGCGCTCTTTTTCGCCTTCCTTGATTTTCACGTGTACGCGAATCGTGTCGCCAGGACGGAAATCGATGATATCCGTGCGCTTATTCGCATTCTCAGTCTTGGTCAACAGCGCGGTTTGCATGGGGAAGCCTCAGCGGGAAACGAAGTGAACCTCTATTGTAATAAATCCGGGCGGTTTTTTGTAGTCTTGGCCAGGGCGGCCTGCTCGCGCCAGCGGCGAATCTGTTCGTGGTTGCCGGAGAGCAGGGTTTCGGGGACCTTCCAGCCGCGGAAGTCGGCGGGGCGGGTGTATTGGGGGCAGTCGAGGAGGTGGCGGGTGGTGAAGGACTCGTAGAGGACGGAATCCTGGTTGCCGACGACGCCGTCGAGGAGGCGGGCGACGGCGTCGACGACGACGGCCGCGGCGAGTTCACCGCCGCTTAAGACGTAGTCGCCGATGGAGAGTTCCTCGTCGGCGAGGTGTTCGGCGACGCGTTCGTCGACGCCTTC
Source organism: Acidobacteriota bacterium (assembly GCA_021778335.1). Taxonomy (GTDB): domain Bacteria; phylum Acidobacteriota; class Terriglobia; order Bryobacterales; family Bryobacteraceae; genus JAJYKC01. The sequence continues at coordinate 13,248 of JAJYCN010000137.1, read as the reverse complement.
GTAGCGGCCGCAGACGAGGAGGAGTTCGTTGTAGGCGCGGAGGCGGAGGGCGGCGGCCTGGTCGAATTTGCGGCCCTGGGCGGAGAGAAGGATGACGCGGCTCTCGGGGCTGCGCGAGGGGAAGATGGTTTCCACGGCTTCGAAGATGGGCTCGGGTTTGAGGAGCATACCTTCGCCGCCGCCGAACGGACGGTCGTCGACGGTGCGGTGGCGGTCCTTGGTCCAGTTGCGGAGGTCGTGGGTGTGGATTTCGAGAAGGCCGGCCTCGGCGGCGCGGGCGACGACTCCATGGCGGAAGGGACCGTCGAAGAAGCCGGGGAAGATGGTGAGGAAGTGGAATTTCATGGGTGGGCGGGGGAGTTGAGGCCGCGGAGACCTTCGGGGAGGTCGACTTCGATGCGGCGGGCGGCGGGGTCGATGTGAGTGCAGATGGAGCGGGCGAAGGGGATCAGGAGCTCGGCGCCTTCGGGCGTTTGGGTTTCGGGCAGGATGGGGGCGGGCGGTTCGGACTCGATCCAGCCGGTGACGGAGGCGAGGCGGCCGCCGCTTGCGTGGTCGAAGACGTCGCAGCCGACGAGGTCGGCGAGGTAGAAGGCGCCTTCTTCGAGCGGGGCGCGATCGGAAATGGGGACGTGGACTTCGGCTCCGGCGAGGGATTCCGCTTCGGTGATGGAATCGACGCCGGAGAATTTGAGCACGAGGCGGCCGGCGTGGAACCAGGCGCGTTCGACTTCGAGGCTGCGGCCGTTGACGGTGACGGTGTGGAGGCGCGAGAAGCGCCCGGGCGGAGCGCCGAGCGAGTCTGCCAATAGTTCTCCCTTGTTGCCACGCGGGCGGAGCAGACGGGCAACGGCGATGGTGCTCATGGCGCGGCGGGAGCCGGCGGGAAGGTTACTCGAGGATTTCGAGCGTGAAGCGGCGATTGAGCTTCATGCCGACGGCGTTTAACAGAGTGCGGATGGAGCGGGCGGTGCGGCCCTGCTTGCCGATGACCTTGCCGACGTCGGCGGGTGCGACGCGCAATTCGATCAGGGTCGCCTGCTCCCCATCCACTTCGCGCACGACGACCTCTTCGGGAGAGTCCACCAGCGCCTTCGCGATGTCTTCGACAAGCTGCTTCATGGGATGACTCGGATCGGGATGGCTCAAGCGGCGGGCTCGGCGGCCGCGGCGGGATATTTTCTCATCAGGCGGCCGACGGTGTCTGAGGGCTGGGCGCCGCACTGGATCCAGTGGGCGATGCGATCGTGCTCGAGCTTGACCACGGGCGGTTGGCTGACGGGGTTATAGAACCCCACGACTTCGACCGAACGGCTGTCGCGGGCGCGCTGTTTTTCGATCACTACCACGCGGTAGGTCGGCTTCTTCTTGGCGCCGAATCGCGCCAGACGGATCATCAACATTCAGGCTCCTAAAATCTATCGCAGGAGGGTGGCCGCGGCGTCCGGCGCCGCGTGGCTTGTCCCGTCCACGCGTTCTTTCTATTGTTGCAGCATCGGCAGCTTCAACTTCGCGAGGCGCTTGCCCAGGAAGCCGCCGCCGGTAAAACTCTTCATCATTTTGCGCGTTTGCGCGTACTGCTTGAGCAGGCTATTGACGTCCTGCACGGTGGCGCCGCTGCCTTTGGCGATGCGCCGCCGGCGGGCTCCGTTAATGATCATGTGGTTGTTGCGCTCGCGCGGGGTCATCGAGTCGATGATCGCGACGATGCGAGTGAGTTCTTTTTCGTCGACCTTGACGTTTTTCAGGTCCTTCATGGGGCCGAGGCCGGGCATCATGCCGAGGATGCTTTCGAGCGGCCCGAGCTTGCGGATCTGGCGGAGCTGATCGCGGAAGTCGGCGAGGGTGAATTCGTTATCGAGCAGCTTGCGCTGCATCTCTTCGGCGTTTTTCTGGCCGATGTTCTCTTCGACCTTCTCGATGAAGGAGAGCACGTCGCCCATGCCGAGGATGCGGTTGGCGGTGCGGTCCGGATGGAAGGGCTCGAAGGCGTCGGGTTTTTCGCCGGCGCCGGTGAACTTGAGGGGCTGGCCGGTGACGGAGCGGATGGAGAGGGCGGCGCCGCCGCGGGCATCGCCGTCCATTTTGGTGAGGACGATGCCGGTGATGCCTAGCTGATTGTGGAACTCGCCGGCGGATTTGACGGCGTCCTGGCCGGTCATGGCGTCGGCGACGAAGAGGATTTCGGAGGGCGAGAGCAGATCGCGGAGCTCGCGCAGTTCGGCCATGAGGGCTTCGTCGATGTGGAGGCGGCCGGCGGTATCGACGAGGAGGACGTCGCGGCCGGTCTGGACAGCTTCGCGGCGGGCGGAGCGGACGAGTTCGAGGGGCGTTTTTTCTTCCGGCGTGCCGGTGTAGATGGGGAGCTTGACGCTACGGGCGATGATGGCCAACTGCTCGCGGGCGGCGGGGCGGTAGACGTCGACGGAGACGAGCAGCGGGCTGTGGCCGTTCTTTTCGAGCCAGCGGGCGAGTTTGGCGGTGCTGGTGGTTTTGCCGGAGCCCTGGAGGCCGACGATGAGCATGGCGGAGGGCGGTTCGTTGGCAAAGCGCAGGCGCGCCTGGTGGCTGCCGAGCATTTTGATGAGCTCGTCGCGGACGATCTTGACGACCTGCTGCGTGGGGGAGAAAGCGTCGAGGACTTCCTGGCCCATGGCTTTCTCGCGGATGCTTTCGATGAGCTGCTTGACGACGCGGAAATGCACGTCGGCCTCGAGGAGGGCGACGCGGATTTCGCGCAGCGCCGACTCCATGTTGGCGGCCGTGAGTTTGCCTTCGCCGCGCAGGTTTTTGAAGACGCGCTGCAGCTTGTCAGACAGAGTATCGAACATGATTTACCGCGGGGTAAACGTATGCGGGACCTTTATCAGTATACATCGTCCGGCGATTGCGGGGCTGTTTGAGCGAGGCGTTGTGTCGCGGCCCATGATCACTCCCTTGCGGTCGTGGCTCGGTAAGAGTGGTCCGGCGCCGACGGGTTGGTAACCGAGGGTTGGGATCAAACGATCGCTCGGCGAGTTTGATGTCGCGCGGGGTGCGCGGATGGAACCCTTGCCGGGGTGATTGCGCTGTGATTCAATAGTCGTTAGCTGATCGCCTGACTGAACCATTCCTTGCGGCCCGCGCAAAAGACCCGGACGGGCCCCGCCAGGTATTTCGATAAATGGAGCACGCCGTGGAATCTGTGAATCGCAAGTTGATCCGTCCCTCGTTGAATGAACTCAAGGACCAGATGGCCGGCAAACGCGCTCAAGCGAAGAAGACCGCGCCCCCGGACCAGACCAACGCGGAAAATTTTTATTACATGAAGCAGATGCAGTCCAAGACGCCGATGGTCATCGTGCTGAAGGACGGGGAGACGCTGCACGGCGTGATCGAGTGGTACGACAAGGGCTGCCTGAAGTTTAACCGGGAAAACGAGCCGAATCTGCTGATTTTCAAGTCGAATATCAAGTACATGTATAAGGCGTAGCGGTAGCTGCGCGCTCTGTCGAGAGTGGTGGTTGAAAGTCCGCGGTTGAGACGGGCGTGCGACCTGAAGGTGACCGCTCCCTCGCGGTCGCGGCTCGGCAACGCGCCGGCGGCCATCGCGAGGATAACCGGTTTTCATCCTCTTCGGCGCGCGAGCGGCTCATGAGCGCTTCAGTGAGATTGCCCGGCGGCGAAGGCGAGCAACTGCGCTTTGAGAGTGTCCTGGCCGCCGCAGGAGGCGGGCTCGGAGGGGAGGCTTACGGTTTCGCCGGCGGGCGTCAGTTCGGCGTCGCCGAAGCCGGCGGGCCAGCAGTTGCGTTCGAAGACGTAGCGGATGCGGAGGGCGCCGTCCGTGGTTTTTTCGAGTAAGTGAAAGCGTACGGCGTCGTGTGTCGACTCGGCCGGAAACCTTGGGCAATGGGAGCGGCCGAAGCCGGTGTTGCAGACCTCGAACAGGAGCGCGCCCTGAGGCTCGAGGGGTTCGCCGGGGGCGCGGCAGACGCCGGCCCAGGCGGCGCCGAGGGGCAGACGGGGGTAGCTGCCGAGCCAGTCCGCGCGGCGGAGAGGGTGGAAATAGGGGCAGGGCACCGACGGCATCGTATCATGGAGGGCTATGGCAATAGACCGCATCGAGGCGCTGCGCGCGATGGTAGAGCGGAACCCGCAAGAGAGTTTTGCGCGGTACGCGCTGGCGCAGGAGTTGACACGCGGAGGGAGGCTCGAGGAGGCGGTGGCGGAGTATCGCGCGCTGATGGAGGCGAAGCCGGATTATGCGGCGGCTTACTTTCACTGCGGGCAGACGCTGGAGAAGCTTGGGCTTGTGGAGGAAGCGGCGGCGGTGTATGAGGCGGGGCTCGAGGTGACGGCGCGGACGGGCGACGGGCACACGCACGCCGAGATTCAGGGCGCGCTCGACTTACTGCCGCGCTAGGCGCGGGGCTTTATGATGAGAGGCGATGCGAGCCGCCTCGATTTTCTTTCTTGCGATGACGATACTTCCGCTTTTGGCCGCGCCCGGGATAACCGATCTCGATCGGATGAGCGCGCGGCTGAAGCCGGTGACGCTTCATGCCAGTTTCGCGGGGCTTGACGAGGGAGACCGGCGGGCGCTGGGGAAAGTGGTGGAAGCGGCGCGCGTGCTGGACCGGATTTTCCTCGAGCAGATGTGGAGCGGGAACCTGGCGCTGTACGATGCGCTCGAGCAGGATCACAGTGCGTTGGGCAAGGCGCGGCTGCGGGCGTTCTGGTTGAACAAGGGGCCGTGGTCGGAGTTGGACGGCTACACAGCGTTCCTTCCGGGCGTGCCCGAGCACCGGCCGGCGGGCGCGAATTTTTATCCGGAGGACATGACGAAGCGCGAGTTCGAGGCCTGGACGCGGAGACTGAAGCCGGAGGCGCGTGCGGAGGCGACGGGTTTCTTCACGGTGATCCGGCGGAAGGAGACGGGGATGGAGGCGGTGCCGTACAGCACGGCGTATCACGACGACCTGGCGCGGTGCGCGGGGCTGCTTCGGGAGGCGGCGCACCTTACGCTGAATGCTTCGCTGAAGCGGTTTCTGGAGCTTCGGGCGGCGGCGTTTCTGGACAACAACTACTACGAGAGCGATCTGGCGTGGATGGACATCGATGCGCCGATCGATATTACGATCGGGCCGTATGAAACATATAACGATGAACTGTTTGGGTACAAGGCGTCGTTTGAAGCGTATGTGAACCTGCGGGACGACGCGGAGACGGCGCGGCTGCAGGTGCTGGGGTCGCGGCTGCAGGCCGTGGAGGACCGGTTGCCGATCGAAGCGCGGTACCGGAATCCGAAGATTGCGGCGCAGGCGCCGATCCGGGTGGTGAACGAGGTGTTCGCGTCGGGAGATGCGGACCATGGCGTGAAGACGGCGGCGTACAATCTGCCGAACGATGAACGGGTGGTGGCGGAAAAGGGCAGCAAGCGGGTAATGCTGAAGAACGTTCAGGAGGCTAAGTTCGAGGCGACGCTCGATCCTCTGGCGCGGCGGGTGCTGGCGGCGCCGGATGAGTTGTCGTTCGATGCATTTTTCACGCATATTCTGGCGCATGAGCTGAGCCATGGGATCGGGCCGCGGCAAATTCGCGTGCGCGGGCGGGAGACGACGCCGCGGAAGGAATTGAAAGAGATGTACAGCGCGATCGAGGAGGCGAAGGCGGACATCACGGGGTTGTTCATGCTCGGTTATTTCTACGATGCGGGTATTTTGCCGGGTGGGGAGAAGGCCAAGCGGCGCCTGTACACGACGTTTTTGGCGTCTTCGTTCCGCACGCTGCGGTTTGGGCTGAAGGAGGCGCACGCGCGGGGGATGGCGCTGCAATTTCATGCGTTGGAGGCGCAGGGAGCGTTCGTGCATCGGGCGGACGGGCGGTGGGAGGTCAACTTTGCGCGGATGGATGGAGCGGTGCGCGAGGTGTGCCACGATCTGCTGACGATCGAGGCGCAGGGCGATTACGCGGCGGCGGCGAGGCGGCTTGCGGGGGGCGCGGCGCCGGATGTGGGCCTCGAGCGCACGCTCGAATCGTTACGCGATCTTCCGGTGGATATCGACCCGGCGTTTCCGGAGCTGCCGGCCGAGGCGGCGAAGTAAAGGCGAGGAGCCGGGCGGCTTTCGGGGTGTGGTGTAATTTGTTTGGGGCCGCATGAATCTTCCGAACGCACTTACGCTGCTTCGGATCTTTTTCGTGCCGCTGCTCGTCGCGGTGCTGGTCGAGCAGGGGGCGGGGATCCGGCACAACGGCGTGTTGCTGGTGAGCAACGATCTGCTGGCGCTCGGAATCTTCCTGTTGGCCGCGGCGACGGATCTGCTCGACGGGTATCTAGCGCGGCGGTGGGGGCAGATTACGACGGTGGGGACGCTGCTCGATCCGATCGCGGACAAACTGCTGGTGTCGGCGGCGCTGGTGTCGCTGGTGCAGATCCAGCGGGTGCCGGCGTGGGTGGTGATCCTGATTATCGGTAGGGAATTCGCGGTTTCCGGGCTGCGGAGCATTGCGGCGGCCGAGGGGTATACGATCCGCGCGAGCGATCTCGGCAAGACGAAGATGGTGGGGCAGGTGCTGGCGGTGACGCTGGTGCTGCTGAGCGTGAAGTTTGCGGCGCTGGGTCCGGCGGCGAACGGGTTCCTGATGCTGGTGATGGTGTTCGGGCTGATCTCGGCGGTGGATTATTTCCGGAAGTTCTGGCGGAAGATCGACGACGAGGTGAAGGCGCGGCGGCGAACGGAACTGCTGATGAGGGAGCAACAGGAGCGGCGGGCGGCGAAGGCCGTGCAATAAGGATTCGGAAGTTATTCCGTTGCGCCGCTGGAGATCGGGCTGGCGGCGGAATCTTCGAAGCGGTAGCCAACTGGTGTAAAGCTGACCACGCGGACCTGTCCGCGGCGGCCGATGGGGCCGAGGGAGCGGCCGTTCCATTCGACAATCAAGCCACCGGCGTTGCCGACGACGAGACGGGAGGTTTGTTCGGCGACCAGTTCTTTCGTCTGGTTGGGTTGGAGCACTCCGCGGAAAGCGGGTTTGCCGTCGGAGAAGACCGAGAGCCAAGTCGGCTCGGTGGCGGAGAGATTGAGCGTGACCGGCGCCTTGACGCCAGCGGTGGGCGGGGCCTGCGCAGGGGCGGCGACGGGCGCGTGGGTTGCGGCGACTTGGGCAGGTTGTGGGGCGGGCGGCTGGGGGTAGGGCCGGGATATGGGATGAGACTGCGCCGCGTGCACAATGCGATGCGGATGGTTCCACCAGGCGTAGATGCCGGAACTGGCGGCGAGGGCAAATCCGAGGGAGACGAGCGAGGCGGCGAATTTTCCGGAGAAGCGGGGTTGAGGTCCCTGGATGCGGGCAAGATCGCGAGCGAGCATCGGGGGATGGGGGTTCTGGCCGGGAAGGGCGGGGGGCGCTTCGGAGGCGAGCAGGGAATCGAGCGTAGCGTTGATTTTCGCTTCGTCCAAGCCGAGGGCGCGGGCGTACTGTAGGACAAAGCTGCGATAGAAAAACGCCGCCGGGAAGGCTTCGCGGGCGCCGGACTCCATCGCCTCTAAGTATTTGAGACTGATTCGAGTAGACCGGTTTACCTCATCCAGCGACCAGCCTCGATCGATCCGGGCGGCTCTGAGTGTCTGTCCGAGGGACGGCATAGTTCCTGGGTACCAGCCGCTATAATACAACAGTCTGTGAGTAAGCGTACTGCGGATCCGGCCATTACCGTCGTGGTTGTGAACTGGAACCGGCGGGAACTGTTGCGATCGTGTCTTGCGTCACTGGCCGGCCAAACCGTTGCGGGAGGGTTTGAGGTGGTGCTGGTGGACAACGGTTCGCGCGACGGATCGGTCGAGATGGCCGAGACGGAGTTCGGCGGTTGCGGAAAGCTGGCGCTCCAGGTGATCCGGAATGAGACGAATCGGGGATTCTGCGCGGCGAACAACCAGGGCTTTGCCGCTTCACGGAGCAACTTCATCGCGTTACTGAACAATGACGCGGAGGCGGAGCCGGGGTGGCTGGAAGAGTTGCTGCGCGCGTTCGAAGGCGATGCCCGCGTGGGGATGGCGGCGTCGAAGATCCTGGTGTGGGAAGATCCTTCGCGGATCGATAAGGTGGGTCACTTAATTTATCCCGACGGGCAGAATCGCGGGCGGGGGACGGGGCAGATCGACCGCGGGCAGTTCGACCAGGTGGAAGAAGTGCTATGGCCGGACGGTTGCGCGGCGATGTACCGGCGGGAGATGATCGACGAGATCGGGGGATTCGACGAGGACTTTTTCGCGTATGCCGACGATGCCGAACTGGGGTTGCGGGCGAGGATCGCCGGGTGGCGGTGCCTGTATATGCCGCGGGCGGTGGTGCGGCATCATCGCGGCGCGACGCTTGGCGTACGGAGTGGGGTGCGGCTGCGCCTGATCGAACGGAACCGGGTCCTGCTGGCGGTGAAACTGTTTCCCTGGAGCCTGCTTTGGCTGAACGGTGTTTACGCGGCGGCGCGAATGGCCGCGGGGGTGTGGGCGGCGGCGCGAGGGAAGGGCGAGGCGGGGAGGATTGAGGGATTGGGAGCGAAATTCGGAGCGGCGTGGGCCTTGCTGCGGGCGGAGTGTGAAGCGATTGTTATGCTTCCGAAGATGCTTCGCAAGCGAGGGGAAGTGGAGCGGATCCGGAGAGTGCCGCCGCGGGAAGTGAAGGCGTTACTGATGGCGCATCGGATCGGGTTGAAGGAACTGATGGAGAGTGCCAACTGACGGGGGGCTGTCCAATCTGCGGGGAGGCGGCGGCGAGGAAGCTGCTGAGCGGGAGCGACCGGCTTTACCGGACGACGGCGAAGAGTTTCGACGTGGTGGAGTGCGCGGGGTGCGGGCTGATGCGGCTGGACCCGTGGCCCGAGGCGGAGGAACTGCGCCGGTATTATCCGGAGGGGTATTGGTGGACGGAGGGCGAGTCCGCGGCGGCGCGGCTGGAGGCGTGGTACCGGCGGATTGTTTTGAGCGACCATGTGCGATTTGTGCGGCGGGCGCTTGGGCGGGCGGGCGGCGGGCGCGTGGTGGTGGATGTGGGTTGCGGTGGCGGGTTGTTTGCGCGGATGCTGCGGGAGGCGGGATGGCAGGCGATCGGGCTGGACAATTCAGAGCAGGCGGCGGACGTGGCGTGGCGGGGGAATGGGGCGCCGGCGGTGTGCGCGCTGCTGGAAGCTTCGCCGATTGCGCCGGGGCGGTGCGCGGCGGTGACGATGTTCCATGTGCTCGAGCACTTGCGGCGGCCGGCGGAGTATCTGGAACGGGCGCGGGACATGCTGGCTCCGGAGGGGCGGCTGGTTGTGCAGGTTCCGAACGCGGCGTGCTGGCAGTTTCTTTTGTTGGGCGAGAACTGGAACGGGCTGGACATACCGCGGCACCTGATCGATTTCCGGAAGAAGGACATTGAGGAGTTACTGGTACGGTCCGGGTTTGAGGTGGTGGCGCGGAAGCAGTTCTCGCTTCGGGATAATCCGGCGGGATTGGCGACATCGCTTGCGCCGGGGCTGGATCCGATGGCGCGGCGGTTGCGCGGTGTAGCCGAGACAGCGGGGATGAAACTGGCCAAGGACGCGATGTACTTTGCGCTTGTGCTCGGGTCACTGCCATTTACGACGATTGAAGCGACGTGCCGCGCGGGCTCGACGATCATGATCGAGGCGCGGAAGCGGTGAAGACGGGCGAGCGGCTGATGCCGGAGGTTCAGCAGCGGCTACCGCGAGCACTTAGGCGGCAGGTGCTGCACTTCGAGGCGTCCATTGAGGATGCACTGGACGAGTTGGCGGCGGGGCTTGCGCCGGGGGCGCGGGTGCTGGATGCGGGGGCGGGGGAAGGGCAGTATAAGGGACGGTTCGGCGGGAAGCGGTACGTGGGCGTGGACCTGGGCGTGGGCGACGGGACGTGGAATTATTCGGGGCTGGATGCTGTGGCGGATCTGGAGCGGCTGCCGTTTCCGGACGGGTGCTTCGACGCTTGCATTAACGTGGTGACGCTGGAGCATCTGCGGGAGCCGAAGGCGGCGCTGGGCGAGATGGCGCGGGTGCTGCGGCCGGGAGGGAAACTGGTGCTGGCGGCGCCGCTTGAATGGGAAGTACATCAGGCTCCGCATGACTATTTTCGATATACGCGGTTTGGCTTGGAATATCTGTTGACCGAGGCGGGTTTCAGCGGGTTGCGAATTGAGCCGGTGGGCGGATATTTTCGTATGCTGGCGCGGCGGCTTTGGGGCGGATTGAAATTTTTCCGGGGGATTCTGTTTCCGCTGGCGATGGTGTGCGTGGCGCCGTTTGCGCTTGTGCTGCCGTGGCTCGATGGGCTGGACGGCGAGCGAAATTTTACACTGGGGTACATATGTACCTGCGAGCGGCGTTCGCCGCGTTGACGATTGGGTTGATGGTTCCGGCGCTTGCGAGCGCGGAGGAATTCAGCGGGGCGCGCGCGCTGGCCTACGCGAGCCGGGCGACGAGTTACGGGCCCCGGCCGGCGGGATCGCCCGCGCTGGCGCGGCTGCGGGCTTACATCGAGCGCGAGGCTCGCGCGGAGGGATGCCATGTGAGCGAGGACAAGTTCACGGCATCGACTCCGGCGGGACCGATTCAGATGGTGAACATCATCGCGAAGCTGCCAGGGAATGGGAAGCGCGCGATTGTGTTCACGGGCCACTACGACACGAAGCGGCTTCCGGATTTTGTGGGGGCCAACGACGGCGGATCGTCGACGGGATTTCTGCTCGAGATGGCGCGCGCGCTGGCGCCCCAGAACCGGATCGACGATGTCTATTTCGTCTGGTTCGACGGCGAGGAGGCGGTGCGGCACGAGTGGGCGGGCGTAGATAACCTGTACGGGAGCCGGCATCTGGCGGCGCGGTGGGCGGCGGACGGTACGCTGGCGCGGGTGAAGGCGCTGATTAACGTGGACATGATCGGCGATGAGGACCTCGACATCAAGTCGGAGACGCTGTCGAACGCTTCGCTGCGATCGCTGGTTTGGCGGACGGCGCAGGAGCTCGGGTATGGGCGGTTTTTCCTGAGCAGCGGGGGCGAGGTGGAGGACGACCACGCGCCGTTTCTCGACGCGGGCGTGGCGGCGCTGGACATTATCGACTTCGATTACGGTCCTGGCAACGCTTATTGGCATCAGCCGACGGATACGGTGGACAAGCTGAGCGCGCATAGCTTAGAGATTGTGGGCAACGTGCTGATGGCGGTGTGGAGGAAGCTGGATGAATAGGAGGCGGCTACGGGAAGCCGGGCCTGAGATTCTGGCATGGTCGGGATTGGCTTTGAGTCTGCTGGTACTGTTTTTTAAGCTGGGGGATGCCAGGGCGCCAGATGTACACGACTGGGTGAACGGCGACACGCTGGGCGGCACGGCTTTCGCCGTCGATGTATTGCGCGATGGCTTCCCGATCTCCGGGTGGCATTTTTCTATCGCGCCCTTCTGCGTTCCGGACCTGCTGCTTGCGGCGTTTTTCTGGGAGGTCACTCGCAGCCCGGTGGCCGCGACGCTGCTGGCGGGGTTCAGTCAAGCCGCCTTGCTCATCGGCGCATTGTTGGTGATCCGTAATGCCGTGGGACTCGGGGAACGCCGTCTGCAGGCGGTTCTTACTCTTGGGGTTGCGTCGGCGATCGCTCTGTATTCGGCGCACCACCTCAACGTCAGGCTTCCCGATTACTCTCTCTTGTTCGCGCCGCAGAACCATGTCGGGAGCCTGATCAATATGCTCTACGCGCTTGGGCTTGCCCTGTGGCTGGTAAGAGATGAGGTAGAGCGCGGCCGGGGACGGCGGGCCGTTTACCTCGGATACGCCGCGCTTTGTCTCGCGGCCGGCGCGAGCAATTTGATGTTTGTCGACGAGATGCTGGCCCCATTTGCCGCCACGCTGTTTGGCGCGGCGTTTCTTGGCCTTCTCCCTTGGAGATGTTGCTGGACGACTCCATTGCTTGGCTTCCCGGCCGCGTTGCTCGGAGCGTTCGCGGGCCGCTCGTTCCTCCACTCGGCGCCGCTCAGCTCGCAGTCGGAGTGGACAATTGATGGGTTTCTTACCGCGACGAATGCGTTTTTGTCCGGGGCAGTTCATAACTTAGCCGCGCATGATTTCCTGCATATGGTAGCGGCGACATGGGTGTTGTTTTGCCTCGTGTCAGGCGCGCTGTTTGTAAGAAGGCTCGTAATACATGGCACGGCCTGCGTTGGGCGAGAGGACCGGCTGCGTTTTGTTTTCGTGACAACGGTCTTTCTCTCGGGCGTCTTCTGCCTGGCGTCGCTGCTGATCACGGGGACGAGCGGCCTTACGGCGTTCCATAACTATGCGTGGGCCCTGCACTATCTGCCCATGCTGTTCTTGTTGCCTCTGTTCGTCGTCCCTGCGCTAATAAGTTGGTCGTGGGGCATGCGGCTGCGAAGCGTCGTTCGCGAAAGAGTGGCGTGGCTGGCCGCCGGTTTGGCGGTCGCCACGCCGGCGGTAAGCCTGGCGATGACTACTGTTCCCGCGACCCAGATCACTTCGTTCCATCCGCCGGTGGTCGCTGTGCTTGACGATCTGGCCCCTCAGTACGGCATACGCGAAGGGCTATCGGGATACTGGGAGGCTCGATTAATCACGCTGCTTTCGCGGCAGGGCGTGCGGGCATACGCGGTGGACGGAGACATGCAGCCTTATCTGTGGTGGTCGAACGCGGCCTGGTACAGCGAGTCCTACTATGACCGGCGGAGGCCGCCGCGGGTGGATTTTGTCGTTCTTGACGAGCCGGTCGGCCCCGAGCAACGAGGTCTTGTGATTAACCGGTTCGGCGAACCGCGCGCGGAGCGGCGTGTGGACAACTTCGACATTCTGATCTTTCGCTGGCCTGAGGGGGACAGCGACGAAGAGAATGCCGCGTTGGTGAACTTCAGCCAGTCGTTGCGAAGTCCGATCCACGAGGCGAGGGCGGAGGCTGGGCGGACGCTGGATGTACCGGTGACGGTCGAGAACGATGGCAAGGACTCGTGGGCGAGCGTGGGGCGGTTTCCGGTGCGGCTGAGTTATCTGTGGTTGGCGCCTGGGTTGGCGATGCGGATCGAAGGACCCCGGTTGGCTTTGCCGGCGATGGGTCCGGGCGAATCGACGCAGGTGACGGTGCGGGCCGTCGTGCCCCCCGAAGCGGCGAAGGCGCCGGGCGGAAAAGCGACGCTCCGGATCAGCTTAGTGCAGGAGCACGTAGCCTGGTTCTACGAGCATGGAGGGGCGCCTTTGGACGTGCAGGTGTTGGTGCGTACGCAC
>JAJYCN010000136.1 GCA_021778335.1 Acidobacteriota bacterium | reverse complement strand
TGTCGATGCGGCCGGAGGCCAGCCTTCCCTCGTGGAAGGCGCGACGCCGGAGAGTTTGGCCTCCCACGAGAAACAACTGATCGCTGAGGCGCTCGAACGCGCCGGCGGCAACCAGTCGGAAGCCGCCCGCGCGCTGCGCATCGGCCGGGATGCTCTCCGCTACAAGATGAAGAAGCACGGCCTGCTGTAGCACCCTCGCGGTGCAGACGCCCAGCTTTCCTCCAATCGGCTTAGTAGCTTATTACCGGGCACGGGGAGTCGCGGACGATCGAGTAAACGTTCGTCCGCAGACGCCCGAAGGGCTGCTGCAGACGCCCGCGGCCCGCCACAATCACGTCCGCGCTGTGACGCACCGCTGCCTGATGTATCACGCGCGACACGCTCCCGGCCGCCACACACACCTCGAGCGACGTCTGTAACCGCTGTTGCGTGCCGGCGATTTCACCCCGCGCCGCCGCGATCAGACCCCGCTCCAACGTCTGGTCGAAATACCGCTCGGGACCCACCTCGGGCCCCGGCACACAATGGACGAGAAACACCGTCGCCGTGTGCTTGCTGGCCAAGCGCAGCGCCTGCACAATGAGATCCTCCGCCGACGGCTGCACGTCGATCGCGCAAAGAATCGTCCGGATACGGGGATGCTGCCCCACCGGAGGTTCCTCCACGTGCACCCCGGTCCACACGGCGCAGTGCGCGTCATGCAAGACCTTGGCCGTGACGGAGCCGATCAGCCAACGGCGAAACACTCCGAGACCATGCGTTGGAAGCATGATCAGATCGATGTTCCGCTCATGCGCAAAATCGGTAATTAGTGTCGCCGGATCGCCGGCCGCCGCGTAACGGCTCACACAGTTGACGCTCGGCAGATCACTGAAATGGCGTTTGGCAAACTGCTCAAGTAACTCCGACCCCGTCTCGACGAATCCCACCGGGTCGATGGCTGCGGGAGGCAAAGCGATCTCGGGCGGATACCCGTAGGCAGGGATGTACACCGCATGCAGCAGCGCGATGGAAGCCCCGTGCCGAAGCGCCATCTCCCGGACAAAGGGCACCGCCGCCTCCGCTTGCGGCGAGAAGTCCGTAGGAAACAGGATCCGATTGAATCCGTTCATGCTCGCACCTTTCCGCCTTGGCCACTGCAACCGGCGTGCCGAAGCACGAACTAAAGATTACGGCCCGGAACCGCAGCCAAACGGCCCCGGGCCCGCCGCGATGCGCCATTCCGCTACCATTGGCGCGTGTACCGGCGCAAACTCGCTGCTATTTCAGCGTCTTGATGTAGGCGACTACATCGTCCGCCGCGGATCCGGAAAGACTCTTCACCGGCTTCATCTTCCCCTGCCCCTCCTCGACGATCTTCTTGAGATCGGCGTCGCTCACCTTTTGAACATCGGGCGACTTCAGGTCCTTCATCTCAACCTTCATCATCTTCTCAATCGCGGGATTTGCCTTACCGTCGGCGCCATGACAGCTCTTACAGGCCTTGTTGTAGTCAGCCTTCCCTGCCGCCGCGTTCCCCGCAAAACTCATCGCCGCCGCCAGGGAGGCGATCCCGATCACATTAAACATGCGTTTCATCGTCTGTTGTTCCTTCCCTCTAAGGGTTAATTACTACTGAACTCCGTCTGGGTTTGGCGGCCGAACGGTCCCTCGCCGTGGCCGGATCCCGTTTCCCTTCTCCCTTTGCAGTGCCCCGTCGTACTCATCCCCTCACAAATGACGAGACCGCCAAGACCATAAGCAAAAATCCGGCCAAAATCGCCAGCAACCCGAATAGCCCGCTGCAATTATTCATCCACCGCGGAGGCGCTTCGGCGCGCAACTTCTCTAACCCGCCGCTCGCAGCGATACGTTCGTACTCGACGGGATGCCGGATCTTGAATTCTTCCTCCGACTGCCGGCCCGTGAAGATCACGAGATCCATTGGAAAGTTCAATGGCCGGAGGTGAGCGTTAAAAAAATGGATCAGAAAAATGAACCCGGCCGCCAGCAGCGCTTCCCAACTGTGGAACACTAGCGCGACATTCAGCCAGCGCCCCGGAATGAAGCGGGCGAAGAATTCTGGGAACCACATTGCATAGCCGGTCAACCCGATGACTCCCATACCCCACCATTCGCCCCAATAGTCGAGTTTCTCCCAGTAGGCGTACCGATCGAACTTCGGCGCGGGCCCGAGCCACAGGAAGTACTTCATGTTGGCGAAGAAATCCTCAAAATCCTTGCGACGTACCACCATCGTGGTGGGTCCGGACAGCAAGCCCTTCTCGTGGAGGTAAACCATTCGCCGGATCAGGTCGCCGACATGAATCAGAAAAATCGAAGTGAGAATGACGGCGAAGAATAGGTGGAAAAACTGAATCACCGCGAAACCGCCCACCAGCCTGGCTGCCGTCACCGCCCAATCCTGGGTACTGAATCGCAGGGTCATTCCCGTGAACGCAAGGGCCAGGAACGACGTAGCGAGCCCTGCGTGCTGATAGCGCTGGCCCAGAGTGAAGCGGCGGTAATACATCTCTTCGTCGATCCCGGCATTCGGACGCGATGCAAGTTCCGCAGTACCCATGTTTCTCAGGCCCCCTTTCTCCTGCCGGCGCTGTCGAACGAGGATCGGATGAGCCAGAGCGCGGTGTGCAGCGTGAAGAATCCCAGCACGCTCACCAGCAAGGAGATCATGAACACGTTGGAGTAGTGCAGCAGCGGGAACCGCTTGGCGTCCCGCCAGTCCGCGTGGGGCTGGTAGCCGGTCAGGCCCGCGTTGGAGCCTTGGTGGCATTGGCCGCAGGTCTTCGTCAAGTTCGCCTGTGCAACGCTCGAAGCGGGATTCGAAGCCGGAAGGATCCGGTGCGACGCATGGCAATCCCAGCAGTGCGCCACGTCCACATACCCGAGGGAAGAGACCTGGGAGTGCAGCGTGTCGCGATAGGTGGTCAACTGCTTCTTGTGGCACCCCCCGCAAGTCGCCGACGTTTGCGTCTGCCATATCGCCGCCGAAACGCGGGCGATCTGGTGCGCGGTGTGACAACTCGTGCAGACGGGGGCGTTCTTATTCCCCTGTGCGAGCGCCTGCCCGTGCACGCCCTGCGAGTAATCCCGCAGCGGCCCCTCGTGACAGGTACCGCAGGTCGCGGGAACGTTGCTGTGGAACACCCGGCTCTTCGGATTCGTCGCCGCCAAAATCCTGTGGGCGCCGTGGCAACTCGTACAACTTGCCGCCACCAGCAACCCGTCCTTGGTGAGCGCCATCCCGTGAATCGAATCGAGATAGTCGTTGTACACCTCCGGCCGGTGGTCCTTCTTAGCCGTCTCCCCGTCGTGGCAGGCGCCGCAAGTCCGGGGAAGATTCATCGCAAACGTTCGTGAGCGCGGATCTTTGGACGGCAGGATCGCATGCGCATCGCCGTGGCAGACAGTACAGGGCTGCTCCGCCACTTTGGCGTGAACGCTCGAAGCGACACCTGACTCAGGATCGGCATGACAGGTCACGCAGCGGACCTCCTTTGCGTTGCCCTGATGCGGAACCGTCTTCACATTCCCGTGACATGCCGCACAGGCCAGGCTTCCGTGTACGCTGCCGGCGAACATCCGGGCCTGTTCGTCATGGCAGGACGCACAGTCCAACTCCGCCGCCTGTAAACCCCCAGCCAAAGCCAGGGGCCATAGCACAGCAGCGGAGAGGCGCATAATTTACCCCTTCAATTCACCAGCCCACCGGTCGCATTCGGAGGTGGCTGCGTGACGCCCAAGTCCGTCAGAATTTTCGGGTTCGACTCGTCAACGGCCAGCATGTCGTGACACGTGGAACAGTCGTTTGGAATTGTCTCGCCGGACGCGCTCGCATGATTCCCGTCATGACAACGGAAACAGCCCGGAAAATCCATATGCCCGATATTGTTCGGATAGGTGCCCCAGGTTACTTTCATCGCCGGAAACACGTTTCGCAAGTAAATCGTCTGCACGGCCTTGATGGCGGATTTCAACGCCGCGGCTTGGCTCTGCTCGACCTGCGGATACGTCGAGTGATAGTAATTCTCCAGCTTGGTAGCGATTCCCGCCGCCGCCGTGTCCCGGTCGCCCTGCGCGCCCTTCAGCGCCAGCACCGCTTCCTTCTTAACAAATGGAAGCTGCTGGCTGATCTGCCCGTTACTCATGGCCTGATCTAAACCTTGTTCCGGCAACTGGAACACGTGCGTCGGCCGGTTGTGGCAGTCGATACAGTCCATCGTCCGGTGCTCGCCTGTCTGTAATGCCGCCTCAGTCGCCGGCGCATCGGTCGAGTTGAACACAGTTACCTTCCCGTTGGGGTCGGTGTAAATCACGCGGGGAATCACCTGCCGCTTGTCGTCCGTAGCAATGTACTCGATATGACCCTTCGAGGCCGCGTGAAGCCCGTGAATTCCCATGATCCCGCCACGCGCTAGGCCGCCGACCTTCATTAAGCCAACCGTGTAAGTGGCGGTATTCTTTTCATCGTCCCCGTAATGGGTGCGCACAAAAAATAGATCGCCCGAAAAACGGGACGGCCAATGACACTGCTCGCACGTTTCGCGCGCCGGGCGCAATGACGCCACTGGAGTCGGAATCGGCGTCGGATAGGTATGGAAGGTAACGGCCAGAACCTGCCCGCTGCCGGAGATCTTAGATTTTACAAACCATGACGCTCCCGGCCCGATGTGGCACTCGACACATTCCACTCTGGCGTGGGGAGAGTATTGATAACTGGTGTATTCCGGCTGCATCACCGTATGACAGCTCTCGCCACAGAATTGGACCGAGTCCATGTAAGTCACCGCGCCATATACGACGTGGCTCCCAATAATCACGTTCAGCACGCTGGTCACCAAAAAGAATGTCGCCAGCCTCCGAAGCTCGTTCCCTCGGGGCAGCTCCGGACCTCTCTGGCCGGCCCTTCGCCGGCGGAAATTATGAATCCACACCCCAGCCGGCATGAGCATCAATCCGGCGAAAAATACCGCCGGTAGCGCCAGGTATTGCAAGATGCCTATATAGGTACTACCGAAATGCGGATTCCAGTAGGACGGGAGAAGGAAGAGCCAAAGGACACCCGCGGTCGTGACCAGCACGACCCCGATCAAGCTGATGACATTTCCGCCAAGCTGGATGAGAGTTTTGACCATAGAAATAGGATAGGCCCGTCCGCACCTCGCGAGGCACACGCCGTCCGGAGCACAATTTGCGTGGGTGCTACACGCTACTTCGCTCCGCCGGTTGTATTGAGATAAGCGATCAGATTCGCCATCTCCGGCGCGCTGAACGTGGGCCAGGAGATGCCCTGCGCACCCATGGTGTCGAGCATCTTCGGTCCGTGCCGCCAAAGCGCCGAAACCATCCCTGCCGCCGTGAGTGAACCCTTCACCGAGCTGAGCGAAGGCGCGCCGCCGGCCCCCGTCGTGTGGCACTCGGCGCAGCGCTTTGCCTTGAATACACGCTCGCCGGCCGACACGCTTCCTGTGGGGGTAAAGAACGCACCCGCCCAAAGGTAACTGACGACATCGCGCATTTCATCGAGGGTAAGTTGTGGAGCCTTGCCAGCCATCCGCGGCCCGTGATTCCACATGTCCACCGCGATGTCAGTCAACGTCCGCCCTGCCAGGCGCGGGGGAAGTGCAAGTTTGCCTTGATGGCAATTCCCGCAGCCCTTGGAGTGGAATAACTCCTCGCCCAGTGGCCCCGAGGCCACCTTTAACCCCGGCGTCACGTGACGCCCCGGTGGCAGGTTACGGACATAGACCAGCAGGTCGCTCACATCTTGCGAAGTAAGCGCCGCCCAAGTGACGTTCTGCTTCTTGAACTCCGTGTTCATCAGGCCCACGTGGTTCCACATTGCGTTTACCAGAGCCATCGGATGGCCGATCGACTCCCAGGCCGACACCGGCTTGGCCTCCGGCAACTTCGCCGCCGTCAGCCCATGACAAACCTCGCAATGCTTGGTTTCGAACACCCTCTTTCCCCGTGCCGCATCACCGGGCTTGTCGAAAAATCGCGCCGAATAGAAATACGCAAAAAGGTCCGCCGCCGCCTGCTCGTCCAGATTGCCGATCTCGAGCCCACGCGCCCGAATTTGTGGCCACATCGACGGTGCGTGATTCCACATCGTTGCCGCCAGCGAGGCCGGCGTGAACCCACGATCTACGATACGGCCGAGATCGGGCCCCACCGCCCCTCCGTGTCCGTTTACGCTGTGGCACTGAATGCACGCTAGCGACACGAACAGTCCCTGCCCGCGCTCGCTGTCGGCCCCGAGAACCGCCGCATGAATCGCGGCCGAAGACAACGCCATCAGCAAGAGTGCGCCGCACCACGCCCAACTGCGCTGTACAAGACGCTGTATCATAGCGTGAACCTTAATCCGGTAGTCACTACGTGCGTCCGGAATCCCTCAAACAGATAGAACGTCTCGCCATAGCCAAAGTACCGCCACTCGGCAAACAAACTCACGCGGTGAGAGACCGGAAGCCAAACAGTCCCTACCGGCTCAAAGAACTGCGTCGGACGGCTCCCCGAGGCAAAGAAAAACGAACCTCCCGCCGAAAACTTGGGTTGTAAGCCGCAGATCTCGGGCAGTTTCAGATCAAACAACCCGGTCGCCGTGTGCTCGTTGTCGCGGTAAATCGACAGCCCGCTCTGCAGATCCTGTGGAATCAGATAGCCGATCTGGCTGCGGAAATCCTGACGAGAGTAACTGCCCTGAAAGTCCCATGGCTTGCCTTGCGGATTCCAGGTCAGCGACAGCGACTCCGATGTCATGCCCATGTCATAGTTTATTCCCGGAGTTGGGTTCTGGTTCTTCAGCAAGAAGAAATCAGCCGCCACATTCAGTGACGTCAAAGCCTGCCAGGACGCGTGCGCCTGCGACTTCTGGTAATCGTATAGGCTAGTCCGGAAATACGAACCGCTCCCGTATGCGCCTTCGGCCGAACCGGAGAACGTCCAGTTCGTGTTCGGATGGTACGTGATCCCGCCGAGTACGCTGTTTCGGCGAAGCTGCCCCATATCCGCGCTTGCCAGTCCCGCAGCCGGAAACACCGCGTCCGCGGCATTGCCCCACACGTAGCGATATCCGCCCCGCAGCGTGATCTTTGGCGTTAGCTCATAGAGCAAGTCGATGCGCTCTTCGTTGTAATTTGTCAGCAGCGTCGACGCCAGCAGAAGTGAGGTAATCTCGCTCGAATTCGCGCCCAACTGGCCGCCTGCAAGCGTCTGGGTTGAGTTCGCCGACCCGGCATTGTGCAACCGGTCGGTAAACCAGCTCTCAATGACCCGCAGCCGCCGGAACGGCCTGATTTCGGCGCTGAAGCTGCCGGTCGTATGCGGCATCTCGGCTTCTGAGGCAATTAAGAACTGCTGCGAGCTGTAGAACAGAATCTGGCTCGGCAGATACAGGTTGCCGGCCGCGTTCGCCAGATAGTTCACATCCGTCGTCGGCTGACTGTAGAGAAACTGGCCGCTCAGGTCGAGCCACGAAAACGGATTCGCCGTCAGCAGGGCCTTGGTGTAAATGCTGTTTCCGGTGATTCCATATGTGGTACCCAGCCCGGACAGAAGCAGCGTCTGCCCAAACACCGGATTGAACATATTGCCGTAGTTGGTCTGCCCGCTGGGTTGATACTGGCTCTCGTAGGAATTAAACGTCGTCCCGCCCTGCTCCAATGTCACATGGAACTTTTTGAACTCCATTCGCACGCCGGCCCGGTACATCCGGGTCTCGTCGTCAAACGTCTTCGGGACAGGATACGCCGTCGTGCCGGTGACATATCCATTCACGCCGGTTCCGGCGCCCGTGTCGCTGTCGAAGGCAAAATACGGAGTGATCCAGTGGTTCGGCAGGATGTCGATCTCGAAGTTGCCGATCCGCCGCCGGGTGTCGAAACTCTGCTCGTTGAGCACCATTCCGGAGCTGAGCAGTGGGTCGGCGAAAGAAGGCAGGTTGTTGAAGTAGGCGATGTCGCGGTAATCCGCCGTGAGGTCGTACCAATTCTTTTTGTGCGCGTCCACGTGAACCATCGAATACGGATCGCCGCCCCAGTCCGACGCCCGCACATTGATCGTGTCGAAGGCGCGATGCTTCGGGTCCGTGATCGAAAAATCGGCGTTCACCAGCCTCGGCCCGTCTCCCAGATTGATGATACTCCGGTAGGTGTCCCCGCTGCCGCCGATCCCGCTCACCGTTCGCCAACCCAGATCGAACGACCCGCTCAGCCACTCGTTACCGGTCGCGGCGGCGGGCGTTTGTGCCGCGGAACTATCGGTGTTGCTGCTGCTGTTCTTGTCGTCGGCGGGCGCTGGGGCCGTGGCCACAGCCACGTTCTGCCCGTAGGCCGCTGTCAGACCCGCCAGTACCAGAATGAGCCGTTTCATCGCAACAGATTCCGGTCCACGTAACTACCGTGGATCTTTTGATGGCAAACCGTGCAGTTGCGGAACTGCGGCGCCCGCAAGTCATGGAACGCGGGAGGCACCACGCCCATCGTACCCTTGGAATTCGCCGCGGGCAGATTCGCGTGGCACTCCAGACAAAGCGTCGACACCTCCTGGCGGATCAACATCCTCGGGTTCGGCGACCCGTGCGGTTCGTGGCAGATCGTGCACGATTCGTATCGCACCGGTTCATGCTCGAACGTGAACGGCCCCCGCAAATATCCGTGGCATTTGTAGCAACCAGGCTCATTCGCGCCAAAAGTCTGCTGCATCGCAGGCCATGGTGTTCCGTGCGGGTTGTGACAATCCACGCAGCTCATCGCACGCTCCGGCAGACGGTGATGGTACGGCTGTTGGAATTTCGCCCACACGTTCATATGGCAACTGGCGCACAGTTCATTGATCACGGCCGGCGCCCGAGGTGTCATGGCCGAACGCGTCGTGGCGTGTACTTTGTGGCAGGCGATACAGGAAACTTGATTTCTCACGTGGCTGCTCTCCAGCCGTCCCACGTGAGTCGGTTGATTCAAGTGACACGTCAAACAGATCGTGTCGGTGGCGGCCGGATTCAGTTTCCCGGGGTCGATAATGTCGGCCGCTGAAGTAGACTCGGCGTGCTTCTGGCCCGGTCCGTGACAGGCCTCGCACGCCTTTCCTTTCCATTCGTGCCGGTCGCCTTGTTCAAGCACGTAGTGAGGATTCTTTTGAAATGCGGCCGCCAGGTCCTCGTGGCAGGTGCCGCAAGTATCCGATCCGGCATACTGCGACCCCGCATCCTGCGCCTGGCCGGGGAGGAGACCGGCCAGGAGCAGGAGGGGCAAGGTTGCGAGCTGTAAGCTTGCAGCCTTATTCCGCATGAACCTGATCGACGTCAAAAGCAGCGCCCGACTGGTGACAGACGGTGCAGCTTTCTCCGAGCGTCGGATCGGTCATAGCCTTGAAGTGCGCCGCCGCATCCTTAGCGACGTGGCACCCCGAGCACGCCGTTGCGGTGGCGCCTTCCGGATTCATCCAACCCTGTGGGTTAACTACGTTGTTCAACCCGACAGGCAGGTTCGCCTCCGAGTCGTTCACATGGCATACCGCGCAGTTACGGACGTCGGTCGCCTCACCCTGCGGACTCATTTGTGGGTAAAGCGTCGTTGAGAAATCGTTCACCGATCCCTTATACCCGACAACCGTGTAGCTGCCGCCGTCGTCCAGCATGTTCACCCCGTCGTGGATGCGATGCGCGAGCAGCGCGAACTCGATGCTCTGTGATGGCATGGTCCTCTGCGCCGGATCCTTCGCCACGGACCGGAAGTAGATGTCCGTGTTCGAAGGATTGTGGCACATCACGCAATATTCGGTCTGATTCCTCAGCCCGCCGTGCAACTCAAGCTTGTAATGGCACTGGTTGCAGTTGCTGATGTTCACAACCTCCCGCCGCGGCATCACGTCGGAGCCGTCGACAGAGAAGTAGTACACCGGGTTAATCGCGTTGTAATTGTAAGTCACCGCGCTCGTCGTACCTGGATTCAGTGTCGCCGAAAGCTCGGTTTCCATCGCGACCGCATACGTCCCCGTAGCGCCCGCCGGCACGCCGTGCTTGAAGGTATATGTACAGGTCCCATCCGAAGCGCACGTCGTCGTGGACGCACTCAGCGACTCAGTAACATAGCCCGGGGTGTTCACGTCAGAGCCGAAGCTCGTGTAGCCGTAGTCGGTGGTCGGCCCGGCCATCGTCAGCCGGAGCGAACCGCCGTTGGCGAAGGTCGAGATCGGAATCGGGTTCCCGTTTCCATCCTTCACTGTAAAGGTCACTGTCGGCGCATTACCCGCTGTTCCGTTAGCGACACCCAGAATCGCCGCCACGGTCTTTGGCGAGCCAGGCACGTCTTCGGGAACATAATGCGCGCCGGTGATCGACGCATCGAACGGCAACTCGCCCTGTGGCTGGTGGCAGTTCGCGCACTGGCTGTTGTCCGGTTGCGGGCCGCCGGCGTGGTTCTGGCCTGTAGCAAAATTCACATTGTCATGACAGGCCCCGCAGGCCGCCGCGTTCGGCGCCGTCAGCCAAAGGCTCGTCTGCGCCGCGCCGTTTTTCGGGTTGTGGCAGGTCTCGCACCGGCGAATGTCGGCCGGATACACGACCGTCGAAAAATCGCTCACGCTCTGCCGGTAACCAATGATCTGATATGGTGTGCCGGCCTGAACGCTAGGCAGCGACGAACCCATGTGAATCTTGTGGATCATCACCCGGAAGTCCACCGTGTTCCCGGTATCCGGATCCGAAGTCTGCTTCGTGTGGCAGAGCACACAAAGCTCAACCCCGCGCCGGAACCCGCCGTGAAAGGCAAGCTGTCCGTGGCAGGCATTGCAGTCCGCCGTCGCGATAATCTGATGCACCGTCGTCACCGGAGTTCCATTCGGCACAAAGTTATACGTCGCCGACGCATAGCTCGTCCCGAGATCGAACTGTGTCAGATTCCGCGATCCATAGATCCCGATCGTGTGTGTCACGGTGGCATCGAACCCGGACGGAGCCGTCGTGTGGAACGTATACGTGTAGGCGCCGCTTCCCGTTTGCGTCATCGATCCGCCGCGGTCGGACGAAGCCTGTGTCGCCGAGTTGTGTGTGATTGGGCTCGTCTGGATCGTCGTTGTGTACGCCGTGTACTCTTCCTGGCCCTTTGGAATGTACGCCGCGATGTAACTCAAGCTGATCGGACCGGGCGTCGTCACGCCGGCCATGTCGAGCGGCAACCCCATCGGATCTGCCACCGTGAAGTTCACGGTGATCGTGCCGCTTGCGTTGATTGCCGCGCCCGTAATTTGAATGTTCAGGCCCGGCCGGACAAAGTCCAGTACTTGGTTGCTCGCATAGTACGCCTTGTCGTGCTTCGTAAAATGCGACCGCAATGAGCCTTGGCTGGCCACCGCAGCGGCCACCACCACCAAAAACAGAATGCCGCGAACGAGCGGCACTCGTATCTTTCGACTTCCCAGCCTTATGGACATATTTTGTCTACTCTGCCCCCTAGTGAACAACATCCCCGGAATTGCAGGCCAAGGGCCAACTGGATCACAGCGCCGAATCGGGCTCCCGAGCCACTTTCCCCCCACCCGCTGCGCAAAATCGCGCGATCCGGAAAAACCCTTGCGCGCACTCGCGCAGCGTCTTCCCCCCTCTCGCCCACGCTCCGGTGATATATTCTCCTCCGATGCGCAACACCTTCTTGCCCCTCCCGCTTGTCCTCTGTTGTCTGGCCAACGCCACAACCCAAGCCGCCTCGGTTTCATCGCCGGACGGAGGCCTCACACTCGAATTTCACATCACGGGAAGTAATGGAATGGACGCTTCCTCCGGACAGCTCACTTACCGTATTTCATTTCACGATAAGCCGCTACTCAATGATTCCGCCCTCTCATTGGATCTGGAAGGCCAACACCCCCTCGGCCCTTCCCTCCAAATCACGGCCGCCCATCTTTCGTCACACAATTCTACTTATCACCTAATTACAGGGAAGGCAAGCATTATTCGCGATCAGTATAATTCCCTGGATCTCGATCTCGATGAGACAACAGGCCTCGCCCGCCGCCTCACAATCGAAGCCCGCGTCTACAACGACGGCGCGGCCTTCCGCTACATCGTTCCCGCCCAACGCCCCCTGCGCGAATTCCGTCTTGAGGCCGAAAACACCGAATTCCGTTTCGCCAAGGACGCCACCAGCTACGCCCTGATCCTCCCACATTTCCGCTCCATGTACGAAAGTGAATTTGTCAAACTTCCCCTCAGCGCATTCTCCAATCAAGGCGGCGTTAACAGTAAAGTATTACTCGGCCTCCCCCTGCTCACCTACGTCCCCGGCGTAGCATGGATGGCGATTACGGAAGCCGACCTCCGCGACTACTCTTCCATGTACCTGACCAACCCCCAACCCGGCTGGTCCGAGCATTGGCTTCGATCCGTTCTGGCACCGTCGCTGGACGACGACAGCGTTGTCGTAAAGGGCACCCTCTCCCACCACTCAGCCTGGCGCGTCTTCTTAGTAAGTGAATCGCCCGCTTCCCTCATCCAATCGAACATCATCACAAGTCTCAACCCCGAGTCCGAGATCGCCGACACCTCCTGGATCCGCCCTGGCCGGGCCTCCTGGGATTGGTGGAACGGCAGCATCGGCCCTGACGGCATGCCCGCCTACACGACGGCAACTATGAAGTATTACGTTGACTTCGCTCACAAATCCGGCCTCGAATACATGCTCGTCGACGCCGGATGGTATGCCCGGGGCGACATCACCAAAATGAACGGCCGCGTCGACATCCCCGACCTCGTTCTCTACGCCAACTCCAAAAACGTCAAGGTCTGGGTCTGGCTACCCTACAACCTGGCCGACGCTCAAATGGAAGAGGCCTTCCCGCTGTACGAAAAATGGGGTGTCGCCGGCCTTAAAATCGATTTCATCGAGCGCGACGACCAGGGAGGCATAGATTTCTACTATCGCGCCGCCCGCCTCGCCGCCCAGCATCACCTAATGCTCGACTTCCACGGAGCCACCAAGCCTACCGGCATCGAACGGACCTACCCCAACATCCTCGGCTACGAAGCCGTGCTCGGCATGGAGCAATCGAAAGGTGGGGACCGCGATGAACCCGGCCACCACGTCACCCTTCCCTTCACGCGTCTGCTCGCCGGCCCCATGGACTATACCCCGGGCGGGTTCCGCAACGTCACACGCGACGAGTTTATCCCGCGGGGCATCTTACCCGAAGTCATGGGCACGCGCGCCCATCAACTGGCCATGTATGCGATCTACCAGGCCTCCATCCAAATGGTCTCGGACACCCCGAAGGCCTATGAAGATCAACCCTCTTTCCAGTTCATCCATGACGCCCCCGCAAGCTGGGACGAAACTGTGGGCTTGAACGGCTACCCCGGCGAATACGTCACGGTCGCGTGTCGCCACGCATCGGATTGGTTCCTCGGGAGCATGACAAACTGGAATCCACGGACTCTCGACATCCCACTTACGTTCCTGGGTAGCGGGAAGTACCAGGCGCAAATCTACGAAGACGCGCCCGACGCTGCGCAATCCCCGACAAATGTCCGCGTCCGGACGATGACCGTCGATCGCAATACGACCCTGAAGGCGATACTTGCCCCAGGCGGCGGTTATGCCGTCCACTTCACTCCGATCCATTAACTAATTGAAAGTTACTATCCTGATGCGCCAGGTCCTCTATCTCAGTACGTTGCTATCCACCTTCTTTTTGTTCTGCTCCGCACAACCGACTTATTTCAGTGTTCCTCCCACTGACGCCCCTGCACTCGCATCTCGCGGAACTTACTCGGTCGGCGTCCGCACGCTCCAACTCGTCCATCACGGCCAGGTCGACATTCTGCACTTCGATAAATCGACGGGCAAAGCCCCGCTCTACGACCGTCCGCTCACCATCGAAATCTGGTACCCTGCCTTGATCCCCTCCGGGCAAACTGAATCGACCACGTACCAGATGGCGATGCCTTCCGGCGCAACCTTCCCCATCGCCGGCAAAGCGCTCCGCGACGCCCCTCCAACCTCCTCCGGACCATTTCCCTTGGTCGTCGTCAGCCACGGCTACCCTGGATCCCGCTTTTTCCTGAGCTATCTCACCGAGAACCTCGCTTCGAAAGGCTACGTCGTCGCCGCCATCGACCATACCGATTCCGTCACTGGAGCCGTACGCGGCTTCCAAAGCACACTCCTCAACCGCTCCGTCGATCAGATTTTCATCCTCTCGACGCTCAGCGCGCTCGCAGGCGACCCGGAAAATTTCCTGCACGGCTTGTTGGATCCGTCCCGGACAGCTCTTGTCGGGTATTCGATGGGCGGCTACGGAGCCTAAGTACTCCCGTTCGTAAATACGGTGACGTATTATGTGGCCCCATTCGGTGACGTAATCTGATAGGCTGGCATTGGCGACACTCGCCAGTCAATGC
>JAJYCN010000135.1 GCA_021778335.1 Acidobacteriota bacterium | reverse complement strand
GGCGGTGCAGACAGCGGCGGCGGCGAAGGCGGCGTTGAGCGCGAGGGAAGCGTCGCTGCGGGAAGCGTCACAGAACGTGACGGTGGCGGAGGCGGCGATTCAGCAGGCGCAGGCGCGGATTGCGCAGGCAGACGCTTCCGTGCAGCAGGCGATGACGGGCCCGCGGCAGGTGGCCGTGAGCAGGGCGCGGCTGAAGGGTTCGGAGGCGAAGTTGCTGGAGAAGAAAGCGGCGCTCGACCAGGCGCGGCTGAACCTGAGTTACACGACGATTGTGGCGCCTGTAAGTGGCGTGGTGGGGAAAAAGACGGCCGAGGTGGGACAGAATATATCGCCGGGGCAGCAGTTACTGGCGATTGTTCCGCTGGACGATATCTGGATCACGGCGAACTTCAAGGAGACGCAACTGCGGCATATGAAGGCCGGCCAGAAAGTGAAGTTTTCGGTGGACGCATTTGGCCGGGATTACACGGGCCGTGTGACGGGCATCGGCGGGGCGAGCGGGTCGCGGTTCAGCCTGCTTCCGCCGGAGAACGCGACGGGAAATTACGTGAAGGTGGTGCAGCGGATTCCGGTGCGCATCGACCTGGACCCCGGGCAGAACGAAGACCATCACCTGAGGCCGGGCATGTCGGTGGTGCCGAAAGTTTACTTGCGGTAACGGCGCCCGATTCGTGAAGTGAAACGCGCAAGGGGGTAGTGTGTCCGAACAATGGAAGCCGAAGTATAACCCGTGGGCGATCGCGATGACGGTGACGCTGGCGACGTTCATGGAGGTGCTGGACACGAGCATCGCGAACGTGGCGTTGCCGCACATTGCGGGGAGTTTGTCGGCGGGGCAGGACGAGAGCACATGGGTGCTGACGTCGTACCTGGTGTCGAACGCGGTGGTGCTGCCGATCAGCGCGTGGCTGGCGACGCGGTTCGGGCGGAAGCGGTTTTACATGCTGTGCGTGGCGCTGTTCGGGATCAGTTCGTTTCTGTGCGGGGTGGCGCCGGCGCTGGGGCTTCTGATTTTCTTCCGCATTCTGCAGGGGGCGGGCGGCGGAGGGCTGGCGCCGAGCGAGCAGGCGATTCTGGCGGACACGTTCGAGCCGGCCAAGCGCGGGATGGCGTTTGCGATTTACGGGCTGGCGGTGGTGCTGGCGCCGGCGGTGGGTCCGACGCTGGGTGGATTTATTACGGATAACTTCAGTTGGCGGTGGATATTCTTCATTAACATTCCGGTGGCGATTGTGTCGCTGGTGTTGACGTCGCGGATGGTGGAGGATCCGCCGTATCTGGCGAGCGAGCGCGCCAAGGCGGGGCCGGTGGATTACATCGGGCTGGGATTGATCGGGCTGGGGCTGGGGAGTTTGCAGGTGATGCTCGATAAGGGCGAGCGGGAGGACTGGCTGAGCTCGCATCTCATCGTGGCGTTTCTGGCGCTGACGGCGATCGGCCTGGTGGGCGCGGTGGTGTGGGAGATCTATCAGCGCGACCCGATCATCGAGGTGCACTTATTCAAGAACCGGACGTTCGCGATTTCCTTCGTGATGATGTTCATGCTGGGTTTTAGCGTCTACGGGACGACGGTGCTGATCCCGCAGTTACTGCAGACGTTCATGGGTTACACGGCGGAGCTGGCGGGGAAGGTGCTGTCGCCGGGCGGGTTCGTGATTATGCTGTTGATGCCGGTGATCGGCGTTCTGGTTAGTAAGTTGGATCCGCGGCGGCTGGTGGCGTTCGGGTTTTTCATCAGCGCGGTGGCGTTGTACCACATGACGACGATGAACCTGGATATGGATTTTGCGGCGGCGGTGCGGCTGCGGATTTACCAGTCGATCGGGATGGCGTTCTTGTTTGTGCCGATCAACACGCTGTCTTACACGGACGTGCCGCGGAAGCAGAACAACAGCGTGTCGGGGCTGATGAATCTGGCGCGGAACGTGGGCGGGAGCGTGGGGATATCGACGGTGACGTCGCTGCTGGCGCGGCGGGCGCAGTATCACCAGACGGTGCTGGCGTCGCACACGACGAACCTGGACCATCCGTTCCGGAGCGCGGTCACGGGGCTGAGCTCGACGCTTGCCTCGGCGGGGACGAGCGCGGCGGATGCGACGGGACAGGCGTACGCGCAGCTTTATGGGGCGATGCAGCGGCAGGCGGGGGTGCTGGCGTACATCGACGCGGTGGTGATTTTCGCGGCGGTGACATTGCTGATGGTTCCGCTGGCGTTTCTGATGCGGAAGCCGAAGCCCGGCGCTGCGGCGGCGATGCACTAAGAAAGGAGATACGATGGGCAAGCAGGCTACGATTTCGCACTTACCGTTGGGCAGCAGCGCCCAGTTAGACTTGCGGCACTTCCGGTATTTCATCGCGGTGGCCGAGGAGCTGCACTTCGGGCGGGCGGCGCGGCGGCTGCACATGGCGCAGCCGCCGTTGAGCCAGCAGATCAAGTGGCTGGAGGAAGAGCTGGGGGTGCGGCTGCTCGATCGAAACACGCACTATGTGCGGTTGACGGAAGCGGGAGCGGTGTTTTTGAAGGAAGCCAGGAGAGTGGCGGCGAACGCGGA
This sequence comes from Acidobacteriota bacterium, assembly GCA_021778335.1. Taxonomy (GTDB): domain Bacteria; phylum Acidobacteriota; class Terriglobia; order Bryobacterales; family Bryobacteraceae; genus JAJYKC01. The sequence goes on along the minus strand of JAJYCN010000135.1, from coordinate 12,038 downwards.
GCGGGCGGTGCGGCTGACGCGGCAGGTGGGAGAAGGGACTGCGGGGCGGCTGGTGGTTGGGTTCGTTTCGCAGTTCGACGGCGGGATTGTGTCGATGGTGAAGAGCGCGCTGGAGCGCGAGTATCCGGAGCTGGAGCTGCAGTTCACGCCGATGGATACGCTCGAGCTGGTGGAGGCGGTGCGGACGGCGCGGGTGCGGGCGGGGATCTGCGGTGTGCCGATGGACGAGGAGGATTTCACGATCGAGCGGCTGGCGCGGGCGCCGCTGGTGGTGGCGATGCCGGAGGGGCATGCGCTGGGGGAGCGCGAGGCGATAAGGCTGTCGGATTTGGGGAGCGTGCCGCTGGTGCTGTTTCCGCGGACGGCGAACCCGTGGATTTACGGGATGCTGCGGGAGCGGTTTGCGGCGGCGGGAGTGGTTCCGCGGGTAGTGCAGGAGTCGCTGTCGCCGTTTTCGATTGAAGGGTTCGTGGCGGCGGGGACGGGGTTGTCGATTTTGCCGGCGTGGGTTTGCTCGCACCGGCGCGGGGTGATGTACCGGCCGCTCAAGGAGAGCGAGTTGCCGGTGGAGGTGGCGTTGTTTTACTTGCGGGGGAACGATTCGCCGGTGCTGCGGCGGTTAAGGGAGCAGCTTATGGCGGCGATCAGCGAGTGCACGGTGCGGGGGTGAAGCGCAGAGTACTCGCGGTCTTACTGGTTCAGAAGCTCGAAATATCGTTCGCGGCTCATGACAGCGGTGCGGATGAGGTTCTTGATGATGAAAACAGGGACCGCCGGGTACGTGGGAATCACGAGCGGGCGTTTTACGCCGCTCTTATGTAGATGAGATGATCTCGGGACGGCGGTCGAGGCGAAATCCGCCCTGCTCGAACACGCGAATGAGTTGCTGATAGGGAACTGGACGGATGGCGGCCATGGACTACTGGTCGCTTATGGTGAGACGATCGATTGACACGAATTCCGGTGCTCGGCAGTGCTCACCGTCACGTTGATGTCCAGCTTCCTCGAGGATGTCATCGAGCGTTCCCATGTCCGCGCTCGATGCGAGCAAGCCGCGGACGGCGTCTCGGATGTTGTGGCGGGCCTCATCGTCGGTAGCGCCGCAGCTCGATAGGTCGAGGGCGGGAACGTAAGCGACGAAGGCATCGCCTTCCTTGAATATGTGAACGTCGAACGAGAAATCTTCCATCTGGTGAACTTCCCTGTGACTGGGTTCCGTGTCTTTAATTACGGATCTCGCGCCAGTTCGTTTTCAGTGTAGGCCGCGCGGTGTGGTCCGTCAATGTGGAGCAGAGCCGCCCAGCGGTTTCGGAATCATGGAGACGCGGCGTTGTGCGCGGGCCGTGGGATAGGGGCGTAGAGATAGGAGGGAGGGGAACGCCAGAAGGGGAGCTATTTTCGAGCAAGGGATTCCCGGGCAAGTGGAGTGGCAACGGGATTTTCAAAGACCGGTTCAACGGCAAAGCCGGACGCTTAGCCGGATTCGCGGGGAACGGGACCGCCGAGGTCGAGCCAGAGCAGCCGAACGAACTGACAGGCGCTGATCGCTTTGTGCGTGCCGCGATGGAGATAGCGGGGCCGATAGAGCCGGCTGATGACGAGGGCCGGCAGCGTCAGCAGCCATCCAAGCAGAAGGCTATTGGGGTGGTGGTGACAGATGTGTTCCAGCCCCTGGTAGGACTTGCAGCCGTTGAAACCTTGGTTCTCGATTTCCCAGCGGCTCTTGGCCATGCGGTATAAAGCCAAGCTCACGGCCTTGCGCTTGGAGCATGCGGGCGTTGCGTAGAGAAGCGCTTCTCCACGGCGGTGGACAACTCGGGGAGATTATCTTTCTATCGCGCCACCACGGGCAGACCGAGTTCGTCGCCGGCATGCAGGAAGGTGTTGGCCGCAAAGCCTGCGTCCACCACGACGTAGCCGGCGAAGCGCGCGCCCAGGGTTGGCGCCACGCGCCGGAGCAGACGCTGGCCGGCCGCATATTCGCTGTCCTTGGGTCCGTACGGCTCCACGTCGAAGGGCAGGGTGATGCCACCGCCCACCACGCTGACCATAGCCAGGTGATGACGATACCCCATGATCTGCTTTTTCTCGTTGCGGTAGGGACGGCGCCATCGGCCATGTTGTTCGCTACACCGGCCGGCGGTGGTTCCATCCACGGCCAGGCCGATGGAGGGGGAATCCTGAAAGGTCTTGTTGCGTTTGGCGCGGTGTAGCACATCGATGAGCGCCTGCCGCGTGGGTGCGGGATCCGCGCGCTCGCTGAAGTAATCGAGCGCATCGTCGCTGAAGCGCCGTTCGATACCCGTCTTGCGGAGGCGGGCGCTGCGGGCAATGGCCTCCACGGCATGGAACGCCGTCTGGCGCAGAAACTGCCCGGCCAGCATGGCCCAAACCAGCGCCCGCGCTGGCAGACGCGGCTGTGCGCGGCCGTCGCCGCAATGGGCAAGATAGCGCTTCAGCTTCAGCCGCCCCGCCGCGTACAACTTCAAACGGCGGAGCGAAGGGCCATTCATGAGCGTTTGGATTTTTGTTTTCGCGCCAAGATCAGCAGCTCGGCGTTGGCGGTGAGCACGTCGCGCACTGCGTCTTGAAACTCACGTCCGGCGCGCACGCGGGCGGCAACGCTTTCGGCCCACTCCTTGGGGATGCGTTCGACGCGGTGTTTGCCGGCGGACATGAAAGTCAACGACCAGGCGACGTGGCCGGGGTCCTTGGGATCGGCGCAATGGCAGGTAGGCCTGCCGCAGCGGGAATGGGTTTGGGTAAGCGTACCGGGCAGGAGGTTGTCCGGAAGGGGGAAGCGGCGCAAGAGTTCAAACTTGCGCTGGCGGAGGCGCGCGGCCTGAGGGCCTTTGGGCTCGCCGTTCATACTGTAGCAACTATGCTACAAGATAGACCCGCAATCAAGCATTCTTTTTGAGCGCGAAAATAGAAAGCCTCTGATCGACGGCCCTTACACCGTCGCGAAGTACTTGCCTCTGCGGGCTGGCCCCTCCCGGCTCCAGCAATCATTGCGAAACCCCTGCCTTCCGGCCCCCTTCCGGCCCCCTTCCTTGACACCACCCGCCAAACTGGCGTAGCATACGGCCAAGTCTTGCACACGTGTGCAATACGCAATATGCTTACCCCGAAGCAATTAGGGAAACTTCCCGGCATCGGCCGCGCGCTGCGCAGCGCCTCCATCAAAGACATTGCCCGCCTCGCCGGCGTCTCCCACTCCACCGTCTCCCGCGCCCTTCGCGGCGGCGTCCTGGTACGCGACGAAACCGCCTCCCGCATCCGCAAGATCGCCGAGGAGGTCGGCTACCGCCCCAGTGCCGCCGCCCGCAGCCTCGTCAGCGGACACAGCGACACCATCGGCGTCGTCGTCACCAACGTCGCCGACCCCTTCGTCGCCGGCGTCGTCCGCGGCATCGAGGATAGAGCCGAAGAGCATCGCTACGCCGTCTTCCTCGCCAACTCCAACGCCGACCCCGACCGCGAAGTCCGCGTTGTCCGCGCGTTCGAAGAACGCCGCGTCGACGGCATCATCGTCACCTCCTCCCGCGTCGGCGCCCTCTACGTCCCCGTCATGGAGCGGATGCGCGTCCCCATCGTGCTGCTCAACAACCAGCACGCCAGCCACTTCGCTCACTCCGTCATGATCGACAACACCAAGGCCAGTCTCGAAGTCACCCGCCACCTCATCCAACTCGGCCACCGCCACATCGGCTACATCGGGGACCGCTCGGGCCATCAGTCCGACACCGAGCGCCTCGCCGGGTATCGCCACGCCCTTGAAGGAGCGGGAATTCCCTTCGATCCGTCCTTGACCATCCAGGGCGACGGCAGGCCGGAAGGCGGCGGAATAGCCATGGCGCGCCTCCTCCAGCTCAACCGCCTCCCCACCGCCGTCTTCTGCTACAACGACATGACCGCCCTCGGCGCCATGCGCCAGATCCGCCTCCACGGCCTCCGCGTCCCCCACGACATCTCCGTCGCCGGCTTCGACGATCTCTATCTCGACGAGTATCTCGACCCGCCCCTCACCACCGTCCACCAGCCCATGCGCGAAATGGGACGCATCGCCATGCAGACCCTGCTCAACATCTTCACCGGCGAAAGCAACTCCCACAACGTCCGCGTCGAAGGCCGCCTCATCGTCCGGGGATCCACCGCCGCCCCGAAAGAAGAACAATGACCACCGACTTACTTGTAACTAAGAATGCCCTCGCGGGTAAGTTACTCGAATCCGGCTTCGAGTATCTGTCCTTTGAAAACGTCGTCCTCCCCGCCGCCTCCGCGCGCGGCATCGAAGCCGGCCACCGCGAACTCGCTCTCGTCGTCCTCGGAGGCCGCTGCTCCGTCTCCTCCACGCGTGGCGAATGGCCTGACATCGGCGGCCGCGCCAACGTCTTCGCCGGCAAACCCTACACGCTGTACCTCCCGCCGGACACCCGCTTCACCCTCTCCACCGAATCCGGCTGCGACGTCGCCCTCTGCTTCTGCAAGGCCGAACAACAACACCCGCCCCGCCTCGTCCGCCCTGAAGAAGTCGAAATCGAAATCCGCGGCGGAGGCAACGCCACACGCCAGATCCACCACATGCTCAAGCCCGACTTCCCCGCCCACCGCCTCCTGATCGTCGAAGTCCTCACGCCCGCCGGGAACTGGTCCAGCTACCCACCCCACAAGCACGACGTCCACAACCCTCCCGCCGAAGTGGACCTCGAAGAGATTTACTACTACCGCATCTCCGAACCAATAGCCGCAAGCGCTCCAGCCCACGCCGGCGCAGGCTACGCCATCCAGAAGGTCTACACGAAGGACCGCCGCATCGACTCGACCCTCACCGTCCGCGATGGCGACCTCGTCCGCGTGCCCGAGGGCTACCACCCCGTCGTCGCCGCCCACGGCTATCACTGCTATTACCTGAACGCCCTCGCCGGCTCAGCCCGCTCCATGGCCGCCGGCGACGATCCCGATTACGCCTGGGTCCGCGCCGAATGGAAGGATAAGGACCCCAGGCTCCCCATCGTCTGAGGAACAAGGAGACCGCCCCCATGGAAGTGGCGATTGTTGGACGCATCGGATACGACCTCTACTCGGAGGAACCAAACGTGCCTCTGCCCGAGGTCCGCCGCTTCTCCCGCTATCTCGGCGGCAGCAGCGCGAACATGGCCGTCGGCCTGTCCCGCCTCGGCGCGAAAGTCGGCATCGTCGGCGCCGTCGGCACGGACCGCTTGAGCGACTTCCTCATCTCCTTCCTCGATCGCGAAAACGTCAATACCGCCCACGTCCAGCGCGTCGCCGGCTACCTGCCCTCGCTCTGCCTCACCGAGGTCTCGCCGCCGGACCGATTCCCGCAGGTCTTCTACCGGCACGAAGCCGTGGACACCAAACTCGACATCGCCGCTCCCGCCCTCGACTTCATCTCCGGCTGCCGCATGTTCATCACCAACGGCACGTCGCTCTGCGCCTCACCCTCGCGCGAATCTACTTACTTCGCCCTCGAACGCGCCCACCGCGCCGGCTGCCGCGTCGTCTTCGATGTCGACTTCCGCGCCATGTCCTGGCCCAGCGCCGCCGAAGCCGGCCTCGCCGTCCGCCTCGCCCTCCCCTTCGTCGATGTCTTAATCGGCAACCAACTCGAGCTGAACCTCGTGGCCGGTCACGACGATCTCGACCGCTCCACCGCTGCCCTCCGCGAGCGCGTTTCCATGTTAGTAAGTAAGCTCGGCGAGCAGGGCACAAGAGTCTGGCAGCGCGCCGAAAGCGTCTTTCTGCCTCCTTACTCCGTCGATGTCGTCTCCACCATCGGGGCAGGGGACGGCTTCGCCTCCGGTTTCCTCTACGCGCTCCTCGCGGACAAACCCGTTGTCGACTGCCTCCACTACGGCAACGCCGCCGCCGCTATCGTCGTCAGCCGCCTGAGCTGCTCGGAAGCCATGCCCACCCTCGATGAAGTCGAAACCATCCTCGCCGCCCAGCGCAAACAGGTAGCCGGAGACTAACCCGCCATGTTCTCACCCAGCCTCTTTCTACCTGATCACCTCCTCGCCCGTCTCACCGAAGTCCGCGTCAGTGACCCCGCCTTCTCCGGCCGCGCCGCCGCCGCGCGCATCCGCCGCACCACTCTCGCCCCAACCGGAAAACTAAACCTCGTCGCCGCGGACCATCCCGCCCGCTACATCACCAAGGTCGGCGACAACCCGCTCGCCATGGCTGACCGCCGCGACTACCTCGCACGCATCCTCCGCGTCGTCTCCAGTCCTCTCGTCGACGGCGTCATGGCCACCATGGACATCCTCGAGGACCTGCTCGCCATCGACGGCTTCCTCCGCGAAGCAGGATCCACCCCCCTGCTCGATCACAAACTCCTCATCGCCAGCCTCAACCGCGGCGGCCTCGCCGCTTCCGCTTGGGAACTCGACGACCCCATGACCGGCGCCACGCCCGCCTCCTGCGAATCCTGGGGCCTCGACGGCGCCAAAATCCTCCTCCGCGTCGACCTCGCCGAACCCGCCTCGCTCAAAACGCTCACCGCCACCGCGGCAGCCATCAACGACTGCGACTCGCTCCATCTCCCCATGTTTCTCGAGCCTCTGCCAGTTACACGCTCCGGCCCCACTTACTCGGTCGTGAAAACCGCCGGCTCCATCGCCCGCCTCGTCGGCGTCGCCTCCGCCCTCGGCGCCAGCAGCCGCTTCGTCTGGCTCAAGCTCCCCTACGTAGAAAATTACGAACTCGTCGCCCGCTCCACCACGATGCCCATCCTTCTTCTCGGCGGCGAATCCGCGGGCGACCCGGCCCCGTTCCTCCGCCAGCTCGAAGGCGCTCTCCGCGCCGGCCCGAATGTCCGCGGAGCGCTGGTCGGGCGAAACGTTCTTTATCCCGGTGACGAAGACCCGCTCGCCATGGCCGAAGCAGCGGGCGGAATCGTCCACCAGGGCTGGACCGTCGACGAGGCGCTCCAGGCCATGCCAAAAGTAAGAGGCCGTGAACTTGACCGGCTGACAAGGAGGAACGCATGAAAACCAGAAGACTTACAACAGCGCAGGCGTTGCTTGCCTATCTCAAGAATCAATACGTCGAACGCGACGGCGTCGAACACCGCTTCTTCTCGGGCGTCCTCGGCATCTTCGGCCACGGCAACGTCGCCGGCATCGGCGAGGCCCTGCAGGAAAACCTCGACCTGCCCTATATCCCAGTGCGCAATGAACAGGCCGCCGTCCACCTCGCCTCCGGCTTCGCCAAAGCGAGCAACCGCCTCCGCGCCTTCGCCTGCACCTCCTCCATCGGCCCCGGCGCCACCAACATGATCACCGGCGCCGCCCTCGCCACCATCAACCGCCTCCCCGTCCTCCTGCTGCCAGGCGATATCTTCGCGCGCAGAAACGTCGCCCCCGTCCTTCAGCAACTCGAACTCCCCTCCACCCAGGACGTCGGCGTGAACGACTGCTTCAAACCTGTCTCCCGCTATTGGGACCGCATCTACCGCCCCGAGCAGTTAATCACCGCGCTGCCTGAAGTCATGCGCGTGCTCACCTCCCCGTCCGACTGCGGCGCAGTTACCCTCTCTCTCCCGCAGGACGTGCAGACCGAAGCCTGCGACTACCCCCAGGAATTATTTGAAAAACGCGTCTGGACCATCCGCCGCCCCGAACCCGACGCCGTCTCCTTCGAGCGCGCCGTGGCCGCCATCCGCGCCAGCAAGCGCCCGTTCGTTGTCGCCGGAGGCGGCGTCCTGTTCAGCGAAGCCACCGAAGCCCTCAAGAAATTCTGCGAAGCCACGGGCATCCCCGTCGGCGAAACCCAGGCCGGCAAAGGCTCGCTCCCCTTCGATCATCCCCAATGCCTCGGCGCCATCGGCGCCACCGGTACCCTCGCCGCCAACCGCGCCGCCCGCGAAGCCGACCTCGTCATCGGCTGCGGCGCCCGCTACTCGGACTTCACCACCGCCTCCATGACCGCCTTCCAGAACCCCGGCGTCCGCTTCGTCAACATCAACACCGCCGAGTTCGACGCCTTCAAACTCTCCGCCATTCCCCTCGTCGCCGACGCCCGCGTCGCCCTCGACCGTCTCACCAAGGCCCTCGCCGGCTACCGCGTCGACGCCACTTACTCCGCCATCATCCGCGACGGTAAGCGTAAGTGGGAGGCCGAAGTCGACCGTCTCTTCCACTTAGGAGTCGAACCCAAGCCCGCTCAAAGCGAAGTAATCGGAGCCATGTGGGAAGCCTCCGGCCCCCGCGATATCCTCGTCTCTGCCGCCGGCAGCCATCCCGGCGACCTCCACAAACTCTGGCGAACCCGCACCCCCAACGGCTACCACATGGAGTACGGTTACTCGTGCATGGGCTACGAAATCCCCGGCGCCATGGGCGCGAAACTCGCCGACCCCTCCCGCGAAGTCTACGTCTTCCTAGGCGACGGAACTTACCTCCTCATGCCCGGCGAAATCGTCACCGCCGTCCAGGAAGGCATCAAGCTCATCATCGTCTTAGTCGATAATCACGGATTCGCCAGCATCGGCGGCCTCAGCCGTTCGCTCGGCCAGGGAGGCTTCGGCACCGAGTACCGCCTCCGCGCCCAAGAAACCGGCCAGTTAGACGGCGAATTCCTCCCCGTCGACTACGAAGCAAGCGCCCGCGCTTTCGGCGCCGTCTCGATCCGCGCCCGCGACATCAAGGAACTCCGCGCCGCCCTCGAACGCGCCAAGAGCGAAACCCGAACCACCGTCATCGTCATCGAAACCGACCGCGAAACCCGCGTCCCCGGCTACGAGTCCTGGTGGGACGTCGCCGTCTCCGAAGTGTCCGAAATCGACGCCGTACGCGCCTCTCGCGCCCATTACGTCGAAGCCCGCGAGCACGAACGCTACCACCTCGCCGGCGGGCAGGAAAAGGAAGTTACGAAATGACCGAAACGTTGAAAAACTTCATCGGCGGAACTTGGAAATACGCCGGTGCTTCTGAATCGCTCAAAGTCCTCAATCCCGCCTCCGCCGCGGTCCTCGCGGAGGTCCCGCTTTCGGCCGCCGCAGAAGTCGGCCACGCCGTTCTCGCCGGTGTGAAAGCCTTCTCCGAATGGCGACGCCGCCCCGTCGGGGACCGCATCCAGCCCCTGTTCAAGCTCAAGGCGCTGATGGAGGAAAACCTCGACCGCATCGCCCGAACCATCACCGAAGAGTGCGGGAAGACTTACGCGGAAAGCGCCGGCGAACTGCGCCGCGCAATCGAAAACGTCGAAACCGCCTGCGGTGCGCCCATGCTCATGCAGAGCGAATTCAACGAGGACATCGCGTCCGGCATCGACGAGTTCGTCATCCGCCAGCCTTTGGGCGTCGTCGCCGCCATCACGCCGTTCAACTTCCCCGGCATGATCCCGTTCTGGTTTCTCCCCTACGCGGTCGCCACCGGCAACTGCTTCCTGCTGAAACCCTCCGAGCGCGTCCCGCTTACCGCCGCGGCTCTGTTCGAGTTACTCGAAGCCTCCGGCTTCCCGCCCGGCGTCGTCCAGTTAGTAAATGGCGGCCGCGATACAGTGAACGCAATCCTCGACCATCCGGAAATTCGCGCCATCAGCTTCGTCGGCTCAACCGCCACCGCCAAATACATCTACAGCCGCTCCGCCGCTACCGGCAAGCGCGCCCAATGCCAGGGTGGCGCGAAGAACCCCGTCGTCGTCCTGCCGGACGCCGACATGGAAATGACCGCGAAGATCCTCGCGGACTCTGCCTTCGGTTGCGCCGGTCAGCGCTGCCTCGCCGCCTCCGTCGCCATCGGCGTCGGCCCGGCGCGCGACGAACTCTCCTCCCGCATGGCCGATGCCGCCCGCTCCCGCAAAGTCGGCTTCGGTCTCGACTCGGGCGTCGAAATGGGCCCCGTCATCTCGGCCGAGAGCAAGAAGCGCATCGAAGGCCTCATCGCCGAGGGCGAACGCGAAGGCGCGAGGATCCTCGTCGACGGCCGCAACAAAAAGGTACCGGGCCTCGACGATGGCTTCTTCGTTTTCCCCACCGTCCTCGATAACGTGCCGCCCCGTGGCGAAATCGCCCGCACCGAAATCTTCGGCCCCGTGCTCAGCCTCATGCACGCCGCCACCATCGAAGAAGCCATCGCGCTCGTCAACGCCCGCGGCTACGGCAACATGGCCTGCCTGTTCACCTCCAGCGGCGCCGCCGCCCGCCAGTTCCGCTCCGAAGTCCACGCCGGCAACGTCGGTATCAATGTCGGCGTCGCCGCGCCCATGGCCTGGTTCCCCTTCAGCGGCTGGGGCGAAAGCTTCTTCGGCGATCTCCACGCTCAAGCCCACCACGGCATCGAGTTCTACACCCAGACCAAGGTCGTCGTCGAGCGATGGCCCCGCGATTGGAGCCGAAGGTTCTAGGAATCCTTTATGGCAAACTTACCGGTTGGCAACGCTCCCTGCTCCTGGGGCACCCTCGAGTTCGGCGAGCTCAAAGGGGAACAGATCGGTTACCCCCGCATGCTCGACGAGTTAGTCGCCAGCGGCTACACCGGCGCCGAGTTAGGTGACTGGGGCTATATGCCCACCGAGCCCGCCGCACTTGCATCGGAACTTAGCCGCCGCAACTTAGTCATGCTCGGCGCGTTCGTCCCCGTCGCCCTGAAGGACAAAAACGCCCACGAGCCCGGCATCGAAGTGGCCGTCAAAACCGCCCGCCTCCTCGCCGCCGTCTCCACCACTCCCAAGCCCTATCTCGTTTTAGCCGATGCCAACGGCACCGTCCCCAACCGCACCAACCGCGCCGGCCGCATCACCCCCGGCGACGGCCTTACCGCCGCCGAATGGGACGTCTTCGCCGCCGGCGCCGACCGCGTCGCCGGCGCCGTCTTCGAAGCCACCGGCCTCAAAACCGTCTTCCATCACCACTGCGCCGGCTACGTCGAAACACCGGAAGAAATTGCCCGCCTGCTCGAACTCACCAACCCCCAGCGCCTCGGCCTCGTCTTCGACACCGGCCACTACACCTACGGCGCCGGCCATTCCCGCGTCGTCGAAGCCCTCGACCGCTTCGCCGAACGCGTCTGGTACATCCACTTCAAAGACTGCGACCTCTCCCTCGCCGCCCGCGCCCGCGCCGAACAGTGGGACTACTTCACCTCCCTCCGCCACGGCATCTTCTGCGAATTGGGTAAAGGCGCGGTCGACTTTCCCGCCGTCCTCCGCTGGCTCGCCGCCCGCGATTATTCCGGCTACGTGCTGGTCGAGCAGGACGTCCTCCCCGGCATGGGCACGCCGCTCGAAAGCGCGCGCCGCAACCGCGGCTATCTCAAATCCATCGAATCGAACTTCACCAAATAAGCCATGAAACCCCCCAGAAAACTGCGCATCGGCGTCATCGGCGCCGGACGAATCGGACGCGTCCACGCTGAAACCGTCGTCTACACCCTCCCCGAGGCCGAACTCCTCTCCATCACCGACATCGACCGAGCCGCCGCCGAATCCGTCGCCGCCCGCTGCGGCATCCCCACCGTCGCGCACTCGAGCCGCGAGATCCTCGCCGATGAAAACGTCGACGCCGTCCTCATCTGCTCCTCCACCGACACCCACGCCGAACTCATCACCGAAGCCGCTCAAGCCGGCAAGCACATCTTCTGCGAAAAGCCGATCGCTCACGACCTCGGCCAAATCGACGCCGCGCTCGAAGCCGTCTCCCACGCCCGCGTCAAACTCCAAATCGGCTTCAACCGCCGCTTCGATGCGAACTTCGCCCGCGTCCGCCGCGCCGTCGAGACCGGCGAAATCGGTTCGCCCCGCCTCATGCACATCGTCAGCCGCGACCCCGCCCCGCCGCCAATCTCCTACGTCAAAGTCTCCGGCGGCATGTTCCTCGACATGACCATCCACGACTTCGACATGGCCCGCTTCCTCATCGGCCATGAAGTCGACGAGATCTACGTCTCCGGCGGCGTCATGGTCGACCCCGAAATCGGCCGCGCCGGCGACCTCGACACCGCGCTCATCGTCATGCGCTTCACCAACGGCGTCATCGGAACCATCGACAACTGCCGCCAGGCCGCCTACAGATC
>JAJYCN010000134.1 GCA_021778335.1 Acidobacteriota bacterium | reverse complement strand
TATCGGCGGACTGCGTTTCCGCGGTCCGGACGCGGCTCACCCTATCGAGATTCGCCTGGAAAACGTGTCGATGGACAGCATCGGGCGCGTTCTGGCCGGGCACGCGCGCATCACGCTCAGCCGCTGTTCATCCGCTCTCTCTGCCGCCCTTGCCGGCCGGGACGACGTGCGGATCACAACGCAGTAAGCCCTTACTGCGGCGCCATGCCTCCGATGCCGCGGCGCTCGAGGTCCTGCTGCCGATTCCCGCTCAGCTTTGCGTGCATCGCCATCTCCGCCGCCGCTTCGTCTTTCATCCCGAGCCGCTGATACACGCGCGCCAGGCGGTAATGCGCCGCCGCGTTCGTCACGTCCAGATCCACGCTTCTCTTGAGTAACTCGGCGGCCTTGGCGTAGTTATGCTCCTGGTCCATCAGGCAGCCTAACTCAAAGTAAGGCTCGGCCGAGTAAGCGTTCAGATCGATCGACTTATTCAGTAACTCTTCGGCCTGCTTCTCCACCGCCGGATTTTCTCCCGGCCGCGCCAGCAGGGCTTTGGCGTGAAGCAGCGGCGCCTCGGCGTTATTCGGATTCGCCTTCTCCCAGGCCACGAACTTCGCCGTCACCTCGGGCAGACGGTCCCCGGCGTGATCGAGAATTTTGCCGAGAAATATGTAAGGCTGCGGGACGTCCGGCGCCATGTCGATGGTGCGCAGGAACGCCTTGACCGTATCGTCAAACCGGCGCTGCCCATAGTAGCCGACGCCGAGGGCGAGCTCAAGCTGCGCGATGTTGGGGAACCGCTTCCGCGCAGCTTCGAGCACGCGCACGGCGTTCGCGAAATCCTGCTGATAGAAATAGAGCTGCGCCAACTCGAACGGATACTGCTCATTGCCGGGCGCGAGCGCGATGGCCTTTTCGAACTCGGCCGCGGCTTCGGCCTTCTTGCCCTGCTGTGCGAGTGCTTTAGCCTGTGCTTCGTGCGAAGCGGCGCTCCCGGCGCCCTGCGCCCACAGAACCGAACCGCAAATCACCGCCAACAGCCAGCGCACAAGAATCCCTGTCCTTCTACTATCGCCGATCCAGTTCCCGGAGCGCGCGCAAGGCCGTCTCGTTTCCCGGCTTCCGCTCAAGCAAGCGGCGCATCAACTCCCGCGCCTGATCCAGTTCCCCGCTCTGGGCGTAGATCTTGGCGAGGTTGAAGTACAACATCTCGCTATCGGGCGCCGCTTTCAGGCCGTACTGAAACGCCGCCACGGCGTCCTGTTTCTGGCCCAACTGCATGAAGAGCACGCCCAGGTTGTTAATGGCGCTCGCGTTGTCGCGCTGCAGTTCGATGGCTTTTTCAAACCAAGTTTTCGCTTCCGCGGTCCGCCCAACGCCCGCGAGCAGCAGGCCATACTGATCCGCGGCGTCGGAATCTTTGGGGTCCAGTTCCAGCGCGCGGCGGAAAAGCTGTTCGGCATCCGCCGTGTGGCCGAGCCTTGCTTCCACCTGCGCCGCGTTCAGCACCGCTGCCTTCATGTCGGGCTGAATTTCAAGGGCCTTGCGATAGTCCGTAAGCGCCGCGTCCAGACGGTTGGCGGCCATCTCCACGCCGCCTAGCGTGTTCCATGCCCCTGCGAGTTTCGGGTTCACCTGGAGCGCCTTCTCGGAGAACTCGCGCGCCTGCGCGATGCGCCCGCCTTCGAGATGAATCTGGCCGATGGCCATCAGCGCCACGGCGTTCGCGGGCGAGCGCCGCACTTCTTCGTTCAGGTACTCGAGAGCCTGCTCCGGATAGCCTGCCCAGAAGAACGCCGCGCCCAACTGAAACTGGTTGCGCCGCGGCCGGTGCACATACGTGCCTTCGAATGGGAGGCCCAGCCGGAGCGGGTCGCCGCTCGCCATCGCCGCGAGGTCTTCGCGGACCTGAGAGGCATCCGGTGGTTTTGAGTAAATTTTCCGCGCCTCGCCCTGCTCATCGATCAGGAGAAGGAGTGGCACCTCGAAATCGGCGCGCAGGTCGAACAGGTATCGCCGGAACAGCGCGTATCCTGCGGCGACATCGGGCTTCCGGTTCGCGAGGTCCACGTAGACCACGGGCACGCCGTCAAGCTTTGGCGCGTTCGCGCCTGAATCCACCCACAGAAGCGCGGGCCCGCGCCGCGGATCCGGAAGCGGCAGCGGATCGAGCAGCCATGTGTCCGCCAGGCCCGCAGTGTTCTCACCCGCGACAGCACCCGGGGCTGCATCTGGCCGCGCCGGCGCGCGAAAGGCCCGCCGTTCCGGCTTCCCGGCGCCTTCCTCGATGCGATAGACGTAGCCCGCGTCGAGGTTGTGAAGCTCCTGCTTCTCGCCCGACGGCCAGACGATCAAGACGCGTTCGGCCTTCTCCCGCTTGCCCAATCCAAACAAGAGGCGCTTGGAATGTTGCGACAGATAACCCGAGCCGGCGCGTAGCGTTTTCGCCTCGCCGTCCACTTCGAGCCGCGCCCCGATGGCGTCGCGGTTCGACTTGACGCCGCGCAGGTCAAACGCGATCGAACGGTTCCCTTCCCCGCAATCGTTCAAGAACACCCGTAGCTGGGGGCCGAGACGGTTTTTTATGACGACGTCCATCCGGCCGTCGCCGTCGAGGTCCAGCGCCGCGAACGTCCGCGAATCGCAGGATGAATCCAGTCCCGTAATGCCCGAGACATCCCGATAGCGGCCGAGGCGCCGCGCGTAGATCACGTTGGGCTGGCGCCCGCTCCAGGTGTGCTCTTCGCGGATGAACTGGTTGATCGCGTTCCAACCGTTTTCGTAGGCCGCCGAACGCGTGGCCGTCACGGGCGACCGCGCCACGACCTGGCGCCAGAAGAACCCCTCGAGGTCGTCGCCGCGCGTGTTGGTGAGCATGCCGCAGAGGATCAGAATCTCCGCCGTGCCGTCGTTGTCGAAATCGACGCCATCGCTCGACCACGCCCAGTGGCCCATCTCGACGCCTTCGGCCTCACCGCGATAGTCGAACTTGCCGTCGCCGCGGTTCCGGTAGAGCGAATTGCCTTTGGTGTGACCGTGATAGGCCGCCTGAAGTCTGCCGCCTTCGAGCGGCTTGAAATGCGGGTCCGCCGTAATGCGCTTCCCGTAGGCGGTCCACATGTTCGAGATGTAGAGATCCTCGCGGCCGTCGCGGTCGTAGTCGAACCACGCCGTGCTCATGCCCGGGCCGATATCCTCCACGCCGGCCTCGGCCGCAACATCGCGGAATTTGCCCGAAACATTTTTGTATAAATTGTTCCGGCCGAAATCGTTGGCCACGTACAGGTCAGGCCAGCCGTCCCCGTCATAGTCGCACCAGGAGGGCGCGAAACTGAACCGGTTGTTATTTTCGGCGAGGCCCACCTGGTTCGTCACGTCCTCGAATCCGCCGTTGCCGTCCGCCGTCAACCGGTTCCGGAAGAGGAAATTCGGGGGGCCGTTCTGGGCATCCTGATACGGAAGCGGGTACAGGTACTGATCTTCGCTTTCAAAGAAGCTGTAGCAGCAGAGATAAATGTCGAGCTTTCCGTCGCGGTCGTAATCGGCCGCCGCCGCGCCGGTGAAACTTCCCTGCGGATGGTTGGCGAACTGGAACGCGTCGGGCTTGAGGGTGAATCGACCGTGGCCGTCGTTGAGATAGAGCAGTGGGCCCGAACTCCGCAGCAGCACGAGGTCCTGCCGCCCGAGGTTGCGGAAGTCGGCGAAGAGGGCGGAACTGGTGTCGTCGAGCAGGTCGAGTCCGGCGTCGCGCGTGATGTCCTTCATCCGCCCGCCGGCGAACTTGTACAGACGGTTCGGCAAGCCGCCGCCCTGGCAGACGAAGATCTCGTCTTCGCCGTCGCCGTCGATGTCGGCCACCGAGATTCCCTGGTTGCCGTAGATGTCGGTGCCGGCCGCGGCGTCGAGATGGCTCCGCCAGTAGGGAATGCCGCGCCGCATCTGACGGTCGAAGGAATCGCAGCCGGAGAAGACTTCCGCCGTCACCTCGCGCATCCACGGTCGAGGCCCGCGCGCGACCGTCTCTTCCAGGGGCCGGAAGCTTTCGATCGCGGCGCCGCGCGTTTTGACCTCCCAGTGCCCGACGCGGTATTCGAGCGCGCCCGCGTTCTGACTCGCGACCTCGTAGCGCACCCTGTCGTTGGGCAACGGATAGACGGTCGCGCGCCTGATGTTGCCGAGGGATTCGAGCCACTGCCGCAGGCCGGCGCGAAAGTCCCCGCCCGCGCCCTCGTAGACGGCGGTGCGGAACCCGGCGTCGACGTCGGTGTGACCGGACGGCATCGGCGAGCGGCCGGTGAACCGGGGAGCGAGTTCGATTTCCCCGCTGCGCAGCATTTGTTCGAGCGCGCTTTTCAGTTGCGCCGCCGCCACCTCGCCGGTGAACTCGTCGTGTCCTGGCCCGATCGCCGCTTCGAGCGGTTCGTATGGGCTTGGACGACGGAAAACAACCGGGTAGGGCTTTGCGGCCGCACGGTGCGGCCGCAGGAAGGCGCTTAGGGCCAGGCCACCTAGAAAACCTCTGCGGCTCAGGCCGCGCCGGGAGCCAGGCTTCAAAGGTTCATCCACTCGCGCATCGCCGAGTGTACGTCGGCCAGTTTCCAGGGCTTGGGGCCGGGACGCACCGGGAAGTCCGGCGGCGCGACCACCAGCATTTGATCCACGCCGTCGCCGACGAACAGCATCGCCGTCGAGTTGCGGTATTCGGGATGCTTGCCGAACTCCTGCCACACGTACTGATGGAAGATCTCGAGATCCACGTAGGAACCCAGCACGTCGGCCTGGGACGGCGCCGGGTTCACCTTGTCCTGGTCCGAGTAGATCAGCAGGCTGCTGAAGGGTTTCACCTTGCTCCGGATCCCGAATCCGACGGCCATCATCGAGGGCCGCGCCCGCCGGATCGCCTCGACGGAGGCCCACTCGACGAAAGTATTGTTGAGAAGCAGCGTGCCGTTGCCGCTCAGCAGGATCGCCCTTACAAACTCCGAGAGCACGGGGTCGGAAGCGAAGTCGGACTCGTTGGCGAGGATCTTCAACTGCTTCAGCCGCGCGCTCAGCTCGCGCGGCCCGCGGATCTGCTCGCTCGAAACCAGCTTTCTGACCTCGTCCATGAGCCGTTCGCGGTAGGCCTGCAACCGGTCGTAGCTGTAGCCCACGGCGCCGGAGCCCTTCTTCATGAGGCCCATCACCGGCGTCCCGGACTCGACCGCCCAGGCATCATAGCGGGGGTGGGAGTCCGCCCATTGGTCGAGCAGAGTCGCCTTGCCGGCCGATTTCGGCGAGCCGGTCAGGAGCAGCGGCAAAAACTCGTCCGGGTTATCGCCGATATCGAGCGGCACCCGTGTCCCGTACTTTTCGATCCGCAGCCACATCCGTTCCGCGCTCGTGTCAAGGTCCGCCGGCGCGATCTCGATCGCGAGACGCGCGTGCCCGTTGCGCTCGACTTCTGCGTCGAGAATCGGATCGAGCACGTTGAAGATCTTTACGACCTCGTGCCGCCACTGCGGATAGTAGGGATTGCGATTGAGAAAATCCACCTGATCGAGCGTGAACTCCCGTTTCGGCCAGAGGCGCTCGTTCACGCCCATTTTCTGCTCGATGGCCCGGAGCGGGGCGAAGAACGCGTCCACCTCTGCCGGCGGACGCGCGTCGAGCAGTCCGAAAAGGCGCTCGAAGTAGCTTTGCTCGGCGGGGAACAGCGTGAACCAGGACCGGAACTGCTCGAAGAAATAATTGGAAAACGTAGGCGGCAGCCGGTCGAACAAGCCTTTGTCGATCAGCTTCTGCAACGTGGGCGATACTTTGAAGCTTTCCGCCGCCATCAGATCATCAACTCATGCAACGGGCGCCCCGCCATCGCGCCCGCCTTCGCACGCAGAATTTCCAGCGCCGTCGCGCAAACGTCGACGTGCGCCACGGGCCGCTCGGTTTCGCCCGGATGCACGCCCGCGCCCAAGGCCATCATCCACACGTTGCGGCACGACGGGTCGCCGCTGCGGTGGTTCAAGAATCCGTTCGCCGCGTCGAAGTCGCCGTCGCGCCCCAGTTCGGGCAGAATCAGCATGGTGGTGACATCTTTGTATTGCGGATGCTTCTGCACTTCATCCCACAACATGCCGCAGAGGCGGTCCGTGCGCGTGATCGCCCCGAGGTACAGCGAATACGAACCCCAGTGCGCCACATCCATGTCCCAGAAGTTCACCAGCATCAGCCGCGGCGAGAACTCGCGCATGATTTCGGTGGTCAGGAACAGCGTTAGCTCGTCGCCCGAACTTGGCGCGTCCGGACCATTTATATAATCGGTCAGCCCGCGCAGGAGGGTCTTTTTCACGTGGGAGTCCAAGTCCCGCCCCTGTTTGAAGATCGTCCAGCCGACGCCTTCGTAGCCTTCGCTCAGCAGGCTCTCGAGTTGGCGGTAGACGTTCTGGCGGCTCGCGATGCCTTCGCCCTTCCGCTGCGCCACGACGTCCTGCACGGCGCCGAGCAGAAGTTGCTTCGGCAGCACCACGTTGGCGCCGTACGGCGCGCCGAGGTCGCCGTCCGCACCCCAGCCCATGGTGGAGAAACTCTTGTTGGTTGCGACCACCCAGGCATCGAGCGGGCCCGCGCCGGTTTGTTGGCGGAAGTACTCGAACAGCGTCGCGCTGCCCGGGGGCTGAAAGCCGAAGTCATCCACCCGCTGCCAGTTGCCTGTGACGATGCTGGCGGTGGAGTTGAAGTGGCTGAGCACGCCCGAGTTGACGCAGTTACGGAAGAAATAGGCGTCCTTTCGCAGAGCGGCCAGCCGGGGGATGTTGTGCAGGCCGGTATCGGCGAACGTCTCCGAGTACCGGACTCCGCCGCCGAAGGTGACCAGGATCACCTTGTGGGTCTTCGCCTGCCCCGGCTCGGTTTCTCCGCCGAGAGCGCGCGGAAGAATCGAATCCGCGATCGACAAACCCGCCAGCCGGAGGAACTGGCGCTTATTCAACCCGTTTGTCATTTCCTTCATACTAACTCGGGATAAAGCCGCAACGGCCCTCCTCCGGGGGGTGCCGGGGGAAGGCCGTTGTGGTGTGCGGTGTGGTGGGTCGTGCGCAGCTCCAAGAAACATCGCGCACAACGCAGCGGGGTGCGGGCGCTGGTTGGCCCGGCGGGACGCACCCCGCGCTGTGCGCTCTAAATCACATCAGAACAGGAAATGGAGCGAGAACTGGTACGTCCGATAGCTGCTCGGGAGCGTACTTGTGATCTGCCCGAAGTTTGAGGCGTACCGGCTGTTGCCCGGATAGCCGTACTGCGGGGTGTTAGCCATGTTGAAGGTCTCACCGCGGAACTGCACCTTGAAGCGCTCCGTGAGGTCGAACTGCTTGGTTAGCGCGAGGTTCAGAACCCGCTGCGGCGGCCCGAGCATCGACTGCAGGCCGATGTCGCCGTAGTTCATCGCATCGGTGGCGATGATGTTGGCGGTATTGAACCACTCGTTCGGGTTGCGGCCGTTGGCCGGCGCGGCGTTGGACGATTGCCCCGGGACAACGGTCGGCGTGCAGGTCCAGAATTGGCCTTGGCACGTGTTGTCGCGGAGAGTGAACGGACCGATGGCTGAGTTCAGCGTCCAGATACCGTCCATCGACCAATCGCCGATAAGGGTGTTGGCGAACTTGCTCATGTTCGATCCCCAGGCCTTTCCCTTGCCGAAGGGGATCTCCCAGTTGAAGCCGGCGTGGAAGGTCTGCGGGATGTTCCAGGCGGCGTCGGAGTAGGAGGTCGCCAGGTTCAGCGGATTCAAGTAGCCAAAGCCCGGCGATCCGCTCAGGGTTGTGCCGCTGTTGGCAAGCGTGTGGCTCCAGGTGTAAGCCGCCGTCAGATTCAAGCCGCTGCCGGCGTGCTTGATGTAGTTCACGGTGGCGGCGGTGTAGTTGCCGAAGCCGTTCGAAGCCGTGCCCGAAATACCACCGAGATCCGGATAGAGCCGCAGCGAGTTGCAACTCGGCGGGCTCAGAGATCCAAAGTTCGGGCAGGCGTTGAAGTCGGGTTGTAAGAGTTGGTGAGACTGGTGGTTGCCCTCGTATCCGAACTCAATCGAGGATTGCCACGGCAACTCCTGTTGGATGGCGAAGTTCCATTTCTGCACCATCGAAGCCTGGAAGTCGGTGGCTACGCCGCGGAACGAAATCGGAGCGGGTAACGTAAAGACATTCGACGGGAAGCCGCCCGCGAACCCGCCCGGGAAGTAGGGATTGTTCTGATAGACGCTCAGGCCGCCAGGCTGGGACAGGTTCGGCGATTCGTTAAACGGAACCGACTCGCCGCGGTTTGGATTGCCGCCCTGGTTTTCCAAGCCGCCGTAGAAGATGCCGTATGCGACGCGGACCACGGTCTTGTCCCGCAACCGGTATGCGATGCCGATACGGGGACCAAAGTCATCCGTGTTAAATGGAATCAGGAACGGGGAAACCTGGCCACGCGAGACCTGCACCTGAGGAAATGCCGTCGCGAAGTTCGGGGGAAGCGCCGCGTTCTGATCCGGGCCCCTCGGGATGTAGAGAGTCTGGTTTTGGAAGTCGAAGTTCGACTGGCGGCCGAAGGCTTCCGAGATCGGGGAGAAGACGTCATAGCGGAGACCCAGGTTCAAGGTCAACTTCGGAGTAATCTTCCAGTCGTCCTGAGCGTATCCGGACAAGGTGTACTGCCAGGAGGAGATGAAGTTGTTAGTCGAAATCTGGCCGAAGTTCACGTTGCCGAGCAGGAACGAGGCCATCTCATTGCCCGTAATGCCGTTAAACGCAGCGGTCGGAAACTGGGTCTGGGTCTGCGAGAAGCCGATTTCGCCGTGCGGATAAGGCACCTGGAAGAACGGGAACCGGATCTGCATCGCTTCGAAGCCGAACTTGAAGTTGTGCGAGCCGTGGGTGATCGAGACGTTCTGGACGAAGTCCCAGACGTTGCTGTATTCGAGCGAAGGAAGCCAGTTGTTGGAACCGATCTGGCTATAGCGGCCGAGGTCGATCTGCGGCAGGCCTCCGTTGTTCGGCGCTCCAAACGTCGGGTTATAGCCGCCGATCCCGTAAGTGCCGTAGTCGTTCGCGCTCTGGTCCGCGCCGGCGCGCGCCGTCACCAGGCGGGTGAAGCTGAGGCGGGATTCCGATACGATGCTGGGAGTCCAGACTCGCGTGAAACTCATCTGCCCGTTGCGGCTTAAGTCTTCTTCGCTGATGCCGGAGAAGTTCCCGCCGTTCAGGGCGCCGGGGAAGGGCGACACATTGTTCTTATATGTGTTATCCCAACTCATGGAGCCGAACAGCGAGTTCTTGTCGCTCATGTGATAGTCCATGCGCATGTCGCCGCCGTCGGTGGTCAGGCCGCCGGGAGTGGAGACGAAGTAGTCGTTCTGGCCGTAGCCGCTGTAGGGCTGGTTCGGGTTGGGGTACAGCGCCATTATCTTGGACGCCGCCGGATCGAAGCGGTTCGCGGGAATAATGTTGCCCGGGAACGGCGTACGGGAATAGGTCCCGTTCGAGAGGAGGGTGGTCGAGGCCGGGTCGTAGATGGGATCGCCCGCGGCCGAAAAGTTTCCTTGCTTCATGGCCGGCGTCGGAATGGTGTAGTATCCGCCGTAGCCGAGGTTCTGGACCGCGCCGCCCACGCTGGCGATGCGCGTCCCTTGATAATCGCCGAAGAAGAACAGCTTGTTCTTGATGATCGGCATGCCGACGTCGGCGCCGAACTGGTTCTGGTGGAACGGACCGCGCGCTAAGCCAGCCCGGTTGCGCTCCCAGGAGTTCGCGTTCAGGTCGGTGTTTTGCAGGTATTCCCACAACTCGCCATGGATCTCGTTCGTGCCGCTCTTGATGTTGACGTTCATGACGCCGCCCGCGCCGCGCCCGTACTCGGCGTTGTAGCCGTTGGTCAAGATCATGATGTCGCCGACGGCTTCCGGCGGAGGTCCGACCACAAACGCGGTCTGGTTCAGGAAGTCGATGACGTTGACGTTGTTGTCGACGCCGTTCAGGAGGAAGTTATTCTGGCCATTCGACCGGACGCCGTTAGCGGAGAATCCACCACCCAGCGAGTCGCGGGCGCCGTTCTCGGCCGGCTGCACGCCGGGAGAAAGCTGGGCCAGGAACGAAATGGTGCGCTGGCCGGCCAAAGGCAGGGTGGCCACGGCCTTGGAGCCGATACTCTGGCCGATGACCGTGCTTTCGGTTTGCAGCAGCGGCGCCGCGGCGGTGACCTCCACGCTTTGCGTGATGTCGCCAACCTGCAGCGTGAAAGGCACGCCGACACGGTCGCCGCCGTTCAGGACGACGTTTTGTTGCTGGGCCCGGCGGAAGCCTTGTGCGTCCACCGAAACCGTATAGGTTCCGGGTTTCAGCGCCGGGCGGACATAGTCGCCCGTCGTGCCGGTTGTCACGATGTACTTTAAGCCGGTTGCGGCTTCCAAAATTGTAACGGTGGCGCCTGGAATCGCCGCGCCCTGCGCGTCAAGGACGGTACCCACGATGGTACCCATATCGCGTTGCGCGAGCAGCGGCAAACTGAGAAGCATTCCGGCTAGCAGGAGCCGGGTAACAGCAGAACGAAGCATTCACTCCCTCCAACGAAGAGGACCCAAATTTTACGGCGACCGCCCGTCCCGCACTGAGCAGCACAGTGCAAGCGATTACCGTTTGGTCGATAGTAAACGGTTACAACACGACTGTCAAGGAAAATTTACTCAAAATCCATTAGACGCGTATAACACATTCAAATTAGGCAGTTTATCGTCGTGGGAGCACCCTTACCGCAGCCGCCTTCCCCCGCCGCGGTTGTGACTCGATTCGGGGCCGGCACAGCGCCGGGAGCCGCCGCTATACTCGTAAGTGAGAAGATTTCCACTAGACACCTCGAAACAAGGAGCATTCATGCAAGTTTCTGAAGGAAAGCTACGTCATCTGAAAGCGCTGTCCGATGCGCGCGGCGTAATCGCCGCCGCGGCCATGGACCAGCGCGGCAGCCTTCGCAAGTCTATCGCCAAGGGCAAGGGCGTAGCCGAGAACGACGTGACCGCCGACATGATGGCGGAGTTCAAGGTCGCGGTATCCAAGGTCCTCACCCCCCACGCCAGCGCCATCCTGCTCGACCCCGAGTTCGGCCTTCCCGCCGCCGCCGCCCGCGGTAAGAATGCCGGCCTGCTGCTTGCCTATGAAGAAAGCGGCTACGATAACACCCGTCCGGGACGCCTGCCCGACCTTCTGCCGCATCTTTCGGTGAAGCGCATCGGCGACATGGGCGGCGATGCGGTGAAGATTCTGATCTACTATAACGCCTACGACGACAAGAACGTGAACGACATCAAGCACGCTTTCGTGGAGCGCATCGGCTCCGAGTGCGAGCATTGCCAGATCCCGTTCTTCCTCGAATTCGTCAGCTACGATCCTAGGGGCGACGACGAAAAGGGTCTCGAATTCGCCAAGCAGAAACCCGAGCTCGTACTCGGGGCGATGAAGGAGTTCTCGAAGCCGTTCTATCACGTGGACGTGCTGAAGGTCGAGGTGCCGATCAACGCCGAGTACGTCGAAGGCTCGAAGGTTTATGAAGGCCACACGGCCTACACCTGGAAGGAAGCGCTGGAGCATTTCCGCCGCGCCGCCGCCGTCGCCACCAAGCCGTTCATCTATCTGAGCGCGGGTGTCGACAACGATGTGTTTATTGAGAACCTCACGATGGCGGCCGAGGCGGGCACGGACTTTTCGGGCGTCCTGTGCGGCCGAGCGACCTGGAAGAACGGCATCCCCGTGTACGCCAAGCAGGGCGTGAAGGCGCTCGAGGACTGGCTTGCCACCGAAGGCGTGAAGAACATCAATGCCGTCAACTCGGCGCTGAAGACCGCCAAGCCGTGGTATGCCAAGCTCGGCCTCGAAGCCGCGGCTCTCGCTTAACCGCTCACGGGCAAGAACACAAACGGCCCGGACACCCTCCTCGTGAAGGCGCTCCGGGCCATTTTTGTGTAGCCGAAACCGGCTGGAACTATCCCTTCACCGACTTCACGGTGATCGTGTCTCCGGCCAACTTGCCGGTCACCGTAACTTTCTTGCCGAGGTGGTCCATCACCTTGTCCTTCGAGTCGTCGGAGAACTTGTAGATCTTGTCTCCAACGAGCAGAACCGGCGCGGCGCCGTGTTCCTTCACACATCCCTCGACGCACTTCTGGTCCGCCGCGGTTGCGCCGGCGTGCTTGGCGCCGCACATCGAGTCGGAGATCGTGCCCGACCAGGAGGCGCCAAAGGCCGCCACGGCCATCATCGATCCGAGCGAAACGGAAACGAACAGCTTCTTCATCGATTACTCTCCTCGCAACTTAGATTCTCTAGTCAGTACCGCTGATTCATTAGATTGTACGAAAGATTTCTGCCGTTGGATGCGGGCACCTCCCGGCGAAAATCCTTTTGGCCTAATCCTCCGGGAACAGGTTTCCGTTCCCGAGCAGCCAATCCGGATCCAGGCGCCGCTTCACCTGCTTCATCGCCTCGATCTGATCGCTGCTGTACTGCAGCCTGAGGAAATGCGATTTGCGCTTCCCCAAGCCGTGCTCGGCTGACACCGTGCCGCCTAAGGCCACGGCCTGCCTTGCCCAATCCCTCATAATCTCGTTGCCCAGCCGGTTTTCTTCGGCCGAGGCCGGCATCAGGTTCACATGCAGGTGCCCATCGCCGACGTGGCCGTAGATCACGTACTGCCCCGGCCACCTTTCTTTCAATACTGAATAATAATAATCCGCCATCTCGCGGGTTCGGGTTACGGGTACGGCAAAATCCGACCCCAGTTTGAGGAACCCGCGCCGCAGCACCGTCTCGTTGACCCGTTCGGGCGCGCCGTGGCGGAACACGCGGAACCGCTCGCGGTCGCGGTCGGTTTCACCGAACCACGAGGCTTCGAGAAGGGCGCCCGCCGCTTCGAGACGGTCCACCCAGGCGTCGGCGTCCGGGTGCTCGCTCTCGATCATCAGGGCAGACTTCGCCTCCGCCGGAATCTCGGGATACGAGGGCCGCATGAGATCGAGCGTGTTGAAGTCGATGAACTCGAGCATCCGCAAGCCCGCGACCCCGCGCCAGGCATCCACCGCGTCGAAACCTTGATCCATCGTTGGGAAAAAGACGACGCCCGCCAGTAGAGACTTCGGCTTCTTGAGAAGCTTGAGGTCTGCCTCGACCACAACTCCGAGCGTCCCTTCGGAGCCGCAGAACAGATCGACCCAATCCATGCCGGGCTTGAGTTGATACCCCGCGGTACATTTTGTCGTCGCGGGTAGCGGCAACTCGGGCACGTCGAAGTCGATCGGTTCGCCGCGCTTGTACTCGCGCACGGTTCCGTCGATGTGGGCTACCAAAAGGCCTAGCACGTGGTTCCGCGTCGAGCCGTATTTGAAGCTGCGGGAGCCGCTGGCGTTGGTGTTGATTGTCCCGCCGACGCTGGCGGTCCACTCGGTCGGGTCCGGGGCGTAGAACTGGTTCGTCTTCCCTGCCTCGGCCGCGATCTCGTTCAGCGTGACCGCCGCGCCGCAGCGCGTTCGGCCTTCGCCGATGTCCAGGCGCCGGAACTTCTCCATCGACACCGCCCAGCCCGAGCGCGGCATGGATCCCCCGGTGATTCCCGTTCGGGAGCCGAGGATTGTCACGGGCACACGTCCGGCGCGCGCCTCTTTCAGAATGCCAGCGAGTTCCTCAAGGCTCGCCGGGGTAAGCAGGCGTTCGGCCGTACCGGGAAAACCGCTGGCATCTTTGAGTTCGATCGTCTCGACGTCCACTCATTTAAAGATAGCGTGCGGCGGCAGGACTCTGGACCGGCTCAAACTTCGAGGATCACGGGCATGATGAGGGGCCGGCGCGAGGTCTGCTTGATGAGGAAGCGCTTCAGGTCGGCGCGGATCTTCTCCTGCATCACGCCCCAGTCGGTGCGTTCTTCCTCGGAGGACAACTCGAGCGTCTTGGCTACGACGCGCCGGGCTTCCTGCAGCAGTTCGGAGCGCTCGTCGAAGGTCATAAAGCCGCGGCTGACGATTTCCGGCAGCGCCTCGCTTTTGCCCGACTGCTTGCTGATGGCGATGATCGGCAGAACGAATCCGTCCTCGGACAGGTGGCGCCGGTCGCGGATGACGATATCTTCGACGACTTCGTCGATCGTTCCGGAGTCGATGCAGACGCGCCCTACGGGGACTTTGGCTCCGCGCCGCGCTCCGTGATTATCCACCTCGAGCGTGTCACCGCTTTCGAGCACGAACGTCTGCTCGAGCCCCTTGCGGAGTAAGTGCGCGGCCAGCGAGGCGTGTTTAGCAAGCTGGCGGTACTCTCCGTGCACGGGCACGAAGTATCTCGGCCGCACCAGGTTCAGCATCAGCTTCAGTTCTTCTTCGGAGGCGTGTCCGCTGACGTGCACCGGCGGTTTGGTCGAGCCATAAACAATGTCGGCGCCGCGCCGGGCCAGGTGGTTCATCATCCGGTAGATCGCCTTCTCGTTGCCCGGGATGATGCGCGAGCTCAGCACGACGGTGTCGCCCGGCTCGACCGAGAGATGCTTGTGGTTGTCGACGGCGACGCGCGACAGCGACGACATCGGCTCGCCCTGGGTTCCGCTGACGACGGCAACCACCTTCGCCGG
>JAJYCN010000404.1 GCA_021778335.1 Acidobacteriota bacterium | reverse complement strand
CGCGTTGGCATGGACATAGGTGTTCCGGGCCAGTATATATCGCCCGGCCGCTACCGTCGAGGAATGCCGACGGCGCCCACGTCTGGCGCAGCCCGAACCTCTAAACCTCATTACCGCGCCACCCAGCCGCAAACGGATTCACAACCCGCACACCCCCAAGCACCGCGCCGTTCTGTAAGGCCTCGCTGAATAGGAGCTCCACGGACGCCATCCTCGCCGCCTGCACAATCAACGCATCCCAGAACGAAATGCCATTCAGCCGGTGGAACTCTATCGCCGCAATCACGTCCTCCTCCACCAACCGCACCACGCGCATCCGGGCCAATAGCTCTACCTTGCGCTGCGCAATCCCGCTCTCAACTCCAAGTTTCCTCGTCGCCGCGGCAAAGTATTCCTGCAATACCTGCAACGAAACCGTCGCAAGGCCGGCCCGCTGATATTCCTTCACTAACTCGATCGCCCGGGCTTGTTTCTCAGGCTGCCGCGAGTCGTCACAGTAGAGAATAACGTTGGTGTCGAAAAACGCCGGACGCCGGGCTCCATCGCGGACCATCACCGTCTCTCGTGGATCTCGTCCCGATCGAACTTCCAGCCCCGGGAATCCCCTCGCGCCTGCCGTGAAAGCCGCTCAAACTCCTCCGCGTCGCGTTCCGGATCCGAGCGCCCCGCCAGTTGCTCGAGATAATCCCGCACGAGTTGATTGAGACTCGAGCCTAGGCGCTCGGCCTGCCGCCGGGCCTTCCGCACCACTTCATCGTCAACGGATAGGGTCAGATTCACTGAACACAGTATACGTGCGCACGTATCCTGTGTCAATCGCGCCTCCGGAAACCCCGCCATCCTTCGGCGCCGCTGATATCATAAGCGCTTACCTTTCAAACAACACGTACCCACCCGATACGAAAGGAGCACACCGTGAGAAGCCGTGACGCTCATGGGTCATTGGCGAAACTAACCGCCGAAGTTCTCTGCTTCGGGCTCGCCTCCGGAGCCCTCCTCGCCGCCCAACCCGCCCCGCAACCCGCCCCGATCCCCCGGCCCCCGATGGGCTGGTCTTCCTGGAACAGTTTCTCGAACACCGTCGACGCCCACAACGTGATGGACCAGGCCCGCGCCATCGCCGCCAACGGCATGAAGAAGGCCGGTTACGTTTACGTCAACATCGACGAAGGCTGGTGGACCGGGCCGCGCGACGCACAAGGCAACATCGTCGTCGATCCAAAACAATGGCCCGCGCTCGCGCCCGGCGAGCTTCCGGGCGACATGTCTAACATCGTCCGCTTCATCCACAATCTTGGATTGAAGGCCGGAATCTATACCGACGCCGGATCTGCCGGCTGTAGTATGTATCCCGACCTCGGGCCGAAATACTTTCACGCCGGCAGCGAAGGCCACTACGAACAGGACTTCCTGCAATTCGCCCGCTGGGGATTCGATTACGTCAAAGTGGATTGGTGCGGCGGCGACAGCGAGCACCTGGATCCAGCCGTGCAATACGCCCAGGTCGCGCGCGCCATCGCACGAGCCGAAGCCACCACCGCACACCCGCTCTACTTCTCCATCTGCGAGTGGGGCAAGAACAGCCCCTGGACCTGGGCGCCGAACATCGCAGGATCGCCGGCCGACATCTGGCGCACCAGCGGCGATATCGTCCCTCCCATCGTCGCCGGCCACGAGCATGCGGACCGCAAGGCCAGCTTCGTGAAGATGCTCGCGAATTTCGATCGGGGCATTCACCCGCAAGCCCAGCATACCGGCTACTACAACGATCCCGACATGATGGTGCTCGGCATGCCCGGCCTCACCGAGGAACAGAATCGTCTCCACATGGCGCTGTGGGCCATCTCCGGCGCGCCCCTCCTCGCCGGAGCGGACCTGACGAAGCTAACCCAAGCCGAGTTAGCCGACTTCACGAACCCGTCGGTGGTGGCCATCGACCAGGATCCCGCCGGACTGCAAGCGGTAATGGTCTCCGAACCCACGCCCGGAGTGCAGGTTTGGTCAAAGCCCCTGGCCGAAACCGGCAAGCGCGCCGTCCTGCTTCTCAATCGAACTCCGTCCGCCGGGTCCGTCTCCGTGAAATGGGCGGATCTCGGGCTCACCGGCGCCGCGCCCACCATCCGCAACGCATGGTCGGGAGATCCCCTCCAAGCCTCTGGCGATGCCTACAGTACAACCGTTCCCGCCGGCGATGGTGTCCTTCTGCTCATCGCCGGGCAAGACCTTCCAGCGGCGGCTTACAAGCCCAGCGATGCAGCCGGTGAAGTTCTACGGACGCATCCCGTTCGATTCGTGAACGTGCATGCACGCTCGAGCCTCGCGCGCATCCAAATCGTGTACAGAAATCCCAGTCCGAAAACGCGCTTCGCAAGCTTGCAAGTAAATGGAGAAGTAATCACAACCGTCGCGTTTCCTTCCACGCGAACGAACGCAGCCGAGTACGTCTGGGTCCAGGCGAATCTCAATCCCGCCGATTCCGGGAACACATTAGACTTCTCGACCGGCTGCGACCCTGGGCCGGTGATTCATTCGATCAGAGTGCAATAAGTCCTCCATGCGACTGATGGCTCGCCTGCTTGCCGGCTTTCTCGTTTTCCTCTTCCTTCCCGGAACGGGCATGCCCGCCACGCCCGCGCTCATCACACCAGGCGCCCAATGGCGGGATACGCAGGGCCACGTCATCGAAGCCCACGGCGGAGGCATTCTGCAAGTTGGCCGCACCTGGTACTGGTTTGGAGAGGACCGCAACCCAAACCTCGATCCGGCCAAACGCTATGTGAGCTGCTATTCCTCGCGCGACCTCGTGCACTGGAAATTCCGCGGACACGCCCTCGCTCTCGCCGACCCAGAGCACCTCGGGCCGCATTGGGTTCTCGAACGGCCCAAGGTCTATTACAGTAAGTCGACCAACCAGTTCGTAATGTACATGCACCTCGACGACGCAAAATACAAATACGCGCGCGTCGGAGTCGCCCGCGGCGCCAAAATTACCGGACCCTATGTCTTCCTCCGCGGCTTTCGTCCGCTGGAGTCCGAATCCCGGGAC
>JAJYCN010000403.1 GCA_021778335.1 Acidobacteriota bacterium | reverse complement strand
CGCAGGACATGCTGGATCTGGCGCGGGAGAATCAGCGGAAAGCCGGGATCGAAAACGCCGAGTTCCTCGAAGGCGACATCGAGCACATCCCGCTGCCCGAAGCCTCCGTCGACGTAATCGTGTCCAACTGCGTGATCAACCTGTCGAGCGACAAGGACCGGGTGCTGCGGGAAGCCTACCGGGTGCTGAAGCCGGGCGGCCGGTTCGCGGTGTCGGACATTATTGTGCGGGGCGAGGTGCCGGAGGCGGCGCGGCGCGGCATGGAGCTGTGGACCGGCTGCGTGGCCGGGGCGCTCGATCAGAACGACTACGCGGCCAAGCTGGCGGCGGCGGGGTTCGCGGAGATCGGGTTTGAAGTGACGCGGGTGTACGAGGCGGAGGACGCGCGGCAGTTTTTGTCGAGTTCCGGGCTCGACGCGGAAGCGATCCTGCCGCAGGTGGCCGGCAAATTCGCCAGCGCCTTCATCCGCGCGCGGAAGCCGTTGGGGGGCTGACCTCCGAGGGGCGCCTGAGCCGACCACAATCCGGCGGATCGCCGGATCCCTTCCATGGACTAACCGCACGCCGCTGACAAAGCCGAATTTGTCCCCCAGCGGGTTCGCCTCGTTGCCGGGAACAGCGGTGACCGCGCAGCAGTCCCTCCTCCCTACCTGATGCCAGCGGTCCTGCGGATCCCCGCGATTGACTCGTTCTCTAGTCTGTTGTTGCTTAGGAGGGACTGGCCGTAAAGATCAAAGGGCCAGAACAGCAGGAACTGATGGATGGCTCTCCCATAGGAAAAATCGATTCGCACCAGACACCCTTTCTCCTGACCGCGAAGTTCTAAAATCCCGCCGACCGACCAGCGCCCTCCCACCTCCCAATATCCCCGGGATCCGCTCCAGACACTCCCTCGCTCGTGCTCGATCGTTTTGGATCCGTCCCAGGTGTACCTCTGCTTGATCTGTTCCCACGTCAGCGGCTGCCTGTCCTCATCTAGCAGTTCGTGCACGATGAAGTAGTACTCGAAGCATTGGCTGGTCGTGCACCAAGCTGGCATGAAACCATCATCGTGGCGCACAATCTTGACGCCACGGCGTCCGAGGTATTTGACCGCCGCATCCCGAATGGCGCCGCAATCGGAATCGAGAACCGTAACCGAGGGGGCATGAGTGTGCGGGGTATTTTGAGCCTCTTGCGCGGTCGCGTTCGCAAGGGCGGAAACCAGAAGCGCCAGCGATGACAGAGACTTGAACAATCCGCCAAGATAGCATTCTTGGTTGCCGCCGTATCGAGGTTAGTTGTTACTCCGAATCGGCAAGATGGGGACGCCGGACCGCGGCCCGGCGCCCCAGGGGACCGTATTGCCAGCAGCTCTCGGAGCGCTTCGGCGGCGGCACATTTCGGATCGTCGGCTGATCCGGAGCGGGCCGCCTTTGGCGGCGCGCGGGATTGCGCGAAAAAGCGGTAGCCGCGGCTCCGCGGCCAGGCCGCGTCGGGCGGGTATCGTAGGACGGGGAGCGTGACGTCGTGACTGGGAACGGCGCAGGGAGTTGAAGCCCCTTGACAGCAGGTCTAAGCCGACATCCGAACCGAAACACCGCTCGGCGTCTTGCAGGTTGTCGCGCTAATCCGACCTTGCTCCGAACATCGAGAGCAGGTGGTGGCGCGCGATGTCCTCGTCTTTGATTTTGCCCCACTTCGCGAATACATCTTCCGCTAACCCTATTGCGTTTCTGACATCTGTTTCGACGAGCCTCCAACCTCCATCGTAGTCGGCCCGCTCACGATCTTTCTGCAGTTGAGAGAAAGCTCCGATGACGTCTAGCAGAGCTTGCTCGACGGATGTGGAATTCTTTCTGTCTTTTGGCGTAAAGCCGGTCAGCATCCGGCTGTGGCCGAACATCCTTCCTAAACGGGCTCGTTGATCCGGAAATTCCCAGTGCTCCACGAAATCTTCGATGAACAGGTGGAAAGCCGCGTAGTATGCCGTGGAGATCGACCGGCGCATCAGTGTCTGACGTTGATCGGCGATCCCTTTGGCAGCCAGAAAGCGCGCGTCTTCGAGGAGCTCGTTCGCTAGGCCCACGCGGGTTCCCGCAACATCTCCTGCTCAGACAAACTTCGGAAATTGTGATAGGGAAACACGCCCATGCCTGGGAAATCTAATTGTTGAGCCAATCCCCAAACTACCTTCGTCGCCACATCCCGAAGGCGGTGCCGGGCAGCATCGTCGGTGAGTACGATGCGGAAGAAGATGGCCCACTGACCGCTCCAGTCTTCACCGATTTCGTAACGGATCCGCACCACGTCCGGTCCGACCGACTGCTGGAGGCGGGCGATGGCCGCGTCGATTTCGGCCTGCTTCGTAACGGCTGCGGGAAGGTACATCTTGCCTTGATTCTACAACGTGATGGTGCTCGCCCCGCCGGAAGACAGGGAATATGAAGCTGAGGGCGTACGACCCGATCACTTCGAACTTGTACGAAGCCGGGGGATGTGCCGGTGGAGGCGCTGGCGGCGTCGACGGAGGGGCTCGGCGAGCTGGTGGGATTTCTCTACGCCGAATGCTGCACGCGGAACCGCGCCATTGAGCCCACGGTGATTCTTGAAAGGAAGTAAGTATGAACGCGGATGAAGTGAAGCAGGCGGTGAAGGAGCGGTATCGGGAGGCGGCGCGGAGTGCGCGGACGGGGAGGTCGTCCTGCTGCGGCGCGGGGAATGAAAAGCTGACCTGCTGCGATCCGATTACGTCGAATTTGTACGAAGAAGGCGCCGACGTGCCGGAGGAAGCGCTGCGGGCGTCGCTGGGCTGCGGGAATCCGGCGGCGCTGGCGGAGTTGCGGGCGGGCGAGACGGTGCTGGATCTGGGTTCGGGCGGCGGGATCGACGTGCTGCTTTCGGCGCGCCGCGTGGGACCAACCGGCAAGGCCTACGGGCTCGACATGACGCAGGACATGCTGGATCTGGCGCGGGAGAATCAGCGGAAAGCCGGGATCGAAAACGCCGAGTTCCTCGAAGGCGACATCGAGCACATCCCGCTGCCCGAAGCCTCCGTCGACGTAATCGTGTCCAA
>JAJYCN010000402.1 GCA_021778335.1 Acidobacteriota bacterium | reverse complement strand
GAGCAGGGGTTGGTGGGCTTGACGGTGATCTTGCCGGCCGGGGCGGAGGAATGGTACGCAAGGGCGTCCTCGTCACGGATAACCATGGTTCCGATTGTGCCATGCTTGCGCTAAGGATATCGGAGAATCGCGGCGCGCAAGCGATAATGAAGGTTATGGCTTTGTTTGGTTTGGTGGAGTATCAGGATGCGCCGCCCGAGGTTCGCGCCGTCTACGACGACATCATGGCGACGCGAAAGACGACCTGGATTAACAATTTTTGGAAGGCGATCGCCCCGCATCCCGAAACTTTGAAGCGCACTTGGGCATCTTTGAAACAGGTGATGGCGCCGGGCGCTCTCGATCCGTTGACGAAGGAAATGATTTATGTAGCGGTGAGCGTGACCAACCAGTGTGGCTACTGCATTGCCTCCCACACCGCCGGCGCCCGAAAGGCGGGGATGACGCCGGAGATGTTTGAAGAATTGATGGCCGTCGTGACGATGGCCAACGCAACGAACCGGATGGTAAACGGATATCAAGTAGAGATCGACGAAGCGTTTCGCGGTGAGTGGCCCAGCTAGCATGAAAGCCGTTGCTGCCGTTAGAGTTTTCGCCGCCGCCCTGTTCTGTTGCAGCGCCACCGGCGTCGTTGCAGCCGTAATGCAGCCCGAGGCCAGCCAGGCCTTCGACCGCTACGCCAGCCTGGTTGAGCAGGAGATCAATCGTCCGGGACCCTTTCTTAAACTCGATCTCCAGCCGGACGTCAAACGCCGTGTGCTTGCGGGCGAAGTAGTGGTTGTCCCGCGGCAGGAACTGGACCACGGCAACCAGATCGGCGCCCCTCACGCCATCATTCACGACTGGCAAGGGTTCGTGTTCGTGCCGGGCGCGACGCTCGATCAGCTTTCTTCGGCCCTGCTTGACTACAGCCGCTACCCCCAGTACTACAAGCCCGACGTGATCGCGGCCCGGCTCGTCAGCGACAACGGCAGCAGCCGGCGCGTGTTCCTCCGTCTTTACCGCCGGCTGGTGTTCCCGGTCGTCCTGAACACGGAATACGACGTTCAGTACGTACGCCTCGGTCCGAACCAGCAGACCATGATGTCGAAGTCCACGCATATCGGCGAAGTGCGCCACCCGAACGGGGATCTCAATGACGAAGAGCCTCCCGGACACGGTTTCGGCTTTCTCTGGCGACTAAATTCCTACTGGAAATTCGAACAGGTCAAGGGCGGCGTCATCGCCGAATGCCGCGCCATCTCGTTGACGCGCGATATCCCTTACGGTTTTTCCTGGGCTCTTCGCGATGTCGTCGAGCACTTCCCTCAGGATTCGATGGCGCGCACGCTCGAAGGAACACGCCGAGCCGGACTCGAAGGGCCGGCCGCCACTACTTCCGAGAACCGCCGCTCGAGATAGTCCCGCTCCACCGGATTCGGAACGAGCCGGAGCGCCTCGCGGTAAGCTGCCGCGGCCTCTTGATTCCGCCCGAGCCGGCGGCAGAGGTCCGCGCGCGCCGCGGGAAGCAGGTAGTACCCGTCGAGAACGCCGGAGGCGGCGAGTTCGTCCACCCTCCGAAGCCCCTGCTCGGCGCCACGGCTCATGGCCACGGCGACCGCGTGGTTCAGACGCACAACCGGAGTCGGCGACAGCGCTGCCAGCCGCTCATAGAGAGCCTCGATTTGCGCCCAGTCCATTTCCTCCGCCTTCGCGGCTTGCGTATGGAGAGCGGAGATAGCAGCCTGAAGTTGGTAACAGCCCAGCGGACCCAATCGCAACGCACGCTCGACCAGTGCCAGCCCTTCGGCGATCTTGGCCCGGTCCCACAGGCTCCGGTCCTGCTCTTCGAGCGTCGCCAGCCGTCCCTCCCGCATTCGCGCCGCTCGCCGCGAATCGTGCAACAACATGAGGGCCAGCAGACCGAGACTCTCGGCTTCGCGCGGCATCAGTTCACAGAGAGTGCGCCCCAGCCGGATCGCCTCCGTGCACAGATCGCCGCGGACAAGTTCCTCACCCGCGCTCGCCGCGTATCCTTCGTTGAAGATCAGATAAATTACGCCTTGCACCGCGGCCAGCCTCTCGGCCAACCGATGGCGTGGCGGCACTTCATAGGGAATTCGCGCCTCGCGAATCTTGCGTTTGGCCCGCACGAGCCGCTGCGCCAGCGTCGCCTCCGGGAGAAGGAACGCCTTGGCGATCTCCGGCGTCGTCAGTCCGCCGAGCGTCCGCAGCGTAAGCGCGATCTGCGCTTCCTGCTGCAGCGCCGGATGGCAGCAGGTGAACATCAACCGCAACCGGTCGTCGGGAGAGTTCATCCCATCGCCTTCCGGGGACTCGAACGCTTCGGCGCCGGACGCGGAGTTTCGCGATTCCATTTCATAACGCAGTGATTCCTGCTTGTCCCGCCGGATGCGCTCGCGCCGGCTTTGGTCCACCAACTTGTTTTGCGCGGCGGCGGTGATCCATGCGGCGGGATTTCTTGGAATTCCCTGCTCGCCCCACTTGCGTAGCGCTGAGGCAAACGCCTCCTGCATCGCCTCTTCGGCGCGGTCAAAGGACCCGCTCAGGCGGATCAAGGTAGCGATGATCCGCCCGTATTGCTCCCGAAAGACCGTCTCCGCCGCCGCGCGCGCGTCCACAAATCAGACCATCGGCGGGGGAAAGTCCGAGACCGGCCGGACTTCGACGCAACCGTCGCCGCCCTTGCAGGAACTCGGAACGCGTTTGGCCCATTCGAGCGCCTCGTCGAGGTTCTCGCAGTCGAGAATGTAGTAGCCCGCCAACTGCTCCTTGGTCTCGGCGAACGGCCCGTCGAGTGTGATCGATTTCCCGTCTCGGGAACGCACGGTGGTGGCCGAAGCCGTGGACTTCAGCGCAGCCAGGCCGCGCAAAACCCCTTTCTCCCGCGCGTCGTCCATCAGCGCCTGGTGGGCCTCGATGGCGCGTCCGGCCGCTTCGTGCGGCGGTCCGCTTTCCGTTGTGTGCCGAGCATTTTCGACAGCTCGGGGGTGTAAGTCCCCTCTACAACCTGATGGAGGTGAAGTAGTAGCGAAGCGCAAGGGCGTCACCGCGAGGTGGGGTCTGAAAGAAGCGTG
>JAJYCN010000133.1 GCA_021778335.1 Acidobacteriota bacterium | reverse complement strand
GAATTATTCGAAGATAACCTCAACTTTCCGTTCCAACACGGTCACGGATCAAATCCGGGCTACGCAAATCGGCGCCCAAAGGCCACCGAGCAATCATTCTACACAGCCGCCCAACCGGCCTCCCAAAACTCCGGCTTCGGATACGCCCGAATCGCCTACATCCCGAACCTGGGCCATACGGGATTCATTCTGCTGTTGACAGGGCTCAATATGGTCACCGGGGAAGCGGCGGGCGAGTTCGCGACGGATCCGGTTCGTCTCCCGGCCATCCTCCACCTGTTCAATGTTAAGCGTCCGGCGGACCTTCCTTACTTCGAGATCCTGCTGCAAACCAAGTCCGTCGATAACGCCCCCAACGAAGTCCGCGTCGTCGCATGGCGGCGTATCGCCGGCCACCCCTAGAGCCGCAACTCCTGGCTTACCGCCCCGGCCCCAGGAACCCGATGGTTACCCGGCCCGCCTTAGTCGCTCGCCAGCTTGGGCCCTCCCGGGACGGGTTTGCGGAGGATGATCGGAACTTCGTTTTGCTGCGGCGGACCGGGCGTGCTTCTCCCCGCTGCGACATAGCTTTCCATCAACCGGGTAAGCCGGCCGATTTCGGTCGCGTGGTGCTCCTGCACATTCGTTCGCTCCGCCGGATCGGCATCCATATCGTATAACTGAACCGCTGGCAGGCCCTGCGCTGCCGCATGGGCTTCCGTGGGCTCGCTCCAACCGCCCGATCCCGCGCACAATTCCAGTTTCCATCGTCCTTGGCGGATGGCGAATTGTCCGCCGATGGAATGATGGACAACGGCCTCGCGGATCGGTTTGCTGGATGCGCCGCGCAGTGCGGGGAGAATACTTACGCTATCCTCCGCCGCGCCCGCGGGCAACGCCGTTTCGGTGATTTCGGCGCAGGTGGCCATGATGTCCGTTAGGCAGATCACCTGCTCGCTCCGCGTACCGGGATGGACGACACCGGGCCAGCGGGCCACGAACGGTACGCGATGGCCGCCTTCCCAGATGTCCGATTTGTAGCCGCGAAATCCCGCGCTGGGAAAGTGGCCCTTGGCCTCGAGTTCCTTCACACGCCCCATCCGGGTGTGTTCGGCGACATAATCCACTCCGATATAGGGCGCGCAACCGTTGTCGCTCGTAAAGAAAACCAGCGTGTTGTCGCGCGAGCCGCTCTGGTCGATCGCCTTTAGAACCTCGCCCGCCGAGAAGTCAGTTTGCATCACCCAGTCGCCGTAAAGCCCAAGGTCGCTCTTGCCGCGCCAGGAACTCGCCACCGCCAGCGGCGTATGCGGCGAGGTAAGCGCCAGATACAGAAAGAACGGCTTCTTCTCGCCCGCGCAGCGCCGTACGAATCCGCAGGCCCTCTTCGTGAGCGCGGGCAGAATGCCGTCGAGCCTCCAGCCGGGAACCATCAGTCCATCCAGGCCATACATGCTCTCCGGCTTCGGCACTGACGGGATACCCACCGTCCGATCGTTTTCGATAAAGCAATAGGGCGGATAATTCGGAACGTCGGTGCCGAAATAGGAATCGAAGCCCAACTCCGTCGGACCGCCCGTAATCGGACGGTCGAAGCGCAACCCTCCGTCTTCATGAGGCCAATCCCAGCCAAGATGCCACTTGCCGACGCAAGCCGTCGCGTAGCCATGCCCCTTAAGAAGCGAGGGCAACGCCATCCGCGAAGGATGGATCAGCGGCGCGTCATAGGGGCCCAACACACCCTTCTGTAGTCTTGAACGCCAGGCGTACCGACCGGTCAGGAGGCCGTAACGCGAAGGCGTACAGACGGCTGAAGCGGTGTGGGCATCGGTGAACGTCATCCCCTCGGTCGACAGGCGGTCGATGTTGGGAGTCGCGATGCGGCCATGGCGGGGATTCAGAAAATGCGCATCGCCGTAGCCGAGGTCATCCGCGAGGATCACGACGACGTTCGGAGGGTGGGATGCCGCTGCAGCGGCCTGCATCGATGAGGCCGAGGCCAGCGTTCCGCCGAAACAAAACTCCCTTCTGGTGAGAACCGGCACCCCAATAGCATATTCATGCGCTCCCACTATGTCAAGCGCCTATAGCGTGCTTGAATGGCAATCAGTAGTTTGTTAAAACATGGATAAGCGCTTATATGGCCACTGTCGAACCCGCCCCCCTGGTCAAAGAACAGCTCGCCGGCCGGCTCCGGGACGCAATTGTCGAGGGGAGGCTTCGCCCGGGTGAGCGTGTGAGTGAAGGCGTCTGGGCCCGGGAGTTCGGCGTGGCGCAAGCCTCGGTGCGCGAAGCGATCAACCTGCTGATCGCAGAAGGCTTTGTGGTCAAGAACTCGGGCAAAAGCGCGCGGGTCACCCAATACACGGCGCAGGACGTCGAGCGCATTTATCAGCTTCGCGGTGCGTTGGAAGGTCTGGCGGCGCAGCTGGCCGCGGCCGCTCACGCCGACCTTTCGGCCCTGGAGGCGGCGCTGGCCAACATGGAATCGGCCCAGCAGCGCGGACATGTGCGGGACCTGATCGCAAGCGATTTGGCATTCCATCTCTCGCTCGGGCAAGCATCCGGGAATCCGCTGCTGGCGGAAGCATTGAGCCGTCTGCTCCGTCCGTTGTTCAGCTTCGTCCTCTTGCGGATGATAGAGACCCAGGAGTCGGCGGCAAAATGGGCCCCCGGCTTATCGCGTCATCGCCAGATGATCGACCTCATCCGCGACAGCCATCCCAACGTTGCGAAACAGTTCGTGGAATACTGCGTCGGCCGCTTCGTCGAAGCCGCGCATGCCGTCTGGTGGCCCGATGCAAACCCGCGGAGAAGGAGCCACAAGAAGGAGCAGCCCTGAGCGCTCCGCGCAGGACGCGCTCAACTCGCCCCCTACGCCAGTAACTTCTCCGTCACCACCCCCGCCACATCCGTCAACCGGAAATGCCGCCCCTGGAACTTGTAAGTCAGCCGCGTATGGTCCACGCCCAGCCGATTCAATATCGTCGCCTGTACATCGTGAATATGCACCGGGTCCGACACGATGTTATAGCAGTAATCGTCCGTCTCGCCCAGCGAAATCCCCGGCTTGATCCCGCCGCCCGCAAACCACATCGTGAAGCACCGCGGATGGTGGTCCCGCCCGTAGTTCTCCTGCGTCAACTTACCCTGGCAGTATACCGTCCGCCCGAATTCCCCGCCCCAAACCACCAGCGTGTCCTCCAGCAAC
The DNA here is from genome assembly GCA_021778335.1 of Acidobacteriota bacterium. GTDB lineage: Bacteria > Acidobacteriota > Terriglobia > Bryobacterales > Bryobacteraceae > JAJYKC01. Next base: position 11,696 of record JAJYCN010000133.1, on the reverse strand, counting down.
CCCCGCTGATGCAAATCCTGAACCAGCGCCGCCGAAGGCTGGTCCACGCTCTTACACTGCAAACTCAAATCCCGCGGTAAGTCGTTGTGCTGGTCCCAACCCCGCTTATATAACTGCACAAACCGCACGCCGCGCTCCACCAGCCGCCGCGCCAGCAAACAGTTCGCCGCGTAACTGCCCGGCTTCCGCGCTTCCGGCCCGTACATCTCAAACACATGGTCCGGCTCCTTCGACAAATCCATCAGGTCCGGCACCGAAGTCTGCATCTTGAACGCCATTTCAAATTGCGAAATGCGCGTTTCAATTTCCGGATCCCCATACGCCGTCGACCGGATATGGTTCAACTCCGCCTCCGCGTCCAGCATGTCCCGCCGCTCCTCGCGGCTGATCCCCGCCGGATCGGACAAATACAACACCGGATCGCCGGACGACCGGAACAGCACGCCCTGGTACTTCGACGGCAAAAACCCGCTGCCCCACAGCCGGCTGAACAACGGCTGATCCGTATTCAGCGCGCTCTGCTGACTGATCATCACCACAAACGACGGCAACTCCTGGTTCTCGCTCCCCAGCCCATACGTCACCCACGCGCCCATGCTCGGCCGCCCCGGCTGCTGGCTCCCGCTCTGCAAAAACGTAATCGCCGGATCGTGGTTGATCGCGTCCGTGTTCACCGTCTTCACCACAGCGATCTGGTCCGCCACCCCACCTAAGTGCGGCAGTAACTCGCTGAACCACGTCCCCGCCTGCCCGTACTGCTTAAACTGAAAAACCGACGAAGCCACCGGCAGCGAACTCTGCCCGCTCGTCATCCCCGTAATCCGCTGCCCGTTCCGCACCGACGCCGGCAACTCCGTCCCCTCCAGCTTCCCCAGCTTCGGCTTGTAGTCGAACAAATCCACCTGCGACGGACCACCCGACTGGTGCAGGAAAATCACCCGTTTCGCCTTCGGAGCAAAGTGCGGCAGCCCCGGCAGCGCGCCCGGCGCATACAGTTTCCCCGCCGTATTGCCAAAAGCCTCCGGAGTCAGAAGGCTCGCCAGCGCCGCCGCCCCGATCCCCGTGCTCGTCAGCCCGAAGAAATGGCGGCGCGTAAGTGCTAACCCGATTTCATGATCAAGCGGCATCGTTACTCCTTAGTAATGGTTTCGTCCAGACTAAGCATGGTGCTCGCCACCGTCGTCCATGCGGCGAGCTCCGCGGGATGAATTTTCGCGTCCGGCTTCGACTCCCCGATCGTAATCAGCTTCGTGGCCTCCGCCGGTTTCGCTTTGTAGTTAGTAAGGGACTGCGTAAGAAGTTTTTCCAGGATCGCTTCCTCGTTGGGTGCCAGGCGCCGCGACGCCGCCAGCCGGAAACCGTAATCCAGCCGCTTCGCCGTGTTCCGCCCGCCCTCGCGGATCATCCTCTCCGCCAGAACGCGCGACGCCTCGATAAACGCCGGATCGTTCATCAGCACCAGCGCCTGCAGCGGCGTGTTCGTCAGCAGCCGCCGCGCCGTGCACTTCTCCCGGTCCGGCGCGTCGAACGTGACCAGCTCCGGCGGCGAGGCCGTGCGCTTAAAGAACGTGTACATGGACCGCCGGTACAAATCGTCCCCGTGGCTCGGCGTGTAGCTCTGCGCCGAAAACCCGTCGCCGAACGCGATCTCTCTCCACAGCCCCTTCGGCTGATACGGGAAAACGCTCGGCCCGCCGACCCGCTCCTTCAATAACCCGGAAGCCGCCAGCGCGTTATCCCGGATCGTCTCCGCCGGCAGCCGGAACCGCGGGCCCCGCGCCAGCAGCCGGTTCTCCGGATCGCGGTCAAGTAACTCCGGAGTTACTCGCGAATCCTGACGGTAAGTAGCCGAAGTTACAATCAGCCGCTGCATAGCCTTAATATCCCAGCCCGTGCGGATAAACTCGGTGGCGAGAAAGTCCAGCAGCGGCTGATTCGACGGCGGCTCGCCCTGCGACCCAAAATCCTCCACCGTCTTCACAATCCCCGTGCCAAAGTACATCTGCCAGTAGCGGTTCATCACCACCCGCGCCGTCAGCGGATTCGACTCACTCACCAGCCACCGCGCCAGCGTCAGCCGGTTCGCCGGTGCGCCCTTCGGCAGCGGAGGCAGAATCGCCGGAACCCCCGGATGCACAATCTCCCCGCGGTTCCGGTAGTCGCCCCGCGCCAGAATCGCCGTCTCCCGAGGCTTATCCAGCTCCGCCATCACCATCGTCGTCGGAATCTGCTTGTTCAGCGCATCCCTCTGCGCCATCAGCGTCTCCCGCTCGATGTACGCGCTCCGGACCCCCTCCGGCGCCTCGTTCCGCAGGAAGTAATCCGCCAGGCGCGTGTCCTGCCCGCCCTTGCGGTGATCTTCCGGAATCTCGATCGTCGCCCGCAGCGGCTCATCCACCACCATCGGCTGCAACTCAGCCGCACTCAGCACCCTGCTATAAAACCGTAAGTCGTCGATCCCGCCCTCGTAGCTCCGTCCCCACGTCCGGTTGCCGATCTCCCACTTCGCCGGCGAACTTCCAACCGCCCCTAAGTTATCCTGCGCCACGTCCACCGGATCCGCCGCGCCGTCGAAGTACATATGTACGCCCGAAGCATGGCCCGAGCCGTCGTAAGTGATCGTCACATGATGCCACTTCCCCGGATCCAGTCGCGACTGCGACCGCACCTCCATTCCCTCGCCGGCCCCCGCCCCGTCGAACCGCACATACACCTTCGGCCGCCAGTGCTGAATGTCCGTCAGAAGAAAATCATCGAGCTTGATCTCGAGCCCGCTCCGGTTCTGCGCCGTGCCTGTCAGTTGATCGAGCACAACCCGAGGCAGATGGCCCGACGGGTTCAGCCAGCAGGCGATTGTGAACGCTTTGTGTGGATCGAACACCGTCGCCCCGCCGAACGTCACGTGCGTGTCGCCGTCAAACTGCGCCGCCTGCGCCACCGCGCCCGGCTTGTAAGTCAGGTCGCCGCGCTCCACACGCCCATAGAAATAATGACCGGACGAATCCGACAGCCCGCCGTCGAACTCGTAGTGCGACAACAGTCCAGCCCGGGTCGGCTCCGGCAGCGTCGCCAGCCGCTTCGGCTCCCACGCCCGTCTAAGCTCATCGAGCGTCTTCGGCACCAGGATCTTATTCAGCCCATCGATCTTCCCATCAAGCGAGTCGAGCTCCGTCTTCTGTTCGGCCGATGGCAGCGCCAGGAACGGTTTCGCATTGCCTCTCTGCCCGTCGAGTCCCAGTTCGGAGATGTTGTCGAAGAACGCGTAAAACTCGTAGAACTCTTTCTGCTTGATCGGGTCGTACTTGTGATCGTGGCAGCGCGCACAGCCGAGAGTAACCCCAAGCCACGTCGTCGAAGTCGCTTCCACACGGTCCACCACATACTCGTTCTGATACTCCTCCGGAATCGCGCCGCCCTCGAAGTTAATCATGTGGTTGCGGTTGAAACCGGTCGCGACAAGTTGGCTCGTCGTAGGATGCGGGAGTAAGTCGCCTGCAAGTTGCTCGATCGTGAACTCGTCGAACGGCATGTTACTGTTGAACGCGTTGATAACCCAGTCGCGCCAGTGCCACATCTGCCGCTCGCTGTCGATGTGATACCCGTGCGTGTCGGCGTACCGTGCTAAGTCGAGCCACTGCATCGTCATCCTCTCGCCGTAGCGCGGACTCGCAAGTAACCTGTCAACTAATCGCTCGTAAGCATCCGGCCGTTTGTCGGCGGCAAACGCATCTACTCCTGCCGGCGTCGGTGCAAACCCCGTCAGGTCCAATGAACCACCACGGATCAAGATTGTTTTATCGGCCTCGGGCGAAGGCTTCAACCCCTCGGCATCGAGCTTCGCCATCACAAATGCGTCAATCGGATTCCGCACCCACTTCGCGTCGGAAACTTTCGGAGTTTCCGGCCGCTTCGGCGCCACGTAGGACCAGTGAGGATCCCACTTCGCGCCCTGCGCGATCCAGGTCTTGATCGTTTCAATCTGCGCCGCCGTGAGGGCCAATTTCGAGTACGGAGGCGGCATCCGCAGGGCCGGTTTCGCCGCGGTGATTTTCTCCACCAGCCGGCTGTGCGCGTCGTCGCCGGGCACGACGTCGGCGTGGTCGCCGCGATTTGTGAAGGCCCCGCCCTCGCGCTGGTCGAGCCGCAGACCCGCCATGCGCCGCGACGGGTCCGGCCCGTGACAGGTGTAGCATTTGTCGGAGAAAATCGGCCGGACGTCGCGGTCGAAATCCACGGTGGGCGCGGCGGCCAGGAGGGGGCCGGCGAAGACGAGAAACGCGAGTACGGCTCGGATACGCATTGCTGGGCTACATTACATCACATTGGGAGGGGTCTGAAACCGGGGTCCGGAAAGGGCTCCGTAAGGCAAAAAACAGTGCGGACTGTAGCGTTACCGGTAACGTTATCAGTCGCCGTCTTGTGCAGCGCTTTTGCGACATTTTGCGACAATTTGAGCCAGGGGAGAGGCATTTGACGACGCGGATCTGGGTGTCGGCGGCGCTGGCTTTGGCTGGGTTTGGCGGGCGGGCGGCCGAGAAAAAGGCTCCGCCGAAAACGATGCTTTGGTCGTGGTACGCGGCCGACGACTTCCGGCCGATGGCGGGGCGACGACTCGGCGTCGCCTATCTTGAGCTAACTCTGCGGTGCGAGGGGAAAGACCAAGTAACTTCTTTACCACGCGCGATTCCGGTGCGGATTCCTCCGGGCATGTATCAGATGGCTGTAATTCGCATTGACGGGCCTCAGAGTTACAGCGCCAAGCAACGCGAGTCAGTACCTCGCATGAGCGGCGAGATCGTCAGTTTCACTCATCCGCAGCGGCTACAGATTGACTTTGACGCGCCACGCGAGGCGTGGCCGTTCTACCGGGAGTTACTTTCAACAGTGCGGGCGACGATCGGCGGCGACGTGTGGCTTTCGATGACGGCTCTGGTGTCGCGGTGTGGCGAGGGGCGAAGTTGGATGTCCGGACTGCCGGTGGACCAGTCGGTGGTTACGATGATCTCGCGGCGGCGAATTCATTCTTGAGGGAAGCCGAGGCGGTCTGGGCGTCACAGTGGGCCCGAACTATGGGAGTCCCGCGGCGCGGCCGAGGACCGGGCTTATTTCTGCCTGAGTTACTAATGAAGGCTCTCGATGAGTACTTGTCGTGAAGCGCCTGCTGGGTGCGGTGGCAATTGCTCCGGTGGCTACGGCGGCCGGATGGCGGCTTGCGCGGGCTTGCGCGCCGGATTTCTTTCGCGCGGTGTTTAGTTACGCCCGGCACCCGGATATGCCGCGGCCGGAGTTCATCGACGGGCGACTGGGCGTACTGCGGCCATCTTTCGCGCGCTCGTATCTTGTCGTCGCCTATCGGTACCTGGACGGCGTCGGAATGGATGAGCGGGACGGGATCACGATCGACTGGCCGGCGCAGTGGCGGGCGCTGCGGGCGCAGGTTTCAACGCCGGCGGCGCCGCGGGCGACGCTGATCACGGGCGGGAAGTTGGCATATGACACGGAGACGCATACCTTTACGCTGAACCGCGCCGGGGCGCCTACCGGATGGCGGCACACACGCTGGAGGCGCGGCGTTCCGGTCCTGGGTGGCGGCGCGGGACGCGGTGTTTTCGAACTGTGTTGGCGGATCGTTAAAGTTACCGGCGGGTGCAACGGCGGGCCGCGGCGGCTTACTTTTATCCAGGGAGCTACTCGGAGGCCCTGGTGGGGTTCCGGCGGATCGCGAAGGAGGATGGCACGCCATGGCGGACGATTTCGCGTTACGTGGTGCTGCGTACGCTGTTGCGGATGAAGGCCAACGGGTTCCAGAGCGAAGCGCGGAGCGTGCTTTCCGATCCGGCGCTCGCGGCGCTTCACGGCATAACCAAGAACCTGCTCCGACGCGTGGGGATTCAGGCGAGGAATGAAGACTACTTTCGCGAGTTAGGGCGGCTGGTTTCGAGCAAGCGGCAGGGGGATCCGAACGCGGCTTACAAGCCGGCGCATCCTCCCGCGGCCGACGCGAGTTTGTTTCCGGATCCGGATGTGACGGACTGGATCTTCCGGTTTCAGTCGCCTGGGGAGGAGTTCGGCTATTGCGTGGCCCGGTGGCGGGCGACGCGGCCGGTGGCGTGGTTGATCGCGGCATTGGAGCACGCGAGCGCGGCGCAGGCGCAGGGGGCGGGATTGCTCGAAGCAGCGGCGGCAGTAGCGGCGGGTTCGCCGGGATATCCGGCGGCGAGGCTTCACTTACTCCGGCTGCTTGAAGAAGGTGGGAGCCGGGAGCAGGCTCGGGAGGGACTGGACGCGGTATTGGGGAGCGGCGCGTTGCAAGGCTTGCCGTCGAGCGTGAACCTTTTCCGGGGCTTGCGGATGCTGGTTGCGGCGGATTTCCGGGACTTTCTTCAGTTCGCGATGCGTAAACCGGTGCTGGTGACGTTGCAGATCGATGCCGATGAAGCGCCGGACTTCCTAATGGGTCTGAAGCCGCCAGCGGGGACGGCGGAGTTACTCGATTCCGATGCGACGCGGGTTCTCAACCGGGAGACACCGTATCGTTAGTTGAAAGAGGCGGCGCTCGGTGGAGGGCTGGCGCCGGAGTTAGAACGCGAGGCGCCGATGACAGCCTTCACGCGCGGACTGATGTTGGGCGAGGATCTTACCGAAGTTGCGCGGAGGATGGGCGACGATTCACTGACGAGGGCGTATTTGGAGGCGAGGGACAGCGCGGGGAAGCGGTTCGCGGCGGCGTTTTTGCCGCTGCACCGGCCCGAGGCGCGGCCTTATTACGCGACAGGGATCGTCCGGCAGGCGCCGGCGGGAAAGCTGGATCCGTACCGGGATAACTGGTGGCGCCCGATGAATGTGGAGGGGGCGCTGGATTCGCGGGCGAACTGGGAGTGGGGAGTGTATCTGAGCGTTCCGGCGCCGGTGGCGGCCGGGAAAGCGGCGTTTCTCGACGGGGGCGCGGAGGCGGAGGCGGCGAATTTCCTGGGTGGGATTGTGTTCGAGTATGCGAAGGCGCACGGCGATGATGCGAGAGTGCCGGAGGCGCTTTACTCGCTTGTTCGGGCCGGGCATTACGGGTGCGCTGGCCCGGATACGTGGAAGACGACGCGGGCGGCTTTCCGGTTGTTGCACCGGCGTTATGGGGAGACGACATGGGCGAAGAAGACGCCGACCTGGTTCCGGAATGATGACGTTATCTGGAAGACCGTGAGGCCCGGGGGAAGTTAGCCGGGTGCGGGAGCCGGTGTGTTAGCGTGGGAGCGTGGCGGAGGAAGCGCACGGGAGGAAAGGAATGACGACGCAAGAAGTGGCGGACAGGCTGGTGAAGCTGTGCTCGCAAGGGAAGTTCATGGAGGCGGGCATGGAGCTGTATTCGCCGGAGATCGTGAGTGTGGAGGCCGGCGCGCCGCCGGGACAGTCGCGCGAGTCGAAGGGCATTGCGGCGGTGAAGGCGAAGGGGGAGTGGTGGACGGCCAACCATGACGTACATTCGGTGAAGGTGGAGGGTCCGCTGGTGGCGGGGCCGCAGTTCGCGGTGACCTTCAAGATGGAAGCTACGTTCAAGCCTGAGAACAGGCGGTTCACGATGGAGGAGATCGCGGTCTACAACGTAGTGGATGGGAAGATTGTACGAGAAGAGTTCTTCTATAAGATGTAGCGGGCGATTGCGGGCCCGGCCGAAATCATAGATTTGCGTATTCCCGGCTTTGAGTCGCGGTGTTATTTGCCGTATTGCTGGCGGCGGCACTGAATCCAGTGCAAGCGGCGCAAGGGAGTTCAACGACGGCTCCGGCGACGCAGATCAATCGATCCTAGGTGCATGCGATGCTGCGCTCCGCGGGCCTGCAGGCGGCGATCAAGGGCCAACCGATCCCGGTGTCCCTATTCCGGCTCGGGTTGGAAGCGGAGGCGCCGCAGTATATGTTCGCGGCGCGGGTAGCGCTCTTCGAGAATCAGGCAGCGGGGGAGGCCTACATTGCGGCATTACAGAATGAGAAGCCGCGGCGGCCGATGCGGGTCTTCCGAATCCGGCCCAAGAATTCGCCGGGGAACGACCAGTTAGGGCTGGTGTATGCCTCCGATCCGATACCGGCGCCGCTGACGCGGGTTTCGGGGACTGGAACGACGGAACTGAACTTGTATCCTACGCTACAACTGCTGAGGCAGAGGATCATCGATGCGTACGCGGGCCGGTACACCGCTACGGACTTACCTGTAGATCCGGCATTATAGAAACCGTACTCGGGCTTACATCGCGAATAGGGATACACCGCCTACAATCCGCTCGGAGATCCACGGGGACAGCAGGACGGCATTGACGCTGCCTCGACCGACGCGATTTATCTGGGCAGCGGGAACTTCGCTTTACCCAGCGGCGGGTTCTTTGTTGCTTACGGGGTAAATCACCGGGCGACGAACAAAGCGAGTTATTCGAGCGTGACGGTGTACTCGGCGCCGACGGCGAATGTTGGCCTGGTCACGGCGCAAAGCCTCGAGCTACTCGGCAGCGCACGGGATTACGTCGCCGATCAGGGGAATGCGGATCTGTTCTATGCGTGGACGTTCACCCGCGGGGCGGCCGGCGGCAGCCACGTGACTTTACTACCCAGCGGGGACTATTGCCAGACCACTTTCGGGCTGAACGTAGAGGGGTTACGGTGAACCTCGACACACCGCGGTTGGTATACCGCTCTTATCTGGAGGCTGCGACGAATACCCATCCGAGGGAGGACGAGTTAGTACTAGACCGTCTAATACCGCTTACTCCACAATAGCGATCAGACACACGGGAGGAGGTTACCAGCATTTTCCGGGGGATCTCTATAACTACCAGGACACGCGCACGGCCTCCGAGGACAGATTAGACATTGCAACTTTGCGGGAATGAGGTTAATCTTGATGCACCCAGAGGGAGGGTGTATGAAGAGACTTGTGATTTTTTGCGTCTGTGTTAGTTCGTTGACCATTGCTCTGCTGAGTCTGACGGCGACTACGAAAGCCGTCACTTATGACAGTGGCCAGCGGATGTTCGGTCAGGTGGAGGTGGAGCCGGCATTCGATCTTTCGAACGGCAACGGGATCTACCTGCTTACGCCGCTGAAGGCGCCTTTCCCATCGAAGGCGAACGGGGCGGCGGTTGCGCCGATGTATCTTCCGGTGTATCCGTTGAGTTCGACGGTTCCGGCCGGCGATTTGAACTGCCAGCCGACTAACTGCGATCATCTGAACGTGCTGCCGTTTCCGCAGACCGATTACGGCGTGCTGCCTGGTAGCGACCCGGCGTGCGCGGATTTCAACGGAGGGAATCCGTGCTCGCCAGTGAAGGGGCACAATCACCTGGTGGGGATCGCCTCGACGAAGGGCGATTTCAATATTGCGTGGCATGTGAAGCTGGTGGTGTTCACGTCCCCGGCGTTTACGAACGGGAGCATCAACACGATGGTGACGACGCTGAGCCAGGTGAATGCGCTGGTGAGCAGCGGCAATGCGTTCATTGCGGACACGCCGATCACGTTCAACTGCTCGCGGACATCGCAGCAGACATACGAGATCGGGACGCCGGTGCTCATCAGTTACCCGTAGGCCGGGGCGAGAGGGAACCCGCCCGGTTTGACGCGGCGGGCGGTGTGGCGGTATTGTAATTCGTAATCGGACTTCGAATTCGGCTTTTGATGTCGAAGTCGTTTGGCCGGGATACCGCCATGGCGAAACGCAACACAGAAACCAGCCGGGGCACGTACGAGGGGCACCGCGAGCGGCAGCGCCGCCGGATTCTGGAGGCGGCGGAGCGGCTGTTCGATGAGCGGGGCATGGAGCGCGCGACGATGGCCGAGATTACGGCGGCGAGCGGCGTGCGGGCTTCGACCGTTTACCAGTATTTCTCGAACAAGGACGAGATCGTCTGGACGATTGTGGAGGGCGTGTTCGCCGAGGCCGCGGCGCGCATGAAGGCAGCGGCGGAGGGGGCGGAGACGGCGCTCGGTAAGATCGCGGCGCTGGCGGAGGCGATGGCCGAGGACCTGGCGCAACGGCGGGCGACGGTCCGGTTCATGGCGCAGTTCGATGCGATGTATGCGCGGGAATGGCCGGCGGAGCGCCTGATTGCTCTCGAGGCGCGGATCAGCAAGGGAGGATTCGCGCAGTTCCGCAAGTTAATCCGGGATGGCGTGGCCGATGGGTCGCTACGGAGCGATCTGGATGCGAACCTGACGATGCATGCGGTGATGAACGCGCTGATCGGCGCGCAACGGCGGCTTGCTTCGCTTGGGGACCGGGTGGAGAAGGAGTACGGCAAGCCGGTGGATGATTTGTTCCGGGAGGCGAGCCGGGTGATTCTGCTGGGGCTGCGGGCCGATAAGAACGACGGGAAGAGGGCGAAGTGAAAAACATGATTGCGGGAAGGGCCGCGGTGTGCGCGGCGATTTTGTTTGCGGGGCTGCGGGCGTTGGGCGCGGAGGGGCCGCGCATTGTGCTGAAGGCCGATTCGGATTGGAAGTTTCACCTGGGCGATGTGAGCGGGGCCGAGGCTCTCGCGTTTGACGATGAAGGCTGGCGGACGGTGCAACTGCCGCACGACTGGAGCATCGAGGGACGGCCTGAGAAGGACAACGCGACCGGCGCGGGCGGCGGCTTTTATCCGGCGGGGACGGGTTGGTACCGGAAGACGTTCACGGCGCCGGCGGTGTGGACAGGCAAGCGGGTAAGTGTGGAGTTCGACGGCGTGTACCGGGACGCGACGGTGTATTTGAACGGCCGCAAGCTAGGCACGCAGCCTTACGGGTACACGAGTTTTTCGTTTGACATGACGCCGGAGCTGGACTTCGGCGGGAGGAATGTGCTGGCGGTGCGGGTGGATAACTCCGAGCAGCCGAATAGCCGGTGGTACAGCGGGTCCGGCATTTACCGGCACGCGCGGGTGGTTGTGACGGAGGCGACGCACGTGGCGCATTGGGGCGTGTTTGTGACGACCCCGGAGGCTACGGAGAGTTCGGCGAAGGTTGTTGCGCGGACTCGCGTGGCGAACGAGAGCGGGGCCGAGGCGGGGTTGACGGTGGAGACGACAGTGGTGGATGGCGGCGGGAAGACGGTGGGCCATGCGGAGAAGGCGGTGAGAGTGGCAGGGGGAAGCGAAGGGGAGGCGCGGCAGGAGATTGCAGTGGCGGCGCCGAGGTTATGGTCACCGGAGACGCCTGCGATGTACCGGGCGGTGACGCGGGTGGTGAGCGGCGGGCGCGTGGTGGATGAGGCGGCGACGCCGTTCGGGATCCGCACGATTGCGTGGTCCGCGGAGAAAGGTTTCCTGCTGAACGGCAAGACGATCAAGTTCGTGGGCGGGAGCGTGCATCACGACAACGGTCCGCTGGGGGCTGTGGCGTTCGACCGGGCGGAGGAAAGGAGGGTGGAGTTACTGAAGGCGGCGGGGTTCAACGCGGTGCGGACGGCACACAATCCTCCGTCGCCGGCGTTCCTGGAAGCGTGCGACCGGGTTGGGCTGCTGGTGCTGGACGAGCCGTTCGATACGTGGAAGGCGAGTAAGGTGAAGTACGACTATGGGCGGGACTTCGACCAATGGTGGCGGCGGGACATTTCGGCGATGGTGATGCGGGACCGGAATCATCCGTCGGTGGTGATTTGGGGAATTGGGAACGAGATACCGGAGGTGGAGGTCGAACGGGGTCCGCGGATGGCGCGGGAGTTGGCCGAGCAGG
>JAJYCN010000132.1 GCA_021778335.1 Acidobacteriota bacterium | reverse complement strand
CTCACCTGCGTCCTCGCCACGCTCTTCTCCGGAGCCGCTCCCGCCCTCTATTGGCTCCGCTCCGACGTCAATACCTCGCTCAAAGAAGCCGGCCGCTCCGGCGCGCGGGCTGCCCATTCCCACCGCCCCCGCAACACCCTCGTTGTCGCCGAAGTCGCCCTCGCCACCGTCGCCCTCGCCGGTGCCGGCCTCTTCCTCCGCAGCTTCATCAACGCCACCCGCATCGACCCCGGCTTCAACCGCAACCAGGTCGTCCTCACCCGCTTCTATCTCGGCGGCAGCGGATTTACTAACTCCTCCCTCCAGCAATTCTGCGTCAACCTTCAAGACCGCCTCCGCGCCCTCCCCGGCGTCACCGCCGTGACTTACTCCCACTACGCCCCCCTCGGCTCCAGCGCCGGCCCCTATAACACCGTCGATGTCGAAGGCTACGCCCCCGCCCCGGGCGAATCCATGAACGTCAATGACTATCTCGTGGCCCCGGACTACTTCGCCACCCTCCAGATCCCCCTCCTCGAAGGCCGCGACTTCCGCTCCACCGACGACGCCTCCGCCCCGCCCGTCTTAATCGTCAACCAGTCTTTCGTCCGCCGCTACTTCCACGGCGAAAGCCCCCTCGGCCGCAAAGTCCGTTGCTTCGGCCGCTGGGCCACCCTCATCGGCGTCGCCCACAATAGTAAATACTTCGACGTCACCGAAGCCCCGCGCCCGCACTTCTTCTTCCCCTACCGCCAGCAGGCCGGCGTCAACGGCCAGCTCTACTTCTACGTCCGCACCACCGGCCCCGAATCCGCCATCGAAGAGGAGATGCCCCGCCAGATCCTCTCGACAGACCCCAACATGCGCGCCTTCGACGTCATGCCCCTCCTCGCCTGGACCGAAGTTACTCTTCTCCCGCAAAAGGTCGCCGCCGACTTACTAACCTCTCTCGGCCTGGTCTCTTTAATCCTCGCCGCCGTCGGCCTCTATAGCGTCATGGCTTACTCGGTCAGCCAGCGCACCCAGGAGTTCGGCGTCCGCATGGCCCTCGGCGCCAGGCCACGCAACGTCTTCGCCGAAGTCCTCCGCCGCGGCGCCGCCCTCACCGCCGCCGGCCTCGCCGCGGGCTTAATCGCCACCCTCGCCGCCGGCCGCCTCTTCTCCCCCATGCTCGTCCACGTCACCCCCTACGACCCACTTACTCTCACCGCCACCGCCGCCTTCCTCGCCGCCGTCGCCCTCCTCGCCAGCTACCTCCCGGCCCGCCGAGCCACCCAGCTCGACCCCATCCTCGCCCTCCGCTGCGAGTAACCACCGCGAATTTCCCGCACATCATTCCGGTCTGCGGATCACCAGCAGGTCTCGCTCCGACGCCTCCAACTCCGCAATCAGAATCGCATACCGCCGAATTAGCGCCTCTACGGCCACGGTCCGGTACGCGCAACGCTCTATATGAACGACCTTTGGAGGCGCACCCCGCGATCGCAACAGCACCAGAAAATCCGAATCCGCAGTAATGAGCGTGAACCCGTTGGATGCGGCATATTCCCAGATCTTCTAGTCCGAGACAAACCGCGCAAGGCCCGTGTCAAACACGTGAGTCGAACCGGGGAAAAGCTCGCCAAGCCGGCGCACCAACCTCGGCGACAAATTAGCGTCAAATAGTAGCTTCAACGCGTCTCGCGCTTCCGCCCTACTTGAGACGCATAGGCGTACACCGCCGGAAAATCAGCCTTCTCCAGATACGGGTACTCGCTCAGGATTTCATCCTCGCTCATGCCGGACGCCAGCATATCCAGCACATCCCAAACCGTCACCCGAAGACCGCGGATACAGGGCTGCCCCGAACGCTGTCCCGCCACAATCGTGATCCGCGAAAGGTCCGCCTTGTCCGTCGCCTGCATGACCACAGTATCCCACGTCATCGCCGCCATCGCCCCTACGGCAACAACCTTCTCCCCGTCCCCTCCAAATGCGGCGCAAACGCCTCCGCCTCCGCGCACCCGCTCTCCATCCCCCGAAACCGCGAAATCACATCCTGCGCCGGATAGTAATGGTCCGGCCGCTGCGACGCATGCGCATAACAAGCCTCCCGCCGCAGTTTCTCCACCGCCGTAATATCTACATACTCCACCGGCCGGAACCCAACCGTATCTTCGGCCACCTCGTAGTAATACAGCGCAAACCGCTCCTTCATCTTCCCCCAGGCATCCTGCGCCAACATCGCCGCCGCCCGATGATCCGGATGCCGGTCCATCGGCCAATGCGTCAGCACCACATCCGGCGCCAACTCTTCCACCTGCCCATCGAACTGCGAGTAAGTCGCCCCATCCACCACCGATCCCCCATCCCGCAACCCCGCAAACGCCGCCCGCGCCCCCAGTATCTTCGAAGCCCGCTCCGCCTCCGCCGTCCGCCGCGCCCCGCACGCCGCCTCGCTCACGCTCCCGCAGCCCCGCTCCCCATGGTTCAGATACAAAATCGTCACCGCATGACCCGCCGCCGCGTACCGCGCAATCGTCCCCCCGCACCCATACTCCGGATCCCCCGGATGCCCGCCCACCACCACAACCCTCAACTTACTCTCCTCCGCCCGCACCCCGACCGCTCCCGCCATCGCAACCATCACATCCCGCCGCGTCATCCGCACACCCATCGAGTCTTCTCCCGCAACCACATTTGAACTAAGGAGAATTCTACCGCCTCAGTCCGATCGACAGATCGTCGCGCCGGCTGGCCCCTCACACGCCCACCCCCGCACCCCTCCCATTGTGATAACTTTTCCCCAAACCCCATGAATCCCACCCGTCGCACCTTCCTCTCCTCCACGCTCGCCACCCCCGCCCTTGTCACCGCCATCCAACCCGCCGCCACCGCCGCCCCGCCCCTCGGCGATACCCAACGCCTCACCCTCCGCGCCGCCATGGACCTCATCATCCCCGCCGCCGGCCCCATGCCCAAAGCCACCGACGCCGGCGGCGTCGGCTACATCGAACGCGTCCTTCCCTCCTCGCCCCGCCTCGCCGCCCAACTTACCGAGTCCCTCGCCGTCGTCGAAGCCTACAGCCTCCGCACTTACAACACCCCATTCCCCCAACTTACTCAACCCCAACAAATCGCCATCCTCCGCGAAATGGAAGACACCGCCCCGCCCCAGTTCGCCGCCCTCCGCGACCTCGTCTACGAGTCCTACTACACCCAACCCGCCATATGGAAACTCATCGGCTACGAACTCTACCCTACTGACCACGGCGGACCCCACATGGCCCCCTTCGACGAATCCCTCATCGAAGACGTCCGCAAGCGCGGCAAACTCTACCGGGAGATCTAACCATGGCCAACGAAGAAGTCGACGTCTTAGTCATCGGTTCCGGAGCCGCCGGAGCCGCCCTCTCGAAACGCCTCACCGACCACGGCGCCAAAGTCGTCTGCCTCGAACAGGGCGGCTGGATCAAACCCGGCGACTATCCTTCCTCCAGCCCAGATTGGGAAGTCCAGATCCACCGCGGTAACTTCCACTTCAACCCCAACGTCCGCCGCCGCTGGGAAGACTACCCCGTCCTACAAACCGGCGCCAACCCGCCCGACGTACTTATGTTCAACGCCGTCGGCGGCAGCACCCACCACTGGGCCGCCCACTTCCCGCGCTTCCATCCCTCCGACTTCCGCACCCGAACACTTGACGGCGTCGCCGCCGACTGGCCCATCACTTACCACGAACTCGAACCTTACTACGAAGCCAACGACCTCGAAATGGGCGTCGCCGGACTCAACGGCGATCCCGCCAACCCGCCCCGCTCGCCCCGCTCCACCCCCGTCCTCCCCATCGGCGTCCTCGGCGAAACCATCGGCAAAGGCTTCAACAAACTCGGCTGGCATTGGTGGCCTTCCGACAACGCCATCGTCAGCCAGTTCTACGACAACCGACCCGCCTGCCTCCTCCACGGTAAGTGTATGTTCGGCTGCCCCATCGGCGCCAAAACCTCCACCGATGTTACTTACTGGCGCAAAGCCATCCGCAAAGGCGCGGTCGTCAAACCCTGGTCCCGTGTCCGCGAAATTACCGTCGACCCACGCGGCCGCGCCCGCGGAGCCGTGTACTTAGACCGCGCCGGCGCCATCCACTTACAACTCGCCAAAACCGTAGTCGTCTGCTGCAACGGCATCGGCACCCCGCGCCTCCTCCTCAACTCTAAGTCCAGCCTCTTCCCCAACGGCCTCGCCAACTCCTCCGGCCTCGTCGGCAGGAACTTCATGGTCCACCCCTTCCGCACCTTCGAGGGCGTCTTCGAAGCCAAAATGGACGGCCACCTCGGCCCCTTCGGCATCCCCGCCATGAGCCAGCAGTTTTATGAAACCGACCCCAAGCGTAACTTCGCCCGCGGTTACACCCTCCTCCTCGAACGCTCCTTCGGCCCGCTCCATCACGCCTGGGGCGGCTTCTCGAACATTCCCGTCCCCTGGGGCGAAACCCACCATCAGGTCATGCGCCGCCGCTTCCCCCACGTAATCCGGGTAACTGTAATGGGCGAAGACCTGCCCGAAGAGTCCAACCGCGTCGAAATCGATCCCGGCTTAAAGGACCCGAGCGGCATCCCCGCCCCCCGCGTCGTCTATAGTTACGGCGAAAACAGTTTGCGGTTACTCGACCACGGCACGCAAATGGCCCGCCACGCCTTGGAGGCCGCCGGTGTCCTCGAAATCCTCGATAGCGGCGTCGAAACCCCCGCCTACCACCTCATGGGCACAGCCCGCATGGGCACGGATGCCCGCCGCTCCGTCGTCGACAAAAACCACCGCGCCCACGACGTCCCCAACTTATACATCGTCGACGGCAGCTCCTTCGTCACCAGCGCCGCCGTCAACCCAACCTCCACCATCGGAGCCCTCGCCCTCCGCGCCGCCGACAAAATCTGGGCCGCCCGCAACGGCTAACTTACTGAAACACCTCCACCGGCATCTCCCGCGCCGCTCCCACCCGCGGCCGGAAAGCCATATACGGCAGTATGTCCCGCTCCACTTCAATCCCCGGAGCCACCTCCACTAACTCCAACCCGTCCGCCGCCAGCCGGAACACCGCCCGCTCCGTCACAAACAAAACCTGCTGCCCATGTTCCCGCGCATAATCCGCCGAAAACGTAATCCGCTCCACTCGCTCCACGAATTTCTTCACCCGCCCCGCCGCCGCCACCCGCAGCTTCACCCCATCCCACTCCATCCGCGAGCCCTGCGCGTCAAACGTCCCGCAAAACACCACCTTCTTCGCGTTCTGCGCGATCTCGATAAACCCGCCCGGGCCGATCAAATTCCCGCCCAGGTGCGACACATTCACGTTCCCCCGCTCATCCGCCTCGCCCATCCCCAGAAACGCAATGTCGATCCCCCCGCCGCTGTAATAGTCGAACTGCTCGATCGAAGGCACGATCGCGTCCATGTTCCGCGCCGCCCCGAAAAGCCGGTCGTCCAGCATCCTCCCGTTATGCACGCCCTGCTCCACGCTCATCCACAGCTCTTCTTCGCTCCCCTGCTCCGCAATCACGCCGAAAATCCCGCCCGGAATCCCGAACCCGAAGTTCAACGACGCCCCCGGCCGTATCTCCATCGCCGCCCGCCGCGCGATAATACGCCGCTCCAGTTTCGCCGGCGCCTCCGCCGCCAACGTCCCTAAGTGCGCCCGCCGCGTCCCACTTACAGCCGGATCGTAACCCAGCCCGTAAAACTGCTCCTGCCCCGCATCCTCCACCACCGCGTCCACCAGAATCCCCGGCACCCGCACGCTCCGCGCCGCCAGCCCGCCCGGCTCAACCACTTGCCGCACCTGAGCAATCACCACCCCCCCGCTCGCCCGCGCCGCCAGCGCCAGCGTATGTATGTCCATATCGATCGCTTCTTCTTCCGGACTTACATTCCCCCGCGTATCCGCATAAGTGCCCCGTATAATCGCCACATCGACTGGAAACGGCCTATACCGCAGCACCTCCTTCCCATCCACATGGAGTAACTCGACTAACTCCTCCTTGCTCCGCCGGTTACACCGCCCGCCGTCCTGCCGCGGATCCACAAACGTCCCCAACCCCGAATGCGTAAACAAACCCGGCCGCCCCGCGCCGATCTCCCGCATCAGTTGCTGCACCACCCCGCCCGGCAGACAGTAAGCTTCAATCTTCTCTTCCCGGATCAACTGCTGTATCTTTGGTGACCACGTAAAGTGCGCCGCAATCACCTTCTTCAGCATCCCCTCGTGCGCGAACCGGTTTGTCCCCAGCACGCCCCGGTCCCCCAGCCCCAGCGAATGTACCAGCGTCAGGTCCCGCGGATGCCCGGTTTCAAGAAACCGCCGCTCGATCGCCTCGAACACCGCCTCCGCCGACACCATCCCTGCCCCATTCCCGCTCACCGCAATCGTCACTCCATCGCGGATCGCCGCCGCCGCGGCCTCCGCGGTCATAATTTGTGTCCAACTCATCGGTTCCCGAATACCGGCTTGCGCTTCTCGCGAAACGCACGCACGCCTTCCTGGCAGTCTTCCGTCGCAAGCGCCTGCGCCGCCGCCTCCGCATGCTGATGCCGCAAATCCGCGCGCATCGTCCCGAGCAGCCTCTTAGTCAGCTTCATCGCAATCGGCCCATTCGCGCACAACTTACTAACCCACTCCCCCACCTGCCGCTCCATCGCGGCCTCGTCCTCAACCACCGCATTCACTAACCCCCACTGAAGCGCCGTCTCCGCCGTCACCGGCGCGCCCACTAGCGTCATCTCCGCCGCCCGCGCCGCGCCCACCGCCTCCGCCAGGTGCCTCACCCCGCCCCAACCCGAAATCATCCCCAGCGTCACCTCCGGCGCGCCCAGCTTCGCCCGCCGCACCGCCACGCGCAAATCCGCCGCCAGCGCCAGTTCCAGCCCCCCGCCCAAAGCATGACCGTTAATCGCCGCAATCACCGGCTGCCTCAGCCCCGCAATCCGCTCGAACGCGTCAATCCCCGGCAGAATCCAGTCCCGCCGCATCTCCTCCGGGGTCAGCGCGCCCCACGCCGCAATGTCCCCGCCCGTCGAAAAGAACCGCCCGCGCCCCCGCAGCACCACCACGCGCACCGCTCCGTCCGCTGCAATCTCCTCCGCCAACTCGCCCAACCGCCCCACCATCCCTCGGTTCAGCGCGTTCCCCTTCTCCGGCCGGTTCAAAGTAATCTCGGCCCACCCCGCGCCTCCGTCCTCATGCCGCGTGTAAAGTATCTCGGTGTCCATTGCAATCTCAGAACTTCGGCATCGTTAACCCGCCGTCCACCATCACCGCCTCGCCCACCGTGTACGGCATCTTCCCCTCGGCCATCGCCCGCACCACCGCCGCCACATCCCCCGGCTTCCCCCATCGCCCCACCGGCACGCCGCCGCCCGCAATCAACGCATCGTATCGCTCCTTCACCGGCCGCGTCATCTCTGTCTCGATAATCCCCGGCCTCACCTCGTACACCCCTATCCCCGCCTCCGCCAACCGCACCGCGAACAACTTCGTCGTCATCGTCGACGCGCACTTCGACACGCAGTACTCCCCGCGGCTCACCGAAACCGCCACCACATTCGACGACGTGATATTGATGATGCTCCGGTGCCGCCCGCCGCCCCCGCCCTGCTCCAGCATCCGCCGCGCGGCCATCTGAGAAAGGAAAAACACCGCCCGCGTGTTCACTTGGATGCACCGGTCGAAACTCTCCGGACTAACATCGAGTAAGTCGCCCCGCCGCATCGCCCCAACACCCGCGTTATTCACCAGGCAGTCCAACCGCCCCCACTCCTCCATCGCCGCATCCACAATCTCGCCATGCCGCGCCAAATCGGCAACGTCGGCCTGCACCGCCCGAACCTCCGCCCCAAGCCCCCGCAGCAGTTCCCGCTCCTCATCCCCCTCGCGGTCATGAGCAACAATATGAAACCCCCCCTCCCCCAACGCCCCCGCGCACGCACGCCCAATCCCCCGCGCCGCCCCCGTCACAATCGCCACCGGCCGCCCGCCCACATTCTCTGTCATCGTTCCATTCAATCCCTTATGGAAGCCTATCAGTAACGAAGGCGACCCGCGCATCACAACCCAGTCTTCGGTAAACTTTGGTCATCCGCCGCGGATCCCGAAGGGATGCCATGCAAGCCGTCGTTTACCAGGGCTTCGGTTCACCCGATATTCTGCATCTGCGGGAAATCGACAAGCCCGTTCCCGGAGACGGCGAGGTGCTCATAAAAGTCCGCGCGGCCTCCGTCAATCCCCTCGACTGGAAACTGATGAAAGGCGGACCACTCCTCGCTCGCCTGCTCATCGGGTCAGGCAAACCGAAAATCAAATGTCCCGGCGTCGACGTCGCCGGCGAGGTCGAAGCCCTGGGCAAGAACATCACCGGCCTCAAGCCCGGCGACGAAGTCTTCGGCACATGCGTCGGCGCCTTCGCCGAGTATGCAACCTCTAAGTCCGCGCCGGGCATGAAATCCGCGTTGGCCCGCAAGCCCCCAATCGTGACCTTTGAACAAGCCGCCGCTGTGCCCGTTGCCGGACTAACTGCCTTGCAGTGCCTCCGCGACATAGGCAAAATTCAGCCGGGTCAGAGCGTCCTGATTAACGGCGCGTCGGGAGGCGTCGGCACGTTCGCCGTCCAACTCGCAAAATCGTTCGGTGCCAATGTCACCGGCGTATGCAGCACCGCCAACGCCGATCTCGTTCGCTCCCTCGGCGCCGATCGCGTCATGGATTACACCCAACAGGATTTCACCAACGCCGAAGAACGCTACCACCTCATCTTCGACCGCGTCGGGAATCGTCCGCTATCCGCCATGCGGCGCGCCTTGCATCCCCGGGGAACGCTCGTCTGGATTGGACTGCCCCCCAGCGCTTCCCTGTCCCGTTTCCCCGCCCGCGTGATTGGCGCGCTCCTGTTCTCACCCTTCACCCGAACCAGGACCGCCTTCTTCATCGCCAAAGTCAATCAAAAGGATCTGACAACCCTCGGCGAGTTACTATCCACCGGCGAGCTAAAGCCGGTCATCGCCAAGCGCTTCCCGTTGAGCGAAGCTCCCGATGCTTTCCGCTATCTGGAAACCGGCCACGGCCGCGGCAAAGTAATCCTTACCCCGGAATCCCAGTCACTAACTAACTAAGGAACCGCGCGCTGTCGATAACTTACCGGCATCTCGCCCTGCCCGCCCAATCCCCCGCGCCGCCCCGAAGCCCGTCAACGCAAGTTTCAAATCGCACGCCTCACGGCTTCTTTCGATTGCGCAGCGCCGCCTCTGCATCCGCCGTCTGCTTTGCCTCCGCAACCAGAGCCTGAAACTGCGGATCCCCGTGCAGCGATTTCAGGTTCTCATCCGTCCCGATCGCCCCCGCCACCAACGGCCCGCCGCCGTGCTCCACCGATTCACGAAGCAAGGCCAGTGCCTGTCGCCGGTGCCCTGACATCGCATCGTCGCACGCCAGGTTGTAGGCGGCGATCGCGGTATGGAGATGGTCGCGCCCCAGAACGCGCCGATCGGTCTCCAGCACTTCACTCAGGTACTTCTCCGCTTCCGTGTAGCGGTGCTCGTCCGTCAGAAGTGACCCCAGGTCCGAGAGCGTCGCCAGAGTGTCGATGTGTTCCGGGCCAAGGACCTGCCGCTGTCGTTCAAGCAATTCGCGATACAGATTTGCCGCCTCGCCGAGCCGTTTCTCGTATTGCAATGTATTGGCAAGCTGCGTCATCAGACGCAACGTTCCCGGATGCTCCGGCCCCAAGGCACGGCGGCTGGCGTCGAGCGTGCTCCGCAAGAGCTTCTCCGCTTCCGCATACCGGCCTTCGCGAAATAGCGCGAGGGCAAGATTGCCTTCCGACATGATAGTCCCCGGATGCTCCGGTCCGAGCACTCGGCTCCGTATTGCAACGGCTTCGCGCGCTACTTGTTCCGATTCCTTGTACCGGCCCGCCTCCGATAACTCCGCGGCCACCGCCGTCATCGCATTGAGCGTGTCGGGATGGTCCGCACCCAAAACTCTGCGGCGGCGCTCGAGAGTATCGAGCGAGAGTCGCATCGCTTCCCCACCATGACCTTCGCGATCGAGCAAGTCTGCGAGATTCCCTTCGGCGGCCAGCGTAAGACGGTCGTCGGCTCCGAGCGCCCGGCGGCGGACGGCGAACACTTCGCGGTACAGCTTCTCTGCTTCCGGGTACTTGCCCTCCGCATCCAGAGCAATGGCAAGCCGGTTCTCGGAACGGAGAGTGTCTTCGTTCAACGGTCCCAGAGTTCGAAGCTGCGCCTGTAACACGCTACGTTGTAATTTCTCGGCATCCCGGCTGTGGCCGGTTTCTCCGAGCACCATCGCAAGTTCGCTCTCCGATCGCAACGTCGCCGGCGCGTCCGGCCCGGCCGCCGCCCGGTCCAGTTCCGCCGATCGCGCAAGCAATGGCTGCGCCCGCGAATCAAGTCCAAGCCGCTCGTAAACGTCGGCCATGATGTACATCATCTCGGCCTGTAGCTCCGGATCGCGGCTCAGTCCCTTCCCGATCTGCGCCGAGGCCCGGTCCAGGATCTCGCGCGCCGTCACGCTGTTCCCGCGCGACTCGCTCGGGTCTGATACCTGGAAAATGTTCGCCATGAATTCCGTAATTCGCGTGGCCCGGTCGCGTTCCCTCCGGGCGCGATCCCGCTCGATCCGCGTTTGCCGCGGTTGCGCATACTGCAGGATGCCCGAGCCTACCAACAGCACCGCGACAAGCGCCGCCGCCGCAACACCGAACCGGTGGCGGCGCGCGTACTTCTGCAGTCGATACCCGGCGCTCGCCGGTCTTGCCTGCACCGGCTCATGCCGCAGGTACCGGCGGATGTCGGCCGCCAACTCCAAAGCCGTGCCATAGCGCCGGTCGCGCTCCCGTTCGAGCGCTTTCATCGTGATGGAATCGAGATCCCCGCGCAAAAGCTTGCGCGGCACCCCCGGCGCCGCGCCACCCGGCCCCGCCGGCATTGAACCGATCCTCGTGCTCGGAAGCGGCGGATCGCTCTCATGCAATTGCCGGAACACTTCAACAATCGTTTTGTTCCGCCACTCACTCCGATCGAAGGGTTCCGTTCCGGCGAGCAACTCGTAGAGAATCACCCCCAGCGAATAGACGTCCGCGCGTGTATCCACATCGTGCGCGCCCATCCCGGTCTGTTCCGGAGCCATGTACCCGGGCGTGCCGGCAAAGCCGCCCACTCGGGTCAACATCTCCTCGCCGCGCTCCACCGGATTCACGGTCTTCGCCAGGCCAAAATCGATCACTCGCGCCGCCGCCTTGCCGTTCACTTCCGATACGAGAATATTGGCCGGCTTCAGGTCGCGGTGGATGATCGCCTTTTGATGCGCGTGCTGCACGCCCTCGCAGACCTGGATAAACAACTCCAGACGCTCGGCCGGACCAAGACCATGCTCCTCGCAATAATTCGCGATCGGGAGTCCGGGCACGAACTCCATGACAAAGTACGGCCGGCCTTCCGCCTTCTGCCCGGCATCGAAAACCTTGGCGATCGCGGGGTGTTCCATCATCGCCAGCGATTGCCGCTCCGCCTGGAACCGCTGCAGCGTAGTCTCGTCGTACATCCCCGCCCGGATCAGTTTCAGCGCAACGCGCCGCTGAACCGGAGCCGTCTGCTCGGCAAGCCACACCTGCCCCATACCGCCTTCGCCAAGTTTTTTGAGCAGCCGGTAGGGTCCGATCGGCCGTTCCGGCAGCTCGACCGCGGGCGCGGCCGCTCTCTGCTCATCGGGCGGCATCGCCCGGGTCTCAGCTAGTGTGTCCGGGCTATCCTGCCCGGCTTTGCCAATCGAGTCCAGCGCGCACCTTCTATGCCCCGCAAGTCTACCATGCGGTGCCCGGCGTCATGCCTTCCCCGCCGCTATGTCAACGCGGGCAGGGTCTTTCTCGCCGCACCATCCGGGTCGTTCTTCGCCACGCACATGTCGCCCAAAACCATCGTCTCCCCGCGCTCGCTCGAATACTTCGGCCACTTGGGAAGCCCGCCGCCATTGGGATCGCCCGTCTTCATGAACTGCAACAAAGCGCCGGCCATCTTCTTTGAAAGCGCTCTCGGCCGCGGCCCGCCGCCCGTGTGACTCAACATCACATCCGTGTTGTGAAACCAGAAGCAGATATCGATTGTATGGAACGCGCGCATCCGGTTGTCGAACAAAGGAGGCTGCCAGGTGAACCAATCCACATACACCGGCGCAGGCTGCTTGCACTTTACGTCCGCCAGCGCCACAACGCTCTGCCGGTTGCTGCTTACCAGCGACCAGATCTCCACCGGCTTCCTCCCCGGAAACGCCTTCGCGTAAGCCTCCACCACCTCTTTCGCCCTATCGCCGAGCCCGTGGCCGCCGAAGCCCGTTCTCATCTTTACCTTTTCGATCACCTCGTCGAGCGTGATCGATTCGAGCGCTGAGTCCGTCCAACTCGGCGACTGCTCGTTCTCCACCGAGCTGATGATCATCGGCACCTGAGCCGCGCTCGGCGCCGCAACCGGATCGTAAGGATGCTGTGGCAATATGGTCCCGTCGACCACCGGAACGAACGAGCGCATCATTCCGCCCGCAAGTCCTTGCTTCTTCCGCAAGCTCTCCGGCGCCCGCATCGCAATCGCGTAGAACTCTTGCCACGGCATCTCCTGCAGCTTGGAAACCTCCGCCGGTGTAAGCCCAGCCTCTTCCACCACGGCCGCGCCAAGGCTCTCCGAGTAATCCTTCTCGCCGGATCTCCGCAGCGCCCCGCTCAACACGACAGCCTTGTGGAATAGCCCTTTGGCGCTGGGCATCGCGGTCAGGGTCGAAACCTTCGCCCCGCCGCCCGACTGCCCGATGATGGTGACGTTGTCCGGGTCGCCGCCAAAATTCGAAATGTTGTCGCGCACCCATTCGAGAGCCGCCACCAGGTCCATCATGCCTACGTTTCCCGACGCGGCGAACTTCTCTCCGCCCACGCCGGCAAGGTCGCAGTACCCGAACGGCCCAAGCCGATGATTCACCGAACAGAACACCACATCGCCGAACCGCGCGAAATTCTCGCCGTTGTACCCGTCCTGCTCGATGCTGTTGCCGTTGATAAAGCCGCCGCCGTGAATCCAGAAGATCACCGGCCGCTTCTTGCCGTCGCTGAATCCCGGCGTAAGCACGTTTATTCGCAGGCAGTCTTCATTTACATCCCCGTAGTTCCAATGGTCCCGGAACGAGCCGAACGGGTTGTGATACCGGTTGTCCATGTTCTGCGCCGCCGAGTTCGCCCACCAAAGCGCCGGAAACACATCCGTCCACGGCTTGGGCTTCTGCGGCGGCATGAACCGGTTCGCCCCCGAAGTGTCCGCCCCATACGGCATGCCGAGGAAATAGTAAATCCCCCGCAGTTGATAGCCCCTCACCTTGCCGTACTCCGTCTGCGTCAAGGCGATCTTGTCGCCAACAAACAGAATCTGCTTCTCCGCCGCGCCAACAACAGCCAGCTCCGGAGTCGCGGACAAATTCGATCCGGCGGCAATCCCCGCCGAAGTTACTCCAAGTGTCTGAACAAACCTGCGTCGGTTGGATGTCATTTTTTCCCTCCTACAGCCTGCGCCAGTATATCTGAATCCCGCCCGAGCCGAGCGCCACTCCCGGCCGCTACCGAACCCCCGCGCGGCGCGCTGTTAAGGACTCTTCTCCGTCCCGCCGCCCCAAATGCATCAACGCACGCCTCACCTCCGCCGGCTTCCCCAAATACGCCGGAGGAATCTGCCCCGCATCCCGCAGGCTTTCCCATACCGCCAGCGCCTTTCCATACCACTCCGCCGCGCCCCGCCGGTCCCTCCCCGCCAGCGTCTCGCCCGCATACCCGTAATCCAGCGCAAGCTGCGCGCGCAGCGATGGCTCGCCCGACCCATCGAGCGTCGCCATGTTTCTCCGGTAAAGAGCCAGCGCGCCGCCCGAATCCCCGCCCCGCGCCGCCGCCGCCGCAAGCGCGTCCCGCGTCTCCAAAACCCGCTTCAGGTCCTCGCCGCTGTTCGGATCGTGCGCCTGCAGCGCCTCGTCGATCTCCAGCGCCCTCCGCCACGCGGCCTCGGCGTCCGCCAGCCGCCCACGCCGCTCCAGAATCCCTCCCAGATTCGCGTAGCCGTTCGCCAGGTCCCGCCGCGCCTCCGCGTTCTGCCGATCCCCCCGGACAAGTTCCTCCTCGATCCCGAGTTCCTGCCGGTTCGCCGCTTCCGCCCCACCCACATCGCCCGTCCCCAGCAAAGCGTTGGCCAGGCTATCCCAGGAATCGGCCATCTCGCGCCGGTACCGCGCTGGACTCAGCCGGTACGCCGTCTCCATCTCTCGATGCGCCTCCCTCTGATCGCGCAGCACCGCGCGCAAGTACGTAGCATCGGGAAGATACTTCGCGCGAATGCCGTCCGCATACCCGAGGCCGTCGCTTCCGGCCGAGGCAAGATAATGCAGCGTGGCGTCGTCCGGCGCCGCCTCGAGCATCGGCCCGGTGAGGGCGAGCGCCCTTCGTGCCGCCTCTTCCGCGCGCGCAGCCAGCCGCGCCGTCTTGTCGCGATCGTCCTCCCACACCAGCGCGAGATTCAGATTCAAATACGCGCCCACCAGGTCCCGCCGGATCCCGGTTGACTCGGGATCGAGCTCCGCCGCCCGCTCGAGCAGCGCCGCCGCCTTCACGCTCGCTCCCACCGCCTCGCCGCTCTTCATCTCGCGGCTGAATAGCCGCCCTTCCCGCAGGTACACCAGCCCCAACTCCCGCGCCATCGCCGCGTCCTTCGGCCGCCGCGCCGTCAAACCCTCGAGAATTCCGGCCGACTTCCCGTAGTCGGCCGCCGCCCCCGCCGTGTCGCCCAGGTTCGCCGTGTACGGCCGGCCCAGCACATCGCCCAGCTTGCGATACGCCATCGCCAGGTCCCGCTCCAGGCCAACGTCGGAACTCCGCTCCCGCGCCAGAATATCCAGATACTGCTGCGCCCGCCGCGCCAGCAGCCGCCGC
>JAJYCN010000131.1 GCA_021778335.1 Acidobacteriota bacterium | reverse complement strand
CCGGCCGGGTCCGGCCCGCCGCGGCGTCCCGGTTACTCTGCCGGATCTGGGCCTTCACCTTCGGGTCCTTCATCTCCAGGTAGTCCTCCAGTTCATCCGCATCCAGAATGCCGATCACTGGAATTCCATCCTTCTCGAGAATGAAGTACTCCTTATTGAGATGGGCCCGCTTGGCAAGCTGGCCCAGATGAATGCGGGCCTTCGTCATCGGGATCCGATGAATCTTCTCCGTCGCCTTCCGTTTCACGGGCAACCTCTCCTCAACGTTAAGTAACGTTGATTAACCGTAACACCGCCCAGGCGCCTCGTCAACCGATCGTCCACGCCAATCTGCGGCAACCCGCGGCTCAAAGCCTTCCACATCCCGAACTGTGCGATGCGCTATCAATTCTAAAGACACCAATGGATAGACGAACCTTCCTAAACACAGCCGTCGCCGGTCTCGCCGCCGCGCGCGCCAATGCCGAACCTCCCCAAGGCGGCCGCCGCCCGCCCAACGTCGTGCTCATTCTCCCGGACGAGTGGCGCGCGCAGTCGCTCGGCTGCATGGGCAACACAGATGTTCATACGCCGAATCTGGACCGCCTCGCCGGAGAGGGAACGCTCTTCCGCAATACCCTCGCCAACACGCCCGTATGCTGCCCCGCGCGAGCCAACATACTTACCGGAACATACACCAGCCGCAACGGAATGGTCGCCAACGACCTCCGGCTCCGGGAATCCGCCAGGACCATGGCCGACTCCTTCGCCGCCGCCGGCTACCGCACAGGCTACGTCGGCAAATGGCACCTCGACGGCGGACCGCGCTTACCCGGCTTCGTGCCTCCGGGCCCGCGCCGCCACGGCTTCCAGTTCTGGGCCGCCAACGAATGCAACCACAACTATTTCTATAACTGGTACTTCCGGGACGAAAACGTCCCCATCGTGACCGATAAGTACGAGCCGGAATTCTGGACCGGCCTGGCAATCGAGTTTCTCAACGAAAACCAGCAACGTCCCTTCTTCCTCATGCTCGCTCCCGGCGCTCCGCACGACCCCTACATCGCCCCGCAAAAGTACCTCGACCTCTACGACGCCGAGAAGATCGCCATGCGCCCCAACTGGGTCGAGGGCACCAGAGGCGCAACCCGGCGCGACATCGCCGCCTATTACGCAGCCATCACCGCTATCGACGATCAGACCGGGAGGCTGCTCGAGGTTCTGCGCGAATTGGACCTGGAACAAAATACCATCGTTCTGTTTTCCTCCGATCATGGCAACATGCTCGGCTCGCAGGGCAAAATCCTGAAGCGCAAACCCTGGGAGGAGTCGATTCGCGTGCCGGGCATTCTCCGGTATCCGGCTGCCGTACCGCGCGGGCGGACCATAGACGCTACATTCACTCATGTGGACTTCGCACCTACTCTGCTATCCCTCTGCGGGCTGCAGGTCCCCGGCGAAATGCAGGGAACCGATCTCTCCGCAGTGGCAAAGGGCGAATCCGACGCCGCGCCCGATTCGGCGTATTTCCAGATCTTCGGGCCGTACCACGCGGGCGGCGTCGAACGGGCGTGGCGAGGCGTGCGGACCGGGCGTTATATGTATGCACGCTGGGAAAGCGGACCCTGGGTCCTCTACGACTTGAAGAACGATCCGTACGAGAAGACGAATCTCGTCCAGGACCCCGCCAGCAGCGGCATCTTACAGGACATGGATTCGAGACTCTCCGCCTGGATGAAGCGCGTCGGCGATTCCTGGAGCCTCGATTGGACCGAACCGCTCGAAGACGGCGGCCGCCTCTACGACTATCGGACCTTCTACACCGTCGGCGAATACCGCGAATGGGCGCGCAAGAATCCGAACCTGGCGCCCGCCCGCTAAGAGCCATCGCAGGCTCCCGGCCTGACAACCTCCCGCGAAGGCGCGCGCCGTCGAAATACTAACCAGTGCGCTTCGTGAAGCGGGTATCCACGAAGCCAAGATCGCCGTCTAGCCCTAATCCTCGGAGGAATCATGCCCCTCGTTCAACATCTCTACGCCAACTGCCAGCCCACGCTCGGGTGGGGCGGATTCGATCTATTTGTCGATCCGCCGGGCCGTCTGGAAGTCAGAATCAACGTCTACTTTGAAGTCGAGCCGGCCGTCGGCCCTGTCGATCTCGACGATTTCCTCTTCGACTGGCAGCAGGCCGTCTCCGACAAGTGGGACGACAAAATCCGGATCCGAAGCAATGCGCCGCCGAACGAGGATCTCTCCGTTGTCTTCCGAATGAGGCGCGTCAACGCGCTCGGCAACGCGCATTTTCCCGTTCTGATCAAAGCCGGCGGATACGCGGCCGGCGCTGGTCTCTATTTCCCCACCCCCGGGTTGTTCGGCGGAAACCGCATGCACCTGAAGTTGGGCATGCTCGACAACCTCACCTGGCTGCAAGGCTCGGACGCCAACATCCGCGCCGGCGTCCCCGGCGCGCGCGCCCTGATGTTCATGGACCAGCGCGACCGCGTCCTCCAGTCTCTTCCCGGCCACGGCATGCCTGGCTTCGCGAACACGCTGGACATCACCATGAATCTGAACGGCGGTGTCTGGAGCGTTGCCCCCGGCGACCAGCCCGACCTCGACGCCCTCTGCCAGGCCCTCGCCGGAACGCCGCCCTGGCTCCCGCAGCCCGCCGTTAAAATCTCGGCCTCCTCCGGCAAACAGGGCAAAATCGACACCATCACCAACAACGTCCGGAATTACATGATGCTCCACGGCGTCAACAACGTTTCCATCGACCGCAACCCGATCCTCACCGGGAAGAGGTTTCGTATGCCGTTCACCGCCCATAACACTACTAAAGCGGTAACCATCGAGGTCTTGCCCGTACCCGAAATGGTGAAACGCACCCGGGCCGGCCAGGCCGTCGCGGACAACGTCGTCTCGGCGCATGAGTTCGGACACTTACTCGGACTCCCCGACGAGTATCTGAACTACGGCGTCCACATGGCGGGAAGCGCCATCATGGTCAACTCCCAGCCCGCATGGGACTTACTCTGCGGCCAGCACGTCCCCGCGGTGCCCGTGCGCGCCTGGAACGACGCTTATAACGACAGCATGATGTCGGTCGGCACCACCATCTATCGCGCCCACGCTATCACGATCTGGGATTGCCTTGGAACGGCGAGCGGCCAGGGCTGGACCATTACGCGCCCCTGAGCGGGCGCCGGCCTACACCTCCAGCCCGATCGAGCGCATCAACTCGAGCGCGTTGCTCTTCTGCACCTTGCCGGGCCGCAGCCGGTAGTCGAACTTCATCTCTCCCGCCTCCATGCGGTCCTCGAAATGCACGTTCGCCGCGCGGTCCCCCAGCCCTTCGGCGATCTCGGTCAGCGCCAGGTCGTGAGTCGTAATCAACCCCACCGCGCCGCGCTCTACCAGTCCCCGCAGGATCGCCTCCGCGCCGATCCGCCGGTCGTGCGAGTGCGTCCCGTGCAGCAGCTCGTCCAGCAGAAACAGCAGCGGCAGCGGCCCAAGGCTCAAGTCCACGATCCGCCGCAGCCGCACAATCTGCGCGTAAAACCGCGACTGCCCTTCCAGCAGCGAATCCCGCACCTGAATTGAAGCGCCCAGCGCCAGCGGGGTCAGGCACAGCCGCCGCGCCCGCACCGGCGCCCCGGCGAGCGCCAGCACCGCGTTCACCCCTACCGTTCGCAGCAGCGTGCTCTTGCCCGACATGTTCGACCCGCTTACAATCATCAGCCGCAGGCCGTCTCCGAGCCGCACATCGTTGGCCACCGCGCGCTCCGCCGCCAGCAGCGGATGCCGCATCCCTTCGCCTTCAAACCAAACACCATCCTCGCGGATCACCGGAAACGGATCGTCCGGATGCTCGTACGAGTAACCGGCAAGCGAATTCAGCGCTTCGATCTCGCCGAGCGCCTCGATCCACCGTGCGATTGCCGGCCCAGACCGCTTCCGCCACGCCTCCACCGCGAAGGCAAGCTGCGTGGTCCACAGCACCAGCGGCCCAAGTGCGCGCACTGCTACATGATCCCTCTGATCGAGTAACTCGACAAACCGCTGCAAACGCGCGATCTGCCACGAAGCCGGCCGCCCGTCCACCTCTAACATCTTTCTAACTTCGGCTAACTTAGGCGACCGGAACGATTCGCGTTCAAGTAACTTAAGCATCGCGGCGAGTAACTCAAGGTCTCGCGCCGCTTCATCCACCCGTCCGGCCACCTGCGCCACGCGCTTGCGGTAGCGCACGGCGAACGCCGCCACCACCGCCGCCCCGAACAGGAAGATCTCCGGGATCCCGTAAGTAAACGCGGCCGCCGCCGCCGCGATCATGCCCAAGGCCAGCGCCGCCGCCCAAATCCGCGCTGCGCGCGAGTCGAGTAATACCGGTTCGGCGCCCCACTTCGCCAACGCCTCGGCGTGAACCCGCGCGCGGACGTCTTCGGCCAGCACCGCCATCGCCTCGCGCAGGTCCACGCGGCTCCGTAACTCGCTCACCGCCGCCTGCCGCGCCCGGATCTCCTCCGGCGCCGCCGGAGCCTTCAGCCACCCCGCCAGAGCCGTCTCGCCGGCTTCCGTCCGCGCGATCGACAGCAGCTCGAACAACGAGCCATGCCCGAATAAGTCCAGCTCCTGCGCGTAAGCGTGGGACGGATCGACGTACCTCTCGCCTGCCGAGCCCTGGCCCACCCAGCCACCTTCGATCCGCGCCAGGCCGCGCTCGAAAAACTTCACCGCGCGCTCGCACTTCACGCGCGCCCGCAGCACGCCGTCGTGCAGGAACGCGAGCGCTGCGAAGATCAGACCCAGCGGCACCAGCCACCAGCCCGTGAACGCGCTCTCGCGGAAGGCGAACCACACCACCAGCGCCGCCACGACAGCCACGCCGAGCCGCGCGTTCCCGAACGAGACGTGCCGCCGGTACAAATGGGCCGACCGCGCACTCCGCTCGGCTAACCTCTGCTTGTACTCCTCAACTGGATCGTGCACCCGGAAACGTGCTGCCCTCCCAGACGTGCGCCGAAAACTCTTTGCGCCGCGCGAAGCCGCAGCGCTCGTAGAGGCGCACCGCGCCGCGATTGGCCGCGGTCACCGTCAGGCTCGTCGCCCGGCACCCGGCGCGCTCGAGCGCCTCGAGCGACCGCCGCATCAGTTCGTAACCCAGTCCTTCGCCGCGCGCCGAAGGCGCCGTGCATAGCTGCGTGATGTGACCGCAGTCGCTTGCCACCAGGCTCGCCAGGCTCATCCCCACCACTTCGTGCGTCGTGGTCGAAAGCGCCAGCAACGATCCGGGCCGGAAGAAACTGCCGCAGCCCGGATATTGAATGATGTTGGAGAGGAACCGCGACGCGCCCGCCGGCGAGCGGTACTGGTCGTTGATCTCGCTGTCGACGTGGTCCTCATACGCCTCGGCCAGCATCACCGCGGCCTGCTCGTGCATCGTCTCCTGCCACGGCACGATGGTGAACCGCTGCGCGGCGTCCGAGGGCGGCAACGCGGGCGCGCTCTCGTAGTCGAGTTCGAGAAACAGGCGCGGGAACGCGTGCACGTACCGCCGCAGCGGCAGCGAACTCAGCTTCGGTGAATCGAGCAGCATCAACTGGCTCTCCACGCGCCGCACCGGGCTTTCCTTCCGCAGTTGCTCGAGCGCGGCCCCGAGCAGCAGCATCTGGTTCGCGCCCGTCGCCCAGGCCTGCGAGACGAACAAATCGCCGATCAACCCCTTGTGCTCTTCGACAACGTAGTAGCAGTAACCCGCGGTGCGGCCCTGGGCGAGCAGCGCGCAGCCGCTCAATGCGTGCATGTCCTGAAAATGCTGCACCAGCCCCGCGCTCGGCCGGAAGTCCCAGCGCAGCACCGTCCGCCACGCCCGGATCTCTTCGTCGAGCAGGCCCGCCAGGTGCCCCGGCGGCAGTTGGCGGAGGTCGAGGGTGCGCACGTCATCCGTTTTGGCGTGGATGCTCGACTCCCAAAGCGCGGCCATTCCCCAAGACTATAGCGCACAGTACGCGGTCAGAGCCGTGACGAGTCCGTCGATCGTATATTTGCCGGCTTCCACCGCGGGTTCGATGCCGTGGGCGCGAAGCGCGGCGGTTGTCACAGGTCCGATGGAGGCGCAGCGCAGGCCCGCGAGCGCGCTCGCGCCGGCGAGCGCGACGAAGTTTTCGACCGTCGAACCGCTGGTGAAGGTGACCCAATCGGGCTTCGGCTTGTCCGGCGCCAACATCTCGCGCACCTTGGCTTCGGCCTCGGGAGGAATGACGTTGCGATAAGCGGAGACAACCTCCACCTCGGCGCCCATCGCGCGCAGAGCCTCGGGCAGCACCTCGCGCGCGGCCTCGGCGCGCGGCAGCAACACTTTCGCGCCGCGCATATCAAGTCTGGCGAAGGCATCCGCCACGCTTTCGGCGACGTACTCTTCCGGCACGAGGTCGACTTTGAGGTGCAGATCTTCGAGGGCGCGTCGCGTCGCGGGCCCGATGGCGCAGAGTTTGCCGCGCAGTTTGCGCAGGTCGCCGGAGGACAAGTCCAGGCGGTCGAGAAAGAAGCGCACGCCGTTCACGCTTGTAAACAAAATCCAGTCAAAATGTTCCAGCCGCGCGATCGCTTCGTCGAGCGGCTTTGTGTCCAGCGGCGGCACGAGCGAGATGACGGGCAGCTCGATCGCCTCCGCGCCGAGCGCCGAGAGTTTTTCGCTAAGCTCCCGCGCCTGGCCCGCCGCGCGCGTCACCACGATGCGTTTGCCGAACAGCGGCAGTTTTTCGAACCAGTTCAGCGTGTCGCGCAGCCGCACCACTTCGCCCGCGACGATTGTCACCGGCGGCTTCAGCCCCGCGGCCTCGATCTTCTGAGCGATATCCCCGAGCGTGCCCACCACGGTCTTCTGTTTCGGATACGTGGACCAGCGGACAGCCATTGCCGGGGTGTAGGCGCTGCGCCCGCCCGCGACGATCGCCTGCGTGATGCCGGCCAAGTTGGTCAGCCCCATGAAGATGACCAGTGTGTCGGCGGCGCCGGCCTTGGTCCAATCGATCGCCTCGACGTTGTGGCCGGTGACGAACGTGACGATGGAAGTGTGCTCGCGGTGCGTGAGCGGAACGCCAGAGTACGCCGCGATGCCGAGCGGCGTTGTCACACCCGGCACCACTTCAAACGGGATGCCGGCTTCGGCGAGCGCTTCGGCCTCTTCGCCGCCGCGTCCGAAGATGAACGGATCGCCGCCCTTCAGTCGCACCACGGTCAGCCCGCGCCGGGCGCGTTCGATGAGGAGTTCGCAGATCTGCTCCTGCGAGAGCGTATGCTCCGCGCGCTTTTTGCCGACGTAGAGCCGCTCGGCGGAAGCGGCTGCGTAGTCTAGCAGCGCGGTGTTGGCGAGGTTGTCGTAGAGCACGCACTGCGCGCGCGCGAGCACGTCGCGGCCCTTCAGCGTGAGCAGACCGGGATCTCCCGGGCCGGCGCCGACGAGGTAGACTTTGCCGGGCGCGGTCATGACCCCGCGGCGGCGGCGAGGATCTCGTCCGCTCCGCGTTCGAGCATGCGGCGCGCGGCGTCGCGGCCGAGCGTCGCGGGCTCGCCGCCTTCCTCGTTCCACCGAACGATGCGGGAGCCGTCGGGCAGCGCGACGACGGTGTCCAGGTGAAGCACGCCGTTCCGCGCGGTGGCGTGCGCGCCGACGGGGGCCTGGCAGCCCGCGCCGAGTTCGAGCAGGACGGCGCGTTCGGCGGTGACGGCGCGCCGCGCGGCTTCGTCATCTAGCACCCGCGCTGCGAGTTGCGCGGCTTCCGAGCCTTCTCTGGCTTCGATGGCGAGCGCGCCCTGGCCCGGCGCCGGGCAGAGGCGCGAAGGGTCGAACCTTTCGACAATGCGGTTGCCCCAGCCGAGGCGGTCGAGTCCGGCCGAGGCGAGCAGAATCGCGTCGTAGCGGCCTTCGTCCAGCTTGCGCAGGCGTGTGTCCACGTTGCCGCGGATGTCGAGAATTTCGAGATCGGGCCGAAGCGCGCGGACCTGCGCGGAGCGGCGCGGAGAACTTGTGCCGACCTTGGCGCCGTTGGGGAGTTCGTCGAGCAGGCGGCCGCAAGCGGCGTCGCGCGCGTCGGCGCGGACCGGCACGGCGGCGAGCGCGAGTCCCGGCGGGATCTCGGCCGGCATGTCCTTCAGGCTGTGCACGGCGATGTCGATGGAGCCCGACAGCAGAGCCTCCTCGATTTCTTTGGTGAACATGCCCTTCGTGCCGACCTTGGCCAGCGTGACATCGAGCACGCGGTCGCCGGTGGTGTGGATCACTTCGATCGAGGCAGTTATGCCGGCGGCTTCGAGTTGCGAGGCGACCCAGCGGGCCTGCCAGAGCGCAAGCGCCGAGCCGCGCGTGCCGATACGTACGGATTTCATTCGTCGCCGAGCCGGAAGATCCGGCGGATCGTGGAGATGACATGCACGCCGTCGGCTTGCGCGGCATTGCGCCGAAGTTCGGAAATCGGACCGTGGGCGATTTTGTTGATGATGCCGCGGGTTATCTGCTCGATGGCTTCTTCCTGCTCCTTGGTGAGTGTGCCGAGCCGGCCGCGGGCGCGGGCGATTTCTCCGGCGCGCACGGTTTCCAGTTGTTCCTGCAAATTCAAAATCGTTGGGGCGACCGCGCGGATCTTCAGCCGCTCCATCATGCGGGCGGCTTCTTCCTCGACGATGCGTTCGGCTTCGAGCGCCACCTGCTTGCGGTTCTCGACGTTGCGCTCCACGACGCCGCGGAGGTCGTCGATGTCGTAGAGAAACGCGTTTTCCAGTTGATTCACCGCCGGCTCGATGTTGCGCGGGACGCCGATGTCGATTAAGAACACTGGGCGGTTGCGGCGCTTGTCCAGCGCCCGCTTCACCTGTTCGCGGGTGAGGACGTAATGCGGGGCGCCGCTCGAGGTGATGACGATGTCGACTTCATGCAGGGAGGTGAGGTAATCCGTATAAGGGACGACGGCGCCGTTGAACAGGCGCGCCATTTCGAGGGCGCGTTCTTCGGTGCGGTTGGTGACGAGGATGCGGGTCACGCCGTTCCGGGCGAGGTGGCGGGCCGCGGCTTCCGACATTTTCCCGGCGCCGATGATCATGATGGCGCGGTCCTTGAGCGAGCCGAAGATTTCGCGCGCCAGTTCGACGGCGGCGAAGCTGACGCTGACGGCGCTCGAGCCGATTTCTGTTTCCGTGCGGACCCGCTTGGCGACGCTGAAGGCGCGCGTAATGACAGTTTCCAGGAACCCGCTGGCCGCGCCGTGCTCGCGGGCGAGCGCGTAGGCAGCCTTGAACTGGCCGAGGATCTGCGGTTCGCCGACGACCATGGAGTCGAGGCTCGAGGCCACGCGGAACAGGTGGCGGATCGCATCGGCGCCTATGTAGTGATACACGTAGGGGCGGAACTGGGCGGGGTCGACGTTAGTGCTGGAAAAGAACTCGTCGACGGCGAGTTCGGGGTCGGCACTTTCTTCGCTGGCGAGCGAGATTTCGACGCGGTTGCAGGTCGACAGGATCATCGCTTCCAGAAGGCCGGGCCTGGCGGTGAGCGAGCGGAGGGCGACGGGGAGGACCTCGGCGTCGAAGGCGAGCCGTTCCCGGACTTCAACCGGCGCCGTCTTGTGGCTCAAGCCCGTGACAGTGAATTTCATCGTATCAACGGAGGATCAGGGAGCGCAGCCCGACGTGCGCGGCCCAGGTAAGCGCGGAGCAGCCCAGAACGGTGATGGCCATCAGCGCCGCCTTGCGTCCGCGGAGACCAGCGGAGGCGCGTAGGAAGACCATCAGCAGACAGAAGACCCAGGTGAACAGGCTGATGGCGATCTTGGGATCGGCGATCCAGCTTGTTCCGGATTCAATGAACGCCCACGCGCTGCCCGCGATCACGCCGATGGTGATGAAGACGAAGCCGAAGGTCATGGAGTTGGTGATCAGGTTGTCGAGCGTGGCCAGCGGTGGCAGGCGGTCGAAGAAGCGCTCCGGACGCTTACTTTTTAGCTGGCGTTCCTGGACGAGGTAGAAGATGCTGGCGAGCGCGGTGACGAGCAAGCCGACGTAGCCGAGCAGCACGGTGGCGACATGGGCGAAGAGCCAGGCGTCGCGGACGCCGCTGTTGGGCCAGGAGGCGACGGGGGTTTCCATGGCGCCGAGTTGGCTCATAAGAAAGACGAGCGGGAAGATGAACAGGCTGAGCGAGGCGAAGTGGTAGCGCCAGAAAAGGATGAGATAGGCGCCGGAGATGAGGAGGGCGCAGAGGCTGACTGCCTCGAAGAAGTTATCGACCGGGAGACGGCCGACTGCCATGGTGGTTTCGACGATGCTGACGAAGTGGAACAGTGCGGCGGCGGTGAAGGCGGGTTGGGCGTAGCGGAACAGGACCGTCTTGCGCTTCACCAGCACCAGGATGGCGTGGATGAGGCCGATGGAATAAAGCACGGTAGCGACGCGCAGCCAGAATATCGCCGATTCGTGCATCATTTTTCAGTATAACTTTCTGGCTGCACAGGGTTTGTTCCGTCGAAGAAGGCGCGGAGGCGGCGGGCGGCGGCGGGCCCGGCGGCTTGGGCGAGGTCGGCTTCGGAGGCGGCACGGACGCGGTCCGGAGAGCCGAATTCGTGGAGGAGTTTCGAGATGGTTTTAGGTCCGACGCCGGGGACGGCGGAGAGTTCGCTGGTCAT
Organism: Acidobacteriota bacterium; assembly: GCA_021778335.1. Classification (GTDB taxonomy): domain Bacteria; phylum Acidobacteriota; class Terriglobia; order Bryobacterales; family Bryobacteraceae; genus JAJYKC01. The sequence continues at coordinate 4,414 of JAJYCN010000131.1, read as the reverse complement.
GCGGGCGGAGGCGCGGCGGCCGCGGTGGAAAGTGATGGCGAAGCGGTGGGCTTCGTCGCGCACGGTCTGGATGAGGTGGAGGACGGGAGAGAAGCGGTCGAGTTGGATGGGTTCGTCTTCGCTGCCGTAGACGTAGACGATCTCTTCGCGCTTGGCGATGGAGGCGAGCGGTTGGTTGAGGACGCCGAGCGCGTCGAGGGCATCGGCGGCGGCGTGGAGTTGGCCGATGCCGCCGTCGAGGAGGATAAGGCCGGGGAGCGGCTTGTTTTCCTGCTGGAGGCGGGAGTAGCGGCGGGTGACGACCTCGCGCATGGAGGCGAAGTCGTCGATGCCTTCGACGGTTTTGATGAGGAACTTGCGGTAGTCCGACTTCTTCATGCGGCCGTCTTCCCAGACGACCATGCTGGCGACGGTTTCTTCGCCCTGGAAGTGGCTGATGTCGAAGCACTCGATGCGCCGCGGCGGGTCTTCGAGGCCGAGGGTGTCGCGGAGCGCCTCCTGGATGGCTTTCGAGTTCGGGCGCATGACACGGAAGCGCTGCTCGAAGCTTTGGCGGGCGTTGGTTTCGGCGAGCGCGAGCATCGCCTTCTTTTCGCCCCGGAGCGGGGTGTGGATTTCGCACTTGCGGCCGCGCTTTTCGCTCAAGAACTCTTCGAGTTCGGCGCGCTCTTCGAAATCGACGGGGACGTGGATGAGGGCGGGGACGTAGGGTTGGCTGAGGTAGACCTGCTTCAAGAGCGAGGCGAAGAACTCGGCGGGCGAGAAATCGGGCTGGTCTTCCCAGAAGAAGTCGCGGCGCTCGACGATGCGGCCGTTGCGGAGATGGAAGAGGTTGATGGCGACGAGCGGGGGTTCGGCGTAGTAAGCGTAGATGTCGACGTCGGCGCCTTCGGCCGCGGCGATGCGCTGTTTTTCTTCGCGCTCCTCGATGGTGGCCAGGAGGTCGCGGAGCGAGGCGGCTTCCTCGAAGCGGAGACCGGCGGAGGCGGCCTCCATGCGGGAGCGGAGTTCGGCGGAGAGATCCTTGAGCCGGCCTTCGAGGAAGTAGCGGACGTTCTGCGCCGCGGCGGCGTGGTTTTCGACGGTGGTGAGACCGGCGCAGGGGCCGAGGCAGCGGTGGATGTGGTATTCGAGGCAGGGGTGGGAGTGGGAGCGGGTGAGATCGACGCGGCAGGAAGGGATTTTGAAGTAGCGGTGGATGAAGTGGACGAGGCGGTGGGCGAGGTTGCCGGGGAAGTAGGGGCCAAAGTAGCTGGCGCCGTCCTTGAGCAGGCGGCGGGTGACATAAACGCGGGGAAATGTTTCGTTGGTGAGCTTGATGTAGGGGTAGGTTTTGTCGTCGCGGAGGAGGATGTTGAAGCGGGGTTTGTGGCGCTTGATGAGTTCGTTTTCCAGCGCGAGGGCTTCCTTGGGGTTGGCGACGACGATGAAGTCGATGGCGGCGGCGGCGGCGATGAGGGCGCCGGTTTTAGGTTCGGCGAGGCGGTCGTCGGAGAAGTAGCTGCGCACGCGGGCGCGGAGGTTGTTGGCTTTGCCGACGTAGATGATTGTGCCGTTGGTGTCTTTATATAGATAGACGCCGGGCGAGAGGGGGGCTTGGGAGGCGATTTCGCGGAGGTGTTCCCGCGCGTTCATCGAGAATATACTTAGATTGTGGCACGGGGTTGGTGGCTGACGGTGGCTTTGGCGGGCGCTTTGATGGCGCAACAGACGCAGGCTCCGCCTCCGACTCAGGGCACGACGCTGAAAACGCGGGACGAAAAGCCCGCGAAGGGCGATGCCGCCGCGGCGGCTCCGGCGGATGGGAAGTACGCGGTTCCGGCCGAAGAGGACGAGGACCTGAAGCCGAAGACCGACTACGCGTTCAATCCGGTGCAGGCCAAGAAGGAACTGAGGGTCGGCGAATTCTACTGGAAGAAGGGCAACTACCGGGCCGCGATGGGGCGGTTCGCGGAAGCCACGAAGTGGAACCCGGGTCTCGGCGAGGCGTACGTGCGGTTGGCTGAGGCGGCCGAGAAGGTCAACGACAAGGCGACCGAGAAGCAGGCGTACCAGAAGTACCTCGACGCGAATCCCGACGCCAGGAACGCCAAGGAAATCAAGAAAAGACTGACTGAGCTGAAGTAGGCCGGCGCGATGCGGGTGGCGTGTCATGGCGTGAGGCTTAGTGTGCGCAGGGCGAGACCGAGGCGGCGGAGGTCGTCGGAAAGGCCGAGCGAGGTGGGGGAGACGGCGTTGGGCGTGAGGAAGTCGATGCGCGTGAGGGGGCGGAGGAGCGCGGCGGGGACGGGGACGTCGAAGGAGGAGAGCGGCGCGGCGGCGGTTGAAGTCCAGGCGCCGAGTCGGGCTCCGTTGAGTTCGATGGAAAAGGGGAGCGAGGGGTGTTGGGCGGGGGTGTAAGCGAAGAAGGAGAGGCGGAGGTGGGTCGCGGTGAAGGCGGGGGCGAGTTGGAGGTAGAGGGTGGCGTCGCTTCCCATGGTCCAGGTGGCGCCGTGTTCGGCGTAGCTCCAGCCGAGAGATTGATAAGGTTGCGAGTCGCCTTCGAGGCCGAAGCGGAGGGTTTGGCCGGAGTAGGAGGCGCCGGGGACGATGGGGACGGGGAGGAAGCCGTGCGTTGGGAATGAGGCCTCGCAGAGGTTCTGATGGAAGCCGAGTTGGAAGGCGTAGTTGACGGCCTGGTTGGGGTAGGAGGGGTCGGTGGTGATGAGGTACCAGTTGGGCGGGAGGAAGCTGAAGTACCCGTTGAGGGTGGGGACGTTGACGCGGCGGGCGAGAAGCGCGGCGTCGACCTGGGCGGGTTTGTCGGCGCGGGTGGGGTCAAGGGCGAAGAAGACCTGGCAGGCGGCGGGGGCTTGCGCTGCGAAGGCGTCGATGAGGGAGTGTTCGGTGGCGCGCGAGATGCCGGCCTGATCGATGGTGTTGAGTTGCTCGGCCAGCAGCGCGGCGGCGAGGAGGGCAGGGAGGACGAGCGCGAGGCGGCGGGGAAGGCGATGGGCGAGGGAGTCGAGCGCGGCGGCGGCGAGGATGGAGATGGGAAGGAGCGAGACGAGGATGGCGCGGCCGGGGACGCGGAGGGCGACGGCGCCGGGAACGAAGTGGAAGACGAACCGCCAGGGGGCGTGGAGGCCGTAGCGGACGGCGAGGAGGCTGAGCGAAGCGGCGGCGAGCGAGAGGGCGGCGAGGGGTTTGTTCTTGCGGCAAGTGAAGGCAGAGTAGAGGAAGGCGAGGGCGAGCAGGGGCGTGAGGCCGTAGCCGAATTCGCCGGTGCGGGGCTGGACGGGATCAAAGAGGTAGGCGGCGAGTGCTCCCCAGAGCAGGTTATTCGGGCCGGGGTCGAGGAGTTCGGGGAAAGTGCGGAGATAGACGAAGGCTTCGCCGAAGGTGCGTCCGCCGGTGCGGGCGAGGGCGGGTAAGTAGATGGCGAGGCAGAGCGCGAAGGGAAGGGCAAGAGAGACGGCGGCGACGGTTAGCGCGGGTAAGTTGGGGCGAGTTAGTAAGTGGGGGAGTTTCTTTGGCCAGGCAAGCGAGGCAGGTAAGTGTAGTAAGTAGAGCCACGCGGCGGCGAGTAAGAGGGCGAGGCCGGCGAGCCAGGCGATGTAGAAACAGGTGGTGAAGAGGAGTCCGGAGAGGAGGCAGGCGGCGGCGAGAGAGACGAGGGAGCGGCGGTCGTAGAAGCGGTAAAAGAGCCAGGCGCAGACAGGGAGGAAGGCGGCGGCGGTGAGTTGGCAGTGTTCCCGGGAGGCGAGGTAAGCGGGATTGGAAAGCGTGAAGAGGGCGGCGGCGGTTAGAGACGCCGGGTAAGAGAGGCGCAAGGGGCGGCGGCAGAGGGTGTAGAGAGCGAGGAAGCCGGCGGCTTTGGCGAGGATGAGGGAGAACTGGTAGGCGAGGTAGCGGTCCGCGCCGAGGGCGGTGAACAGGAGATAGGGCGGAGCGAAGAGGGACATGGCTTCGCCGTAGCCGAGCGTGCCGCGGAAGGGGGCGAAGAAGTTAGGGCTAGTGAGCGGGGCGAGACCAAAGACGACGGCGCGCCAGTGTTCGAGGACGACGATGAAGGAGCGGGCGTCGGCGAGGTCGCCCGAGACGAGTTGGAAGCGGGAGAGAAAGAACTGGCGATAGAAGATGGCTGTAGTGAGGGCGCAGGCGAGGGCGGTGAGTGAGGCCCGCGCAGCTCGAGTGAGCGGCATGCGCATGGGAGTGTAGCAGATTGGGTTACGCGGCGGCTTTGGCGGGGATGAAGACCGATTCGGGGCGGTAGTCGGGGTTCAGGAAGGCTTGGGAGGTCTGTTTCGCGTAAGCTTTTGCGGCTCCGAGGTCGGTGCAGCGGGCGGCGTAGCGGTCGATATCGTCGAGCGAAAAAACGAAGCCATAGTCGGCGGGATTGAAGGGGCGGTTGTGATCTTTGTGTAACTTGCGG
>JAJYCN010000130.1 GCA_021778335.1 Acidobacteriota bacterium | reverse complement strand
AACCCAGAGTATGCCATAACTCAACCGTCCTGGCAAAAGAATTTAGAAGCAAACAACCTGGGCAGTCCGCGCCCAGCTACAATGCGGCGCATCCTCGCTGCTTGCTGCTCCGTCCCTCGCCGGCCGCGGCCAGCCCACGCGCCTTGGCCAGGCTAATGCCGCCCCCCCACTTTCCGCACAATTCGCCAGATATATAATCCAAAGGCATCCCTATTCGTACGGAGGAAACGGATAATGCCGGAAAAAATCTTCCAGGGCGGCTATATGTCGGGCGATTCCTACTCCGCTTCGGCCTACCTCGCCATCGAGCCCAACGCCCGCATCATCCTCGTCAAGGACACCAAGGAGACTCAGGACAAAACCGACCAGGTCTCGATGAAGTTCTACCGGGAATGTGGCCTCGCCGGCCGCGTCGACCTCATCGACATCAGCGGCGCCGCCATCAAGGTGAAGGAGCTGTGGACCGCCGTCAAAGACAATTACAAAGAACGCGCCCCCGCTCCCACAAAGCAGACCTTTGTCGGCGCCCCAACCACCACCGGCCAGCTCCTCAGCCGGATCTACTACGACATCGTCCCCAAAAACAGTTGGCCCCGCGCCATCACCGCCGTCACCGGCCTCCTGGCCAATGCCTTCGAGACGGATTATGGTGATAGCGCGAAAAAGGTCGCCGATCTTTGGAAAATCGGTAAGTTTGACACCGACACCAAGTTCGCTCTCTGGGAATATGCCGGTACCCGTTTCGCAAAGACCGGCGTCGACAACATCCGCAACAACATCGTCGTCATCTGGAGCCGGCAAAGCGGCAAAAAAGGCGGCGCGCACGTCGAACTCGACTCCTCCTACGCCGGGATCAAGCAGATCGTCGACTACTTCGCTCCCGCCAAGGCCACCGTCATCCTCGCCGGCGACGAGCGAAATGGAAAACTCGCCGCCCTCGCCGCCGGTTCTACCCAGGTCGTCAACTGCGCCGAGATGTGGAAGGACAAGTTTTGGACCGACCACTTCGCCGGAGTCCCCGTCCTCGCCCAGTTGGCCTTCTTCAAGTTCCTGGAGGAAGGCTTCAAGGTCATTCACGTCGGCATGCGCAGCGGCATGCTCGAAACCATGGGGCTCCTGGGAATGACCACTTTCTATCTCGAACCCGCCGAGTGCCCCTCCGGTTCTCGGATGATGGCTTTCAGCCGCGCCAACATCCCCTACACCCGCGTTCAGATCCAGGCCCCGCCCGGCCTCACCGCATGGGACGCCCAAACCTCGATCGAGTCCGGCATCCCCGCTCCCAGCCTCAACGGCTGGCATAACAAGCTCAGCGGGCAGGTCGACTTCCTCATGCGCAACGTCAGCTACCGCGACTTCTACTACAGCGGTCCCCGCGGCCGCCGCGTGTTTCACCAGGGCCAGGCTGAGCGCGACGCTGAAATCTACGCCAAGGCCAAAATCATGTTGGAGAAAAGCCTGAATCCCCGCGCCCCGGACTTCAAAGCAGCCCGCGACAAAATCCTCGAGGACTTACTCAAGAAAAGCCCGGACACCGTGAAAGCCGAACTGAAAGCCATGCGCGGCTTCTACCAAACCGATCTGAACAAAATCACGCGCGCCATCGAATCCCAGTTCCGCACCTGAAACATCACGCCGCCGGCCGCGCGGATAAGATAGGGGTGTCTATGAAACGGAGCCTGATTCTGCTCGTAGCAATCGCGACGGCGGTATCCGCATCCGCCCAGCGCCCCACCCGTTCGACCAGCGTGGCGCCTGACTCAACCGAATTCCCGCCCATCGCCCGTTCCGCCGCCGAAAAGAAAATCCTCGCCACGCTCGACGCCGCCGCCAAAGCCGGCGAGACCTACGAAAACGTCCCCGCCTCCGACGGCCGCCTCCTCCGCCTGCTCACCGAAGCCGTCGACGCCAAACAGGTCGTCGAAATCGGAACCTCCACCGGGCTCTCCGGCATGTGGTTCTCCACGGCGCTCGAAAAAACCGGCGGCCACCTGACAACGTTTGAGTACGACCCCGGCCGCGCCGCCACCGCGAAAAGACACTTCGCCGAAGCCGGTGTCGAACAACTCATAACTATCGTCCAGGGCGACGCCCACAAAACCCTCGCCCGCCTCCACGGCCCCATCGACGTCGCCTTCATCGACGCCGACAAAGACGGCTACGTCGACTATCTCAACAAGCTACTCCCCCTCGTCCGCCCCGGCGGCCTCATCCTCGCCCACAACGTCGACATGGTCCCCGACTACGTCAAAGCCGTCACCACCAACCCCAGCCTCGAAACCGTCTTCTACATGCAAGGCAACGGCCTCGCGGTAACACTGAAAAAGCGCTAACCGCGCGGCCGGCGCCCAGCCACAGTCTAACCGCCGCCGCCGGGCGCCGCCCTCCGGCGCCCGAGAACCGGACGACAATTGGACGTGGTGATCGCCTATCTCGACCTCTGCTGCATCCGCCGCTTGACCGACGACCAGTCCCAAGCCAGAATCCGCGCCGAGGCGGAAGCTGTCGAAATGATCCTCGCCGGCGTCCAGGGCGGTGCCATCGCGTTGGTCGCGAGCGAAGCGCTCATCGACGAGATGCGGCGCGACCCCAATCTGCCCCGCCGAGTAGCCGGAGAAGCGATCCTAGCTCTGGCGACTACCAACCTTCCAATCGACGGTGCCATCGCCGGCCGCGCGCGCGAGTTCGGATAAGTCGGCTACGGCCCTTATGACGCTCTCCACCTGGCGGCGGCCGAATCAGCCGGGGCCGTTCTTTTCTCCACCGACGACACGCTTGTAAAGAAGGCGAACCGGGGCGACGGCACGCCCAAAACACAAGTACGGAATCCGCTATCGTGGATTCAGGAGCAGGAATCGTGGCCGCCCTCGACCAAATGACCGACGAGCAGTTCGAACGTCACGCCCTCGAAATCCTCCAGCGCGAACTCGGGCCCGCCGGACTCGCCCGCTTCCTGCGCCTCTATCGCTCCGGTCCGGGCGACTACACCGAGGATCGCCAATCCTGGCAAAAAGACCTGACGCTCGACGAAGTGCTCGCCTCCATCCGCCTGCGCCGAAGCTGAGACGGCAGCGCGAAGCGCCAGAACGTATCAAGATAGGAACCATGCAGCGTTTCGCTCGCATCACCCTGGACCCGAACCAGATGAACGGCCAGCCCTGCATCCGAGGCATGAGGCTCACGGTCCGCCGCGCGGTCGAAGCCGTCGCCCACTACCCCAACCGCGACGACTTACTCCGTAACTACCCCGGCTCGAGCCCAAGGACATCCAGCAAGCCCTCGCCTTCGCCGGGGCCTAACCAGACGGACCAGCGCGCGTCTAATATTAAGTAACTCCGGCAGACCGCCAACGCTGGGGGTATCGATCAAGCGCCGAAAGAAAGGACTACGCGCGTACCATGGCGACCAAGGAGGCGATCAAGGAACGGGAAACCAGCACCGCGAGTGAATTCTGGAATCTGCTGTCTCCAGAGAGGCCTCTATTCCCAGCTACCTCCGACATAATCTACCGAGGCCAGTCGGACGCCCGCTGGCAACTCGTACCAAAGGCCTTCCGTGGAGCCCACAACCCTGCGCACTTGATGTTTGGCGAACACATCGACATCGCCGCTCAAGTGGCAGCCGAGTGCATCACCCTGAAGAGCTTCGTGGACCACTGCGACTCGATACCTCTACAGATCCCCAACGACTCGCCCCAGTTTCGCCGGCAACACTTCCCAAACAATGTCACGAACTGGCCCTTCCACCTCGTCCAAACCTGGCCAAGTCCAGAGATCGTACCACTCATGGCTCTCGCCCAGCACAGCGGGCTGCCGACGAGGCTGCTCGACTGGACAAGGCGCTCCTACGTAGCCGCCTAATTCGCCGCGTCCGACGCCATCCGGCAAATGGTAGAGGGCCCGGACCGCGCCAAGAGCCGAATGGCTGTATGGGCGCTCAATACCGACGGGATGGGCCACCTCCCAGACGTCACAGTAGTCCGGGTCCCAGGAAGCACCAGTGCGTATCTGGCAGCCCAGGCCGGACTGTTTACCGTTCTTCGGCAGAAGGTGACACCATCCCACCAACCGGTCGAGTGCGCCATACCCCTGGATGAGTACATCGCGAACCACCATCCGCCCCACCTGCCAAAAGTGACGGTCCCCGCGTCCGAGGCGCCGGAAGTGCTCAAACTGTGTGAAATGTACCACGTCACCGGCGCCACGATTTTCCCCGACTACAACGGCGCCGCGAGGGCCGCGGTGGACCGGTTGGAATCGTCCCGATGGAAAAGATACGTTGAAAACGCAAGCCCGTCGGCCGCCAGGTCCCTGTCGTGAACCGCCGCGTCCTCCGCTCGGAAGAACGTCCGCACTCTAACATCAAGTATCAGATCTAGCGAATACTCCAATCGCTCACTCGGCCGCCCAACGACGATAATTCCCCGGACCACCTGCCCCTTACTCGCGATGTTCCATCTCACCGAACCCATCCAACTCGTAATCTGGTCGACCACCCGAATGCCCAACAAATCTCCGGCTTCGCCTCGAACCATGGACGCCATCGAACCGAAGGCGAAGCAACCCATCGCGCCGAAGTGGAACTCCTCGTCGGGCTCGCTACCGTCTGTGGTACTGACACCGCACAAAAACTCGAAGCCCAGTCCTGAAGGTGCTTTCTAACGGCATCTTTCATCTCTCCTCGCGAGCGCACCCACTCGTCGCAAAGATAGTACGATCCGGAATCTCCTCGATTCCGGTCTCATCGCCATACCACCCCACGCGAAAGGGATCACCGAGTCCCGCCGCCACTAAGCCGCCGTCCAAGGTTCCCAGAAGTCGAAATCAGCCTACCGCCACTCGCATGGCCAATCCTCAGCCAGTGCCAGAATCGAGGCGTGCTGACCTACGCCATCGTCATCCATGAGGATCCGGACGGGGGTTACTGGGCCGAAGTCCCCGCACTGCCCGGTTGTTACTCCCAGGGCGAATCGGTCGACGAGCTGAAGGCTAACATCCGTGAAGCCATAGCAGGCGTCCTCGAAGTCCTGAAAGAAGAAGGGCGAGAACCGGACGAGCACATCCAAATTCTCGACGTTGCTATTTGAGACAGATCACCGGCCTGGAGATGTGCCGGCTGATCGAGAAGAACGGATGGGTTCTCCGCCGCATCAGCCGCAGCCATCACATCTACTCGAAACCTGGGCACCAGAAAAGAATCCCGTCCCCGTCAACTTCGTCGGACGCGCGGAACAAATCGCACCCGAAACCGCCCACCTTCGCGGCCTCGAAATCGCCTCCCTCCAACACAGCGGCCGCCATGTCGAGGCGCGCCATCCGGTCCCACCGCCAGGCCCAAACCCCCGGGAACCAGAAGCCATTCGGTCGTTGCAACAAACTGGTCACCGCTCCTTCCTCACCCAAATCTCCCGCAACATCAACCACTTCCAGCCCACGCCCATCTACGCTCTCACGCACCTCCTGCTACACCGGAATCAAGCCCGGGCCCCCACGCCCGCGCGAAGAAAGGATCGACCAAACCCTCATGTTCGACGCATCCAGCACCCCCGCACCCGCAACGCGCCGCCCCACCTCCCTTCCCGCTCCTCTCCCACCCCGTGCGTCATTCTTGCGTCATCCCGCTATGTCTCTAAATCCAAACCCACTTCCCCCGCCCAATGACGCACGCCCCCACTTTGCTCACACGCGTTGTAACGCCATCTACCGCTTCCTCCGAAGCAACCGCGAAACCAAACACCTGGTCCCCGCCGCCCTCGCACGACCCCGCGCAACCACCCCCTGTCCCAACCCACTTCCCCCGGTGATAGAATGACCCCAGTTTTATACCGGCATTCACGCGAGCCCGCAAACCGCGCGATGCCAATCCATCATTTATAGGAGGCGCCATGTTCCGTCTCGATGCAGATCGCGCCGTTGAGTTCTGCGACGGTCTTCGCCGCCGCGATTTCCTCCACGCCGGTTCCCTCTCGCTTCTCGGCCTCGGACTCACTCAAATGGCCGGCCTCAACGCCCTCGGCGCCGTCGACCCCAATAAGAAGGACGTCAACTGCATCCTCCTCATGCTCGTCGGCGGCCCCAGCCAACTCGACACCTGGGACATGAAACCCAACGCCCCGGTCGAAATTCGCGGCCCGTATAAGCCGATAAAAACCAACGTCCCCGGCATCGAAATTTCCGAAAATTTCCCGCGCATGGCTAAACACGCCGACAAATATGCGCTCATCCGAAGCTGCTATCACACCGCCGCCGCCGTCCACGACACCGGACATCAGATGATGCAGACCGGACGCCTCTTCCAGGGCGGCGTCGAATACCCGCACGTCGGCTGCGTCCTTACTAAGGTCAAAGGCCCACGTGGCGACGTTCCCTCCCACGTCCTGCTTCCCCACCCCATCGGCAACACCGGCGGCAATATGCCCCACGGCCAGACCGCCGGCTTCCTCGGCAAAACCTACGACCCCTTCGTCCTCAACGCCGACCCCTCCGACCCCAACTTCCGCGTGCCGGACCTGCTCCCCCCGGACTACCTCAGCGCCCTCCGTGTCGATCGCCGCCGCGACTGGCACGCGATGGTCGACTCCTCAGTCAGCCGCTTTGAAACGAGTCAGGACGCGCGGCTGTTGGATTCCACTTTCCACCAGGCCTACACGCTCATGTCGTCGAAGAAAGCCCGCGCCGCCTTCGCCCTTCACGACGAACCGGAAGAGGTCCGCAACCGCTACGGCGAAAATCGCTTCGGCCAGGGCTGCCTCCTCGCCCGCCGCCTCATCGAAGCCGGCGTCCGCTTCGTCACCGTCAACATGTTCGAAACCGTCTTCGACGAAATCACCTGGGACATCCACGGCTCGAAACCCTTCAGCCCCATCTCCTGTTACAAGGACCTCGTCGGACCCATGTTCGACATGGCCTATAGTTCCCTTCTCTCCGACCTCCACGACCGCGGCCTCCTCGATAACACCATGGTCCTCGCCTTCGGCGAATTCGGCCGCACCCCCAAGGTCAATCCCGCCGGCGGTCGCGACCACTGGCCTCAATGCTGGACCGTCCTCATGGCCGGCGGCGGCGTCAAAGGCGGCCAAATCGTCGGCGCCTCCGACGACCTCGGCGGCTCGCCCAAAGACCGCCCGGTCAACCCTGGCGAAGTGGCAGCCACCGCATTCCATGCCCTCGGTATCGACCTCCGCCTCGAACTCCCCGGCGCCCAGGGCCGTCCCATTCCCGTTGTCGAACGCGGCACCGAGCCGATCCACGAGCTATTCGCATGAACCGCCTCATCCCCGCCCTCTTCGCCGCTTCCCTGGCATCAGCCGCTCCCACGCTCGCCGTCCTGCCGTCCGAGATCACGCTCAACGGCCCGCAGGCCCGCCAGACGCTCATCGTGGAAGAATCCTCCGACGGGGTAAATAAGGACCTCACCCGCGAAACCCAGTGGTCCTCCTCCGCCCCGCGGGTCGCCGCCGTCAGCGCTACGGGCGAGGTGACTCCGGTCAGCGATGGCGACGCCGTCATCGCCGCCCACGCCGCCGGCCTCACCGCCTCCGTCACCGTCCACATCGTTCACTCCCACGTGCCCTACACCTGGAGCTTTCAGAACGACGTCATCCCCGTGATGAGCAAGGTCGGTTGCAATCAGGGCGCCTGCCACGGAGCCCTCGCCGGCAAGAACGGCTTCAAACTTACGCTCCGCGGCTACGACCCCCTCACCGATTACTACACGCTTACCCGCGAATCCGTCGCCCGGCGCGTCTCGCTCGAAGACCCCGCCACGAGCCTCATCCTCTTGAAGCCCACCGCCACCATCCCCCACGGCGGCGGCCACCGCTTCTCGCCCACTTCGCTTGAATACAAGATCATCTCCGGCTGGATCGCCGAAGGCGCCCCGCCGCCCAGCCCCACCGAGCCCACCGTCACCGGACTCGAAGTCTTCCCCGCCGCCGCTACGCTCTCCCCCGGCGACCACCAGCAGTTAGTCGTCCGCGCCACTTACTCCAACGGCGAAGCCCGCGATGTCACCCGCTGGGTCAAATACTCATCCAACAACGACGCAACTGCCTCCGTCGACCAGGACGGCTTGGTCAAAATGAACGGCCCCGGCGAAGCCGCCATCACACTCTGGTACTCCAGCCGCGTCCTCTACTCCCGCCTCACCGTACCCTACGCCAATAAAATCGACTCGACGGCTTACAACCGCTTCCCCCATCACAACTTCATCGACGATTTTGTCGTCGAGAAACTTCAGCGCCTCCACATCGCGCCGTCCGGCCTCTGCACGGATTCCGAATTCATCCGCCGCGCCTATCTTGACGCGACCGGCCTTCTGCCCACCGCCGCCGATGTCGAATCCTTCCTCGCCGATAAGTCTCCCGATAAGCGCGCCCGCCTGATCGACAAGTTACTCGGCGGCGACGATTACGTCGATTATTGGGCCTATAAGTGGTCCGACGTCTTCTTAGTCTCCAGCCGTAAGCTCCGCCCCGTGTCCATGTGGGCGTTCTATGATTGGATTCACACAAGCGTCGCCGAGAACAAGCCCTGGAACCGCATGGCCGCCGACATCTTCCTAGGCGCCGGCGGCACGCGGGAAAACGGCGCGCTCAATTACTTCCTCATTCACAAGGACCCCATCGACCTGATGGAGACCTCCACCGAGGCTTTCCTCGGCCAGCGCATCACTTGCGCCCGCTGCCACAATCACCCGCTCGAGAAGTGGACCCAAACCCAGTACTACGAGATGGTCAACCTCTTCTCGCGCGTCGGCATCAAGAACGGATCCAGCGCCAACGACCCCGTCGTCTACGTCAAAACTTCCGGCGAGTATCTCCATCCTCGCCTGCTCCGCGCCCTTCCGCCCACCCCGCTCGACGGCAAACCCATGCCGCTCGACTCCACCGCCGACCGCCGCGCCGCGTTCTTCAGTTGGATGTCCAGCCCGTCCAATCCCTACTTCGCGCGCAACGTCGTTAACCGCGTCTGGGGCAACTTCTTCGGCCGCGGCATCGTCAACCCCGTCGACGATCTCCGCGCCACCAACCCGGCTTCCAATGAACCGCTGCTCGCCGCGCTTTCCGCCGACTTCGTCAAGCACGGCTACGACATCAAGCACGTCATTCGCCTCATCATGAATTCCTCGGCCTACCAGCTTTCCTCCACGGCGAATGAAACCAATGAGAACGACGATATTTTTTACTCGAAATACATCGTCAAACGCCTGCCCGCCGAGGTCATCCTCGACGCTTACTCCCAGGTCACCGGCGTGCCCACCGCCTTCGCCGGCTATCCCAAGGGAACCCGCGCACTGCAACTGCCCGACACCCAGGTTCCCTCGCAGTTCCTCACCACCTTCGGCCGCCCCGCGCGCATCCTCTGCGATTCGAGCGAACGCACCAACGACCCGACCGTCGGCCAGGCTCTCAAAATCATCAACGGCGACACGCTCAACAAAAAACTGAGCGACGCCGGCGGCAACGTCACTCTGTTCGTCAAACTCGGCCTCTCGGATTCGCGCATCCTCGATCAACTCTTCCTCTCCGCCTACAGCCGCTACCCGACCGCGGAAGAGAAGCAGCGCATGCTCACTGCACTCTCCCAAGCCGAGCCCCAAACGGGTCCGGCCTACACGCGCACCGAAGCCCGCCGCGACGCGCTCGTTGACATGACCTGGGCCCTGCTCACCTCCAAGGCCTTCCTCTTTAACTACTGATGCGCCCACTCACCCATCTCGTCAACGGCCCCGCCGCCATCCGCCGCGCCGCCAACCCCGAAACCAAACCGAGCCGCGACCGCGAGGGAGCGATCCCCTCGATCCACCCAATCCCCCCACGCACAATCACCATCGTCCTCCTCGCGGCCGCGTTCGCAACCTTCACCTACGCCGCGGACGCGCCCACATTTTCGAAAGACATCGCCCCCATCCTCCGCGAACGCTGCGCCGGATGCCACGCCTCGAAAGTCCACATGGGCGGCCTCAGCATCGACACCTATTCGAGCCTCATGAAAGGCGGCAGCACCGGCCCCGACATCGTCCCCGGCCACTCCGCCGATAGCCGGCTCTACCTCCTGATTACGGCGAAGATCATGCCCGCCATGCCCATGGACGGCACGAAACTCCCCGACGCATCGGTCGAAGCCATCCGCGCCTGGATCGACGCCGGCGCGAATGCGCCCCCACCCGGTGAAGAAACCGTCCTTACGTCCGCCCCCGCCTCTCTCCCGCACATCAACCCCGAACACCCCGTCCCGCGGCGCATCTTCGATCTCGCCTGGAGTCCCGATGGCAAACTCCTCGCCGTCGCCGGCTTCCGCGAGGTCCGCCTCGTCGATCCCTCGACCCGCCAAACCCTCGCCACACTCCAAGGAGGCGCCTCCGTCATCCGCGACGTCGTCTTCTCCCGCGATGGACGCCTGCTCGCCGCGTCCGGCGGTCTCCCCGCGCGCCAGGGCGAAGTCCAGATCTGGGACGTCGCCTCCCATAATCGCCTTCTCACCTTCACCGGCCACTCCGACGTCATCTACGGCCTCGCCTTTTCCCCGGACGGCAAAACGCTCGCCACCTCCAGCTACGACAAGCTCATCAAACTCTGGGATGATTCCACCGGCAAGGAAATCCGCACGCTCAAGGACCACATCGACGCCGTCTACGCGCTCGCCTTCACCTCCGACGGCAAGCGTCTCGTCTCCGGCGCAGCGGACCGCACCGTGAAAATCTGGGACGTCGCAACCGGCGAGCGCCTCTACACGCTGTCCGAACCGCAGGACGGCATCAACACCCTCGCCCTCGACCCCACAGGCCCACGCGTGGTCGCCGCCGGGCTCGACAAAACCATCCGCGTCTGGCAACTCGGCCCCAACTCCGGCGCCCTGCTCGCCTCCCTGATCGCCCACGAGGACTCGATTCTCCGCCTCGCCTGGTCGCCCGACGGCAAAACGATTCTTTCTTCCTCGGCCGACGGCACAATCAAAGTCCTCGACTCGCGCGACCTCACTGAACTCGCCTCGTTTACGAAACAACCCGATTGGGTCGACGGCCTGCAATTCTCCCCCGACGGCCGCCGCTTCGCCGCCGGACGCATCGACGGCTCCTGGACCATCTACAATCTCCCGCCCGCCGCCGGCACGGTGCGCGCAGCCCGGTGAACGCCATGCGAATCCTCTTAACTCTCCTGCTCGCCGCCACGCTAAGCGCCGCGCGTCTCGACTCGCCCACCGGCAACCGAACCACGCCGCCTACGCTCGCTTCCGTCGCCCCGCTCGGCGTCGCGCGCGGCGCAACAACAGACATCGACATCACCGGCCTCAACCTCGCCGGCGCAACGCACATCTATTTCGATCAACCGGGCCTCACCGGCCGCATCCTCCGCGTCAAGGAACTCCCCGACCTGTCCGACATCCGCCTCGGCTCCAACGGTACTCTCTCCACCGTCGATCTCGGCCCGCTTCCCCCGCGCAACCAGGTCACCGTCGAACTAAACGTCCCGCCGGACGCGCCCATCGGCCCGGTCCGCTTCCGCCTGCTTACGCCTCTCGGCGCCACCGCCGAAGGCCGATTTCTCATCGAGCCCTACATTGGCGAAAGCCCGGACATGGAGCCCAACGACACCCCCGAGCAGGCCGTCGAAACTTTCCTGCCCGCCATCCTCACCGGAGCCATCTCGAAACCCGGCGACATCGACCTCTTTAAGCTCCACGTTGACTCGGGCGAGCAGGTCGTCTTCTACAACGAAGCGATGTTGATCGGCTCGACGCTGCAGCCTGACGTGTCAATCCTTAACGAAGACCAGACCGTGCTGAAAGAATTCGGCGCCGACGGCGGAAAGGACGCCCTCTGGTTCTCCTGGCGCTTCGCCAAGGCCGGAACCTATTACATACGCGTTGCCGACTTGGACTCCTCCGGCCGCGCTTCGAACTTCTATCGCATCCTTGCGGGCGCCTTCCCGCTGCTCGACCACGCCAGCCCTCTCGGCTTGCGCGAAGGCTCACACGCGCCTATCTCACTCTACGGCTGGAACCTCGACCCATCGAAAGTGGATGTGTCCGGCACGCCCGAGCCCGGTTGGGAGCGCACAGGGCCGCGACCGGCATCGCCGAGTGGCTCCGTTGTGCGCGAGGTTCTCGATGACGAAGATTCGCTCGCCCTCCGGCCCAAGGCCAGCTCCGGCCTCGCCTACAACGAGATCCGCCTCGCCGTCGGCACGAACCCCGAAGCCGCCTCCACCAACGCGAACCACACCGCCGCGTCCGCGCAACCCGTTTCGCTCCCCGTCACCATCAACGGCCACATCGCCGCGCCGGCCAACAACCAGCCGGTCTCCGATTACTACCGCTTCCACGCGCGCGCGGGCGAAAAGGTCATTCTCGAAGTCCAGGCCCGCCGCCTCGGCTCGCCGCTCGACTCGTATCTTGAGGTGCTCGACGCAAACGGCAAGCGCATCGAGCGCGCGCAGGCTCGCGCCGTGCTGTCGACCACCACCACACTCAGCGAGCGCGACTCGGCTACCGCCGGCATACGGCTCATCTCCTGGACCGGCATGGAACCCGGCGACTACATCATGATCGGCAACGAGATCATCCGCCTCTCGGTTCTGCCCAAAGGTCCCGACGAAGACACGCGCTTTGAAGCCATCGACGGCCAGCGCCTGGCTTACTTCGACACCACCACCGAGGATCATTCCATCGACAAGCCGGTTTACAAGGTCCTCATCTATCCGCCGGGCAAGCATTTCACGCCCAACGGCCTGCCGCTCGTGCCGCTCTATTTCCAGAACGATGACGGCGGACCCGGCTACAGCAAGGATTCGCTCGTCCACTTCACGGCACCCGCCGACGGCGACTACCTCGTCCGCATCCACGATGTCGGTGGCCTGGGCGGCGACGACTACGCTTACCGTCTCGACATCCGTAACCCGCGGCCGGACTTCCGGCTCAGCGCAACGCCCGCCAATCCAAGCGTGCCGCGTGGCGGCGCCGTTCCGGTTACGGTCGAAGCGCGGCGCATCGACGAGTTCAACGGCCCGATCCAGGTTCGAGTGGACCGTCTGCCCAAAGGCCTGCACGCCTCCATCGGCGTCATCCGGCCCGATCAGATCTCCTGCACCATCCTGCTCAGCGCCGACGCCGGCGCCACGCTCTCGACCGCCGAGCCGCTGAAGATCGTAGGCACGGCCGGCGGACGCACGCACCAGGCCAACTCGGCCGATCCGCTGACGCTGGTTTCCCTTATGCCCGCGCCCGATGTGCTCATGGCCGCCGGCACGCGCACGCTCGACCTCTCGCCCGGCTCAAGCGTCACCTTCACTGTCCACGCAACCCGGCAGAACGGCTTCGGAGGGCGCGTCCCCGTTGAGGTCCTGAACCTTCCGCCCGGCGTACTCATTCCCAGCGTCGGCCTGAACGGTGTGCTGCTGAACGAAAACGAGGCAACGCGGACCGTCACGTTGGAAGCTCTGCCGGATGCCGAACCCGGCGAGCAATTGGTTTACATCGCCGGCCGCGTCGAGACGCGTTCGCCGCTGCAATCGCTCTACGCGGCGCCCGAACCCATCCTGCTCCGGATCCATTCCAAGGAGAACGCCGCGCGCGGCACACCGCCAAGCCGGTAGAATAAGTATCCTCGGATCAAGTGACCTCCATGAATCATTCCTCCCTCCTGCGCGAAGCCCTGGCTCGCGGCGAAGGCATTGTGCGTCTGGCGCCGGCCTGGGTGCCGCGCGCGTTTCTCGTTCCCGGCGGACGGCTCCGGCTCGACCCGCGGGATCTTTATGCCCTAGGCGCCCATCGCGGCGGCATCGACGAGCGCTGGTTCTCCTCGACCACCCACGCCGACAACGGCCCCGGTACGCCGGAGGACGAGGGCCTGAGCTACATCGACTATGACGGCCGCCGCGTTCAGCTTCGCGAAGCCGTCGAACTGCTGGGCGGCGAGTTTCTCGGCGCCGACGTGATGCGGCGCGAGGGCGGCTGGAACGTGCTCTGCAAGTTCTTCGACAACCTCGGCCCCATCCCGCATCACATTCACCAGAACGCCGAGTTCGCCGCCCGCGTCGGCCGCAAACCCAAGCCCGAGGCGTATTACTTCCCCACCCAGTACAACCAGCTTCGGAACGACTTCGCCTATACCTTCATGGGCCTCGAGCCCGGCACGACGAAGGACGACATCCGGCGGTGTCTGGACCGCTGGAATGAAGGCGACAATGGCATCCTGTATCACTCGCGCGCCTACAAACTGCAGCCCGGCAGCGGCTGGCAGATCAACCCCGGCGTGCTTCACGCGCCCGGCTCTCTGGTGACCTACGAGCCACAGGTGAACTCCGACGTCTTCGCCATGTTCCAGTCCCTCGTCGATGGGCGCTTCGTGCCCTGGGACCTGCTCGTCAAAGACGTTCCGCCCGAACATCATCACGACTACGACTACATTCTCGGCATGCTCGACTGGGAAGCCAACGTCGATCCCGAGTTCTGCAATCACAACCGCTTCTTCCCCAAGCCGGTGCGCGACGAAGCGGCGATGCTCGAAGACGGCTACATCGAGAAGTGGATTACTTACGCCGCGCCGCAGTATTACTCGGCGAAGGAACTGACCGTGCATCCGGGCCGGACCGTGGTGATCCGCGACGCGGTGGCGTACGGGCTGATTCTGGCGCAGGGCCATGGTTCGATCGGCGTGCACGCGGTCGAAACGCCGACGCTGATCCGCTTCGGCCAGATGACCCAGGACGAGTTGTTCGTCTCCGCCGGGGCAGCTACGCGCGGGGTGAAGATCACCAACACGAGCGCCACCGACGATCTTGTTATCTTAAAGCACTTCGGGCCGCATAACCCCGATGTGCCGCCGATGGTGCTGGACCCGCTCGAAGCCATGGTGCCTGAGCCGGCCGCGGTCCTGGGATGAAGTTCGGCATCAACACTCTGCTGTGGACCGCCGCGTTCGGTGAGGAGCATTTTCCGCTGCTCGAACGCATCAAGGCGGGCGGTTTCGACGGCGTCGAGATCGCGCGGTTTTCCTTCGAAGGGTTTCCGATGGCGAAGGTGCGCCGCGCGCTCGCCGATTCGGGACTCGAATGCACGGTCTGCACCGCGCTCTCAGGAAGCCAGACGCTGCTGGCGCCGCCGGGCGAGGCGGCGCGCG
>JAJYCN010000129.1 GCA_021778335.1 Acidobacteriota bacterium | reverse complement strand
ATTTTCTCGAACCGGGGATTGTCGTAGTTGACGCCAAGCTTTTTCAGCTTCGCCCTCGCCTGCTCCGGCGTCATCGGATGCCTGGCAACCGCCGGATTGCCCTGGCCGGCATAGCCGGACCGGGCGAAAAGCTCGCGAATCGCAGTCATCTGATCGTCCGTGAGCTGATGAACCCGCTGCAAATCCCGGAACAGCGCCTCGTTTTGCTCTTGAAAGGAAGCGCTCTGCCCCGCAATCGTCGCGCCGGCCTGAACGATCGCCGCCGCCATCGCGAAACCAGGGAATTTCATGGCACACCACCCCTTCACCGCCGCGTTACGTAGAAGAAATCGCGATTGTCCGGGTAGCCGAGGAACCGCGGGACTAACTCGCCCGAGACGGCCTTACCCAGCGTGTTCATCTGCTGAATCAGGTGGTCGACCAAAAGCTGCGATCCCGACCTGCGATAAAGCGCAAAGTAAGTATGTTCCAGCGCATTCATGTCCAGCAGCATCGCGTAATCGCACCGGTAGGCCTGAAACACACGCGCCATCGCCGACGGCGTGGGGGAGGTGAACACGGAATAGATAAGGAACCGCTTCGCTCCATTGCGCGCCATCGCGATGCCAGAGCGCATCGTCCGCAGCTTCATATCCTGCGATCCCGACCAGTTACCCGGACCCCAGCGGTTCACCAGCGCCCCCGGAACGCCCGTTTTCGACGCGGGATCGAATTCGATCACCGGGGCCCCGTTCTGCCGCGCATGGCGGATCCGCGGCAGCGCAGCGTTGTCGGCTTCCGTCCAGGTCTTCATCGCAAGCGTTCCGTCGTCGAGCGTGAACACCGTCGCTAAGCCAGGCTGGAGTTTGCTCAGCACCACTCCGTCTTCCAGAAAGCCGTAGTGCGTCCCGTAGTTGCGCAGGGCGAGGTCGCCGTACTTGAAGGCTCCGCGCGCCCGCTTGAAACCGCCGGTGAATGTCGCCACCGTTCTTGGAGCATCCCGCGGGCTCACCAGGCCTGTAGCAACGAGTGGGCTGATCGTGCCAATACCGTCCGGTCCGGGCAGCTTGGGATCGCGCATGCTTGCCAGCATGTGCGCCGACCACCCCACCTTCGGATGCTCCGTGCCGAGAGCGAAGCCAAGCTCAAACCGGGCGAGATCGAAGGCGGCGGAATAACACAAAGCGCTGGCTTCCGGTCCGTCCAGCGCATTCACCCGTCCCGTGTAAGTCTTGAAAAGCGCGGCGTCGATGAGATTCGGCTGGACAATACTGACGAACACGCCTTGGTTGCCGGCGGACGGATACCAGACTCCTGGGCTAAGGCCGGTCGGCGCCCGTTTCTCCGTCGCGATTCCCAGGCTGCCGGCAGTCAGAAGTTGAGACGCGAATCTACCATCGATCATCGCCGGAAGCGGGCGGTCGTTGAACTGTTCCGTCGCCCCGCCGGTCGGCTTGCCTTCCTCCTGCGTCTTTCCCGTCTCGCGGTGCACGTCTCCGAGAAGAATATGCCCAAGCGCGATGATATTCTCCCCGCCCCAGACGTGCTCGCGAAGAAACTCAGTCGCGCCCTCGAGTGTCGTCCGATGTCCCGTGGCCGCGTTGCGCAGGTAAATTCGCCCGTCGCACAACGGATAATAAACTTGCGGCGACGTTTTCCCCTTCTCGAAGGCGTTCGGACGATCGTCCCAGGAAATCGGACAAGCGTACCGCCGGTTCCCCTCGAGTATTACGATTCCTGCCGGATACGTCTGCTCGACAACTACCTTCCTCCCGCCCGGGTTTGGGTTCTCCAGGTGATAAGCCGTTCCCCCCCGCCACCGTCCCACTTCAGATCCAGAAGATACCAGGCATTTATGCGCGGATTCAGGTTAACCAGCGTCACCGTCCCCGCTTGCCCTTGTTTCCCCTGCACGCGCAAGTTACTCGTCTCTCGATAGGGCTGCAGCTCCAGAATCGTCTTCGGCCCAATGGCCTCGCGTCCCGCCTCTTGGTTCCGCACCGCGAATCCGACGAGAGGAACCAGGAATGCCCACGCCGCCGCTGTGCGAAGTTTCATAACGCCAGCAGGATGACGATGCACATCAGCAGAACTACAATTTGGCTCGCCCGGTCTTTCATCGCAAAAACCAGCGGATCGTCGGGCAATTCCCCGCGGTGCGCCCTGAGCCACACCGTGCTGATCCAGTAAAGCAGCAGGGGGCACAGCAACCAAAGCAGTTCGTACCGCGCATACAAGACGTGAGCCACGTCGCTGTTGATGTGGAGCGCTAGAACCAGCACGGCCACATAACCGCTGGAAATCCCCATCCCCGCCAGAACATCGCCATCGGATAGCTCGTAGCTCCGGGCTCGCGCATGTTCGCCCTGCACCCGTCTCATCAACGTAAGCTCACCGTACCTCTTCGCCAGCGCCAGACTCAAAAATAGGAACGTGGAAAACGCCAGCAGCCACTGCGACGGCCGGACGTGAACCGCTGCGGATCCCGCCAGGATCCGTATCGTGTACAGACCGGCAAGAAAAATCACGTCGAGAATCACAACCTGCTTGACATATAACGAGTACAGCAGGCTCAACGTCAGGTAAATCAACACCACGAAAACAAACAGGCCCGGCACAGACATCGCAATGAGAAAGCCGGCCGTAGCCAGAACCGGTATCATCGCGAACGCATAGCCCAGTGGCATCTCGCCCGAAGCAAACGGCCGCCGATGCTTGTTCGGATGGCTCCGATCCGCGGATAGATCGAGTAAGTCGTTTATCAGATACCCGCACGAGGCAACGCTGCCGAACGCCACGAACGCCAGCGCCAGGGTCCCGATCGCGGCGATATCGTCTCCCCGGTGAGCCGCAAGCAAAGGAACAAAGAGTAACAGGTTCTTCAACCAATGCTGCGGACGTAGCGGCCGGAGGTAATCGCCCAGGCTCTTGCCGCGTTCCTCGAATACACGGTCCACGTCCGCGACTCGGGCGACCCCGGAGCGGACCAGCGGGCTCGGATTCACAACGATCGCTCTCCGCGCCGCCGCCCACACCGGTATGTCCCGCCGGCTGTTTCCCGCGTAATCGAAGCCCTTCTCCCCAAACTGCTCTACCAGCCGCCGGCGCTTCGCCTTCCCGGCGAGATTCGTGACACCGTCGCTGGCAAGGATCAAATCGAACAGCCGCAGGTGATCGGCGACGTGCCGCGCGGGCTCAATGTCGCCGGCCGTGGCCAGTACGATCGTACGCCCCTCGGCGCGCTGGGACTTCAGGTACTCGGTAAACTCCTCGCGATAGGGAAGAGTCTTCGCATCGATCGGGGAAAGGCGCGCCACTTGATGCTTAAGATAAGCCACCCCCCTGAACAGCCAGATCGGAAGGCTGAAAAGGCGCCACGGCTTCTTCTTCAGCAGGCCTATGACGGCTTCAAGAAGCAGGTCGGTCTTTACCAGCGTTCCGTCGAGATCGACCGCTAACGCAGGCTGTCCGGGCGCTCGCTCCGCGGACCGGCACGCCGTTCTCCCAACCCCTGCAGTCATATCTGCCTGCTTTCTTACAAAGTGTGCACGCCATGTGCCAGCGCCGCCCAGCGAAACGAAGCACGCGGCCGGATTCACTCATCTTGTATGGGACAGAAAATCGGCGCGTGCGCACGACGCAGAAATCCGGCGCGCGGCCGGTATTCGGGAAACTAGCCTCTCGCAAAGTTTCACGCACAATGACTCCGGTTCGCACGGCCATGGTTAGCCACTTCACGTTGCGCATCGGTCACATAGTGAGCCGTCGCGGCAACCCAATTGCAGACACTTACAACGGTCGCGGTCGCATTCGCCCGCCGGAGCGCCACGCAACGCCTCTCTGGCTACCCGGCGCGGCTAGGATCGCGCGCCGTAACTGCTTCGGGCACGGGGGAGGAGGGCAACACGCATGCGATTGGTAACGTACTTCGATGAACCGGCGGTTTCAGAAGCGATAGATTTTCTATTCGGCCACACCGAAGACATCACGGTCGCAAAAACAGTAAATAGTTCCGGCGATATCGTCCATGCCGTCCAGAAACACCGCCCCGATATCGCGCTGCTCAGCCTGACTCCCGCGTTGCATTTCGGCGTCCTGCGTCAGCTACGAGAACTGACGCCCGGCTGCCGCGTCGTCATCTGGGCCCACTCGATCCCGCGAGAGGTCGCCCACCAGGCCATGGAACTCGGCGTCCGGGGCATCCTTCCGCGCACTTGCTCTACCGAACTGCTTCTAAAGTGCCTGCAGAAGGTTCATCAGGGTGAGTTATGGTTCGACAAGGAACTCACCGCAAGCCATCTCACCTGCAGCCGGATCTCCCTGACGCCTAGGCAATCCCAACTCGTTCGCCTCGTCGCCGAAGGCCGGAAAAACAAAGAAATCGCCTCGGAACTGTCGATCACCGAAGGAACTGTAAAAGTGTATCTGTCCCGCCTCTACGAAAAGCTCGGCACAAAGAGCCGGTTCGAATTGGCTCAGTTGGGAATTCGCCACCTGCAGTTCGCCGGGAACGATGGCGCGTTTAAACACGGAATTGGCATCCCTTTACGAGCTGTCTATGTCGAACCGCAAGGCTCTTCGAACGGGGGTTAAATGCCCGGCGCCGGCCCGGTCGCAAGCAGCCGGTGACGCACCGCCAACGCCACCAGTTCATTGCTGTTGCGCACCGCAAGCCGCCGCATCAGTTCGCACTTGTGAAATTCCACCGTGCGTATCGAAATTTCAACAATTGCGGCAATCTCTTTACGGCTGCGTCCCTCCGCCATCAGGCGAAGTACTTGAAGTTGGCGAGGCGTGAGAACGCCCAGCGTCTCACCATCCCCTCCTGCCTTCACAAACGCCGGTGAGATAATACCGCATCGCCCGCGCGCCACCGCCCGGATCGTACCGATCAGTTCCTGCGGCGTCTCGTCTTTCAGAATATAGGCGGTAGCCCCGGCCCGAATGCCTTCGCGAGCCGACCACGCATCCCGATGACCCGTAAGAACGACGATCCGCGAGCTTCGGCTTGCGGCCAGAACCCTGCGCGCCAGATCGTCCGCCGTCGAAAATTGCGTCAGGATCTCCGATACGATCACCTCGGGCTTCAACTCGCCCGCTAGGCGCACGAGTTCTCCCCCATCACACGTGGCGCCCACAATGTGAAAGTCTGCTTCCAGGATCTTCCGAAGACCAGTTAGGTACATCCGAAAGACATCCCCGATCAGTACCGACGTGCGTGTGTGGCCGTGGTCCATGAATTCCGGGCGCCGGGCCGCTTAACCCGGCGTTGAAACTAACACAGCACGGCACTCGCCAAACCACGAGACACGCCTAAGTCCCTGCCCTTCTGTCGCCGACGGATTTCCCGGCGCGATCCCGGTTCAAAGTTTCATACACCACGGGCCTTGCCGGGTAACGTCACCTGCCTCCCATCGGCTTAAGTCAGCCCAACTAGGAGGGTTTACTGGTGCAAATGCTTTGTTTGAATCGTTGTCCTCCCGGGCGCCGCCGTAATGACACCGGGCGTGATACGCCGCGGTTCACTTAACGCGTCTACCGCTCCTTTGAACAGGGCCAGCCACTCTGCAGCCGGCTTCGGCTTCAGATCCCCTAGGGAATACACCGTCAGTTGCCGGGGACCGCGGCTTGTGTGAACTGATTCCACCAGATAATAGTGGACATACAGACGCCCCTTGTAATGTCGCTCAACCTTTCGTAGGTACATAGTCCGTTTGAACGCTCTGCAAAACACTCCGTCCGGCTTACATCGCGGAGTATGTCGTTTATGTGGCGATTGTCCGCCGTGGACGCGCGGCCCGAAGCTGGGCTAGGTGTTAAGAAAGGAAGAGTTCCTCCTAAATTCCGTACTTGCAGTACCGGTACCGTCCCCGCTGCCGAGCTCAGTTCCCGCCGCTTCCAAGCTGATCCAACCGCTGGCCGAGTTGTTCGCGTATGCTCAGCAGAACAGGCGCATCCTCCGACCACTCCTGCCAGCCCCGGTACGCCTCCTGCACAACCGCCATCGCCCAATCGCCGAGTCCGTGCTCCTTCAACAACTCGACGTAGTCGTAATCCTGAACGCCGTCCCGCAGCCACTTCAGCCTCATCGACGGCGCAACACCTTGGATGCCGATCTCATCGAGCGCGTACACCGGCATTCCATCTCCGGGTGCGTTGTAATTCCCCAAAACCCCCGTATTGTCCACTGAATCCCAATGCGGCCCCGGCCAGAAATCGACGCGCCAGTAGAGCAGCCCGGTTAGTCCCAGGCTCTGATTGAGAAACCCCGGCTGGACGCGAAGGTTCACGGGCGTGTAATCGACTAACCACTTCGGCGAATAGCTGTCCTGCGAGAGCGCGTTGTAAAACCAGACCTCGTCGCCCTTGCTCAGTGCCATGGCCACCGCGTCAAGTGCCCTCTAGTACATCACGGGGAGTACCACCCATATATCGATCGCCGACCGCCCCGTCCCGGAGCCGTCGTCAAGCAACTCCGGCGTCGGCGTCATCGTAACCAGGTTCGCGATCCCGGCTGCGTGCATGTTGCGAGCTCACGCCTTCAATGTGGCGTATAGGTTCGTGCAGGCGTCGATTTCATCCGCTGGATAGTCGTACAGCATCAGGTCTGGCTGCTGCTTTCTCGCTTGCCTCTGAAATTGCCGAACCGACGGCGTTGGGTTGATCGAACAATCGCTGATATTTGAGCCGCTCCACACCCCAACGCCCGCCGTCGCTAAACCGAACTCGTCGATGTCGGCCCGCTCGTTCTCTACCGTCGGCACCGACGGCGCGATTCTGTGCTTCAGCAGATCAACCTCGATTGCGCTCCGATGAACGTCGTCCTCAATTCCGAAGCTTGACTTCAGTCCAGGCCGGAGCGGCAGCGTGAAGTGCCACACCGTGAGATGAATGGCCCCGTCAACTCCTGTCCGCCGGAGGTCACCGTGAACGCACCGTTGTAGGCTCCGGGCCCCGCGTCGCGTGGGATGCTCACATCCACCCAACGCGGTTGCGTCAGCCCGGCCGTCAATGGCGGGACGGGAAGCGGCAGAAGCGCATCGGCATACCAACCCGCTCCGAGCGGCCGGTTCGTGCCCTGATTGTCCGGACTCCCCTCGCTCACCTGGAGAAAATGTTCGACATACTCCGCCACTTTGGCCGCCGGAATCACGTGGTTCTACCCGTCGCTGAAATCGGTGAAAGCTACGCCGTCGACCGTCGTCCCCGCCGTATAAGAACGAATGGCGATCTGGAACGACAGAACCTCCCCGCGCGCCCCCGTGAGATCCACATCCCGTGTCGGCCCAGTCTCATCCCTTACCCCGATCCGCTGAAGGCTGGATTCCGTCCACACCCCGAGCGGACCTTGCGCGGAGGCGAGTTCCGCCGAAAAGTCGAACGCAAGACACACCGCGGCAACTGGTCGTAACATGGTTTCCGCCTTGCGATAATGGCGAATCGAATGGCGCCGTCGCGCCGCGCGAAGCGTGCCTCACGCCGCCTTCAGGCCGCTTGCATCGGCCGGCCGCACCCACGCGATATCCACCTCGGCCGAGACGGCGCGCTGCAGCAGTTCAATGGCGACGATCAGCCGGTACTCTCCTTTGCTGCCTACGAGTGTCCCCTGTATTCCCTGCAATGGCCCGCGGTCAATATACACCCCCTGCCCCGCGGTAAGGAACGGTTGTGGGGCAACCTGCAGCTGGGACTGCACCATTGCCCTCACGTTCTCGATCTCCTCCTCCGGCAGCGGCACAGGCGTCCGCCCCACGGAAACGATCGCACTTACTCCCGGAATCATGAGCACCGGCAGCCGGCGATTAACGTCCAGGCGGCAAAACACATAACCCGGGAACAACGGCAAATCTACCGCTCTCTTACGCCCGGCCGAATGATGAAAGCTTCGATATAACGGCAGGTAGTTCTCAACGTCCCTTCCGCACAGTGCTTGAGCCACTGCTTTCTCATGGTGATGCTTCACCGTCAGCGCGTACCACGGAAGTGGCGAATCAGTCGTCGGCACAATTCCTCCCTCTTGCCGGTACCGCATAGACAAGCTACCGCCCTCTCAGCGTCTCGGCCCGGCTTCCCTCGCACCCGGACATATCTGCCCATCAGGTCGCGATCCATGTCTGAGCGCATCTCCGGATCGTCTTCCTGCGAGTCCTTTCCTAGTGGGATGTTAGATCTTTCCAAGCGCATCTTCAACTGGATAATCTCCCGGGTATCCTTCGATATTGGCTTCGGGTGAACCATGGATAACATCGCGCTGTTCACCCCGCGGGCGTACTGTTACTCGCGGAGCTTGGTTATGCCTCCACCTCCGGGAAGCATCCGTGCCATCGGCGCGTCAAGCCCTACCTGACGGGCATGCCCGCGGCGAAAACTTCGTTACACGGTCGTACAGGGGCTCCGGCATGGCCGCTCCGACCCTGGTCGCGGGCTAAAGATACAGGCGGAAGAAGATGCCTTGAACTGTGCTCGCTCCTATGGTCGCTTTCTGACAATTGCTGACAGCTAGCGTTACGTTTCTTAAGTCTCTGTACTAATAGAACCAACGGGTTCATACTGGGGTTACCATGCCTCGGCCCGCCGCCCCACCCCTTGGGTTGTCCGCACCGGGGCGAGAAGAGCTATTGGAGGTCAGGCGGTACCGCAGCACGCCACGGAGCGTGGCGCTGCGCATCGATATCGTGCTGGTCGCGGCCGACGGGCGGGCCAACCACGCGTTGGCTCGCGATCTCGGTACCAGCCTTCCCACGGTGTTGCTGTGAAGCAGGCGGTGCGAGGCCGAAGGGGTGGAAGGACTCCTGCTGGATCATCCTCGGTCCGGCCGGCCGAAGACCATTACGGCCGAACAGGAGGCGGCGATCGTGGAAGCCACCCTTCGCACGCAACCGGCCGATGCCACACACTGGAGCGTTCGTTGTCTGGCGGCAGCGCGGGAGGTGAGCCCCGCCACGGTGCACCGGATCTGGCGACGGCATCGGTTGCAGCCCCACCGGGTGGAGTCGTTCAAGTTCAGCACGGATCCCGAATTCGTAACCAAGGTGCGGGACATCGTGGGGTTGTACTTGCATCCTCCGACGCGGGCCCTCGTTTTGAGTGTCGATGAGAAGAGCCGGATTCAAGCGCTGGATCGGACACAGCCGATTCTGCCCCTACGCCCGGGCGTGCCAGCACGTCAAAGCCATGACTACGAACGGCACGGCACCACAACCTTGTTTGCCGCGCTGGATGTGAAGGCTGGGCGCGTGATTGCACAATGTCAGCCTCGCCATCGGCCCCAAGAGTTCGTCCGTTTCCTGGAACGCATCGACCGGACATCGCCACGTCGTCATCCCATCCACTTGATCCTCGACAACTTCGGCGCCCACAAACACCCGGAGGTCCGCGACTGGTTCGAGCGGCACCCGCGCTACCACCTGCACTTCACCCCCACCCATTCGCGTCCAAGCTAGCTGTTTGAGCAATTTCGCCACCCTGAAAACATTTCCGGTCGAACAAAATGATTGTCTGGTGGACGGGTGGCGGTGCTGTTCCCTGGGGTATTCGGCGAAGTGCGGCGACTGAGGAAAGTCGTAGATATGCTCTTTCGCCGGACGGCCGGGTGCTGGCGGAAGGGGAGGGCAGCGTAATTCGTTTCTACCGGCTGCCTCAGTAGCGACAGAAGGACGGCCTTACCGCTTCAACCGGGCCGTCTATACTAACTGCATCAAGTGAGACGCGCAGTTACGGTGCTTGCAATGCTCGTCGGCGCGGTGGCGCTGGGGCGCGGGGCAACGCCTCAAGATGTGTACTGTGCCTTTGAGGTGACGGTCCGCTCCCCGGATGGCGCGGCCGTAGGTGGGGTGACGGTTACCGAAGAGGCACAGGATGGCGGGCAGGTTGCGTCTGCGGTGACGGATGCGCGAGGCGGAGCAAGATTGTGCGACGCGCCTGCGGGGCTGGTATCGATACGAGTTTGGGGAAGGCTCTGTGGGGCTGCTAGTGTGGAATACCTTATGCCTCACTGGTTGAAGACCCGCCGTGTGTATCTAACGTATGAAAGCTGTAGCGGCGAGGAGTGGGCTGTTCCGGGCGGGTGTGAATTCACCTTGAGGGTCAGGGACGCGCAAGGGGCTCCGATTCCGAGGGCTCGGTTTGAGGACCAGAAAACAATTCCCGGGATCGAGACGCGCGAGAGCGACCCGTTCGGGAGGATCTTTCGGTTCGTTCGCTATGGGGAAGCGATGAGCGGACGCGTGGATAAAGAGGGCTATTCCAGCCAAGACGTCAACCGGGTCTGCCGGTCCGGCGGTCCGTCTCGGGCGGAGGTTACGGTTGTGATGCGGGCCGTGCGGTAGAGGCCCGGCGCGGAGCAGCAGCTTCGAAGCCCCGCGGTTGGATGATAGACTTGGCAACGGGCAGCAGCCCTTCACGCGTAATTTCCCGGACTGCTGCGGGCACGCATAACCATGATTGCCACAGCCGTGAAAGCACAGGCAAGCCCGTATTGGTGGGGCTTGGCTGCGGCCGGCGTGGCTGTCGCTTATCCGTTCACGGTGTTGCCGGTTTTTCTGGCAGCACATATGCCGTCGTCGGCCGGGCAGGTTTTGCTGTTTACGCTGGCCGCAGCTTTGGTATTCGCGTTTCCGGCGTGCGGAGTGTGGCTGCTGGTTCGAACTTCGGGAGAGGCCACCGAGCGGGCGCTGGTTCGGCGCGGGCTGGGGATCCTCTTGATCCTCACTCCGGTGCTTCGCGTGTTCTCCGGCATCGTGTCGGCGGTGGTGCATATTCCGGACAAGAGCACCTTGGTTTGGTTTTCTCTGTGGGCGGCGATCGCCGCTGTGATGTTGTGGCGCATCGCTCATCCGGCGCCGATGTTTTCTGCTAGGGTGGTCTCGAAAATCAAGTTCGTGCACGCGGTCAGCGCGATCGCGATCGGGCTTTTCATCCTGGCGCATCTGGCCACGAACCTGACGATCCTCAAGAGCCCCGAAACATATACCTGGTCCGCTTCGCTGCTTCGCCTGGCCTATCGCACGCCGGTCGCCGAACCGATCCTGATCGGGTTGCTGATTTTGCAAGTGATCACGGGACTCGCGATGGGGGCGGAGGCGTTCACGCGGCGTGGGTCGGCCGAATACCTGATTCAGTTGGCCTGCGGCGTGTATAGCGTGGTTTTCCTGGGGTCGCACACACTCGCCATTGCGGTGCTGGGACGGGAGTTGTTAAATCGCGGTCCGGATTTCACCTATGCCTCGGCCGGTCCGGGCGGTTTGCTTTCGAGCCCGGACGGTGTTTTCCTTGCGCCCTATTACTGCCTTTCGGTGATGGCTTTTTTTACGCACCTCTCGCGGCCGTTGCGGTTGTGGGTGATGCGCGTGGCGAGTAGCGGCACCGCACGGCGGAGTTCGTATGCGTTGGTGGGTATCGGTGGCGTGGTCGCGGCGGCGCTCCTCATCGGGCTTTGTACGCCGATGATTACCACACATGGACCGCATCGCTTTCCGGTCGCGCAGCGGGTAAGCCGGCGGTGAGCGGGGCGTGGTTGTAATGGAATAATGTGGGTGGGGCTTGCAGTGGCCTAATGTTCGGCGCTCTTGCCGGTGGCGGGACTGGGTGCGAGCACGCTCGTTTTGGGTCACGAATGAGGTGACCCAGCCTGGAATTACTGCAGTCACCTGACTAATGTGGTTTACGCGGATCCATCTTGCGGTTGCGCTCGCCTGCGCCGGATTTGGGCTTGCAGCGGACGCCGCTGCTTGGCCGGAAATCCGCCCTGTGGAGGTTTCTCGGACCTTCGACGTTTCGAAGCCTGGCGACACGCCGTTTACGCTCTTGATCGAGAACGGGGCCGGGACTCCGACTTATAAGTTGGAGTGCCACAACGGGGACTACGATGACATGTCCGAGATGAATTACTCGGGTGACTTCCAGTGCGCGCTCTTTGCTCTCGGGCCTGACGGTGAACGCCTGAGTTGGAACCTTCTCGCGACAGACGAGAAGGAAGAGCGATCCAGCGACTGGTACAACCGCGCGAGGATGGTCGCTGGTGAGTTATACGGAGCGTGCGGCGAAAATCCCGATTATGGGCGTATCCGGCGGTTCAGGCTTCGAGGGATGGCCATTACGTTTTGGTTTGAGAACCTGGTCTGGCAGGCTGGGGGAAGGCGCGACGTCGGTGACCACCGGCTAGCGGCGTTTCGGTTTCGGTTCCGCGTCGTTAACGATCGGGGAGCGCTGACGTCTGTCGCAAATCGGGTGGCTACCCCGCGACCGTTGACAGCTTGTTACCAGTGAGTGAACGGGGCGCCGTAGGGAGTGCACGCTTCTTATCCCGGCGCCTCTTCTTCCGGACCGGCCGGGGGGCGATCAGGCGGCGGAGACCGGCAAACACCTCGCCGCCGTCGAGCAACTCGCCTCGTTCAGCCTGCGAGGCGCTGTGTTCGAGCTTGGCCTTGAGCCGGCGGAGGGTTTCTT
Source organism: Acidobacteriota bacterium (assembly GCA_021778335.1). GTDB lineage: Bacteria > Acidobacteriota > Terriglobia > Bryobacterales > Bryobacteraceae > JAJYKC01. The sequence continues at coordinate 2,775 of JAJYCN010000129.1, read as the reverse complement.
CCTGCTGGGCTTCGTGGCGCTCCAGAAGCCGAAGCGCTTCGCGGACCACTTCGCTTGTGGTCTGGTACCGGCCGGATTTGACGCGGCTCTCGAGGAAGGCGTCCAGTTCTGGGGTCAAAGATACATTCACGGTAGTCCGGCGTGCCAAATCCGAGAGATAGCACAATGTGCCACACCGCGCCTACGCCGGCTTCACGTGCGGGCGGCGGATTTGCCGAGGCGGGTGAGGAATTTGGTGTCGAGGCGGCCGGCGAGGAAGTCGGGGTCTTCGAGGATGCGCTGGTGGAGGGGGATGGTGGTGTAGATGCCTTCGACGACGAACATTTCGAGGGCGCGGCGCATGCGGGCGATGGCTTCAGTGCGGTCCTGGCCGTAGGCGATGAGCTTGGCGATCAGCGAGTCGTAGTAGGGCGGAATGACGCCGTCGGTGTAGGCGTGGGTGTCGACGCGGACGCCGATCGAGCCGGGGAGGTTGAGGCCGGTGATGCGGCCGGGCGAGGGGGCGAAGGTTTCGGGGTTTTCGGCGTTGATGCGGCACTCGATGGCGTGGCCGCGGATTTCAACGGGAAGCTTCATGATGTCCGGCAGGCGGGCGCCGTCGGCGACGAGGATCTGGCTTTTGACGAGATCGACGCCGGTGATGGCCTCGCTGACGGGGTGCTCGACCTGGATGCGGGCATTCACTTCGATGAAGTAGAGGCCGCCGTTTTCGTCCATGAGGAACTCGACGGTGCCGGCGTTGGTGTAGCCGACGGCGCGCATGGCCTCTTCGAGGCGGGCCATCATGGTGCGGCGGAGTTCGGGGCTGACAGCAGTGGAGGGGGCTTCTTCGAGGAGTTTCTGGTGGCGGCGCTGGATGGAACACTCGCGCTCGCCGAGGACGGCGACGTGGCCGTGCTCGTCGGCGATGACCTGGAACTCGATGTGGCGCGGCGCCTCGATGAGCTTTTCCATATACATGTCGGGGCAGGAGAAAGCGGCCTGGGCTTCGGCCGAGGCCTGGGCGAAGAGGTTGGGGAGTTCGGCGGGTTCGCGGACGATGCGCATGCCGCGTCCGCCGCCGCCGGCCGAGGCTTTGAGCATGACGGGATAGCCGATGCGGGAAGCGGTATCGAGGGCGTCTTCGGCGCCGTCGAGAATGCCCTTGGAGCCGGGGAGCACGGGGACGCCCGCTTCGGACATGGCGGTGCGCGCAAGTTGCTTCAGACCCATCTTGCGGATGACTTCGGGTTGCGGGCCGATGAACTTGATGCCGGAGGCCTCGCAGACCTCGGCGAAATCGGCGTTTTCGCTCAAGAAGCCGTAGCCGGGGTGGATGGCGTCGACGTTGGTGATTTCGGCGGCGCTGATGACGGCGGGGATGTCGAGGTAACTGCGGGCGCTTTTGGCGGGGCCGATGCAGATGGCTTCGTCGGCGAAGCGGACGTGGAGGCTGTGGCGGTCGGCCTCAGAGTAGACGGCGACCGTTTTGATTCCGAGGTCCTTGCAGGCGCAGATGACGCGGACGGCGATTTCGCCGCGGTTGGCGATCAGCAGTTTTTGAAACATCTTTGGTATCCGCTCAGGAACGGGGCCGGATGGCGAAGAGGGCTTCGCCGTACTCGACAGGGCGGCCGTTTTCCATCAGCTTGGCGACGACGGTGCCGCTGACTTCGGCTTCGATCTCGTTCATGAGCTTCATGGATTCGATGATGCAGAGCACGTGGCCGGGCTCGACGCTGTCGCCGACCTTGACGAAGGGAGGCGCGCCGGGGGAAGGGGAGTCGTAATAGGTGCCTACGATGGGGGATTTCACGAGCGTCGAGTCTTGTGGGGCGCCGTTGGGGGCGGGTGCAGCGGCAGCAGAGTGTACGGGCGCCACGGCAGCGACGGGCGAGTGCGCGGGAACGGCGACGAAGGTTTCGTTGGAGGCGCCGCGGGCCTGGATACGGACCCGGTTATCTCCGCGCTGCACTTCGAGTTCGGCGATTCCGGACTCGATGACGAGCTGGATCAGTTGCTTGATCTCTTCGTTAGACATGCTAAAGGGAAATTAACTCCTTGGAGGTGGGCGTCAGCGTTTCGTGTCCGGAAGGGGTAACGAGGACGGTGTCCTCGATCCGGACGCCGCCGAGGCCCTCAATGTAAGCGCCGGGTTCGATGGTGATAACCATTCCGGCGGCGAGCACGGTAGTGTCTTTGGCGCCGATGCGGGGCGATTCGTGAATTTCGAGGCCGAGGCCGTGGCCGGTGGAGTGGACGAAGGCGGGCCCCAGGCCGTGGGCTTTGAGCACCTTTCTGGCCTGGCCGTCGACGTAAGCGGCGGTGACGCCGGGGCGTACGGCGGCGGTGGCGGCCTGTTGGGCTTCGAGCACGGCGCGATAGATCGTGCGAAGTTTCGCGGGTGCGCGGCCGACGGCGAAGACACGAGTCATGTCGCTCGAGTAGCCGTCCTGGCATGCACCCATATCTATCAATAGTAGATGATTGGCGATTATCGGCTGCGGTCCGGGCTCGGCGTGAGGCAGGGCGGAGCGGGGGCCGGCGGCGACGATGGTGTCGAAGGCGGCTTTTTCGGCGCCGTGGCGGCGCTGCTGGTATTCGAGTTCGGCGGCGATGTCGCGCTCGGTGACGCCGGGGCGTACGACCGGAAGGGCGGCATCGAGGGCGAGGGAGTTGGTGAGGACGCTGCGGCGGATGAAGGCGATTTCGTCCGGGGATTTCACTGTGCGGAGTTCCTCGACGAGGGGGCCCAGCGGCGAGAGGGTGACGGTGCGGCCGAGCGAGTCGCGGAGG
>JAJYCN010000128.1 GCA_021778335.1 Acidobacteriota bacterium | reverse complement strand
GAACCGGCCCTGAGGGTTACTTCATTCGGAGCAAGTTTCAGAGGGGGATTTCATGGCGCAGGATTACAAGAACCACGCCCGCTTCAACCCGCCGTACCATTTTTTTCTGGCGCCGGCGGCGATCGTTAATGTCGGCTTCGCGATCTGCTATTTGATCCGTCATCCGGGGATCGAGACCGCCTGGGTACTGGTGATGGCGGTGGCGCTCGTGGTGCTCGTGACGCTGCTGCGCACTTATCCGCTGAAGGTGCAGGACCGGCTGATCCGGCTCGAGGAGACACTGCGGATGCAGCGGGTGCTGCCGGAGGAGTTGCGGAGCCGGATTGGCGAGTTGACGCCGCGGCAGTTTGTCGGGTTGCGGTTCGCCTCCGACGGAGAATTGGCGGGGTTGGTGAAGCGGGCGCTTGACGAGAAACTGGGGCTGAAGGAGATTAAGCAGGCAGTGGTGAACTGGAGGGCGGACGAGTTTCGCGTTTAGGCGTGCGGGGAACGCGGCATTTGGCGGCCGGGTTCCCCGCAATTGCGAGATTGGTGTGGGTCAGGCGGCGGCGACAGCGGTTGTCGCCGTGGCTGTGGAAGTTACGGATGTGGGAACGAGGCGGGCGCCGGATTCTTCGACGAAGGAAGCGAACGCGAAGAGGGGCATGTTGTCCGCTCTGGCCCAGCGTTGCATTTTCCAGGCGAGCCGCAGGAAGCGGAGTTCCGGCCTGCGGGAGAGGTTAATTAACACGGAATACAGACCGCAATAGTATTTTTGCGGTAGCGCCGTAATGGGTTTATCGCCCCAAGTTGCGCCATCGGTTGAGCCCCAGACCTCAACTTCCAGGCTTTCCTGTTCGACTGATCTTGTAATTTCGAGCGTAAGGACCAATAGTTTGCCGGCTGCGGAGCCGAGGTCGGCGGTTGGGCCGTTCCCGTCCGCTTGAGCGATAGTTTCAGGTAACAGCGTGATTGAGCGCATTCTTACCTCGCACGTATGCTTCTACACTCTCGTCCTGCCGTGGAGGAACATGTGCTTCGTGGCAACCTACCCACGCGGCTTGCGGTGGACGACCGGTTGGTCTTCCGCCGCCGTTTTTAGTGTCTCACTTCCCGGGCGAAAATGAAAGAGATTTCAGAAAGTATTTGTGGCGGAATCGGCGGAATTGTCACCGGGGAGTAACTTGTCAGCGCTTGCATACAACCTGCGGTAGACGTCGGCGTTGTGGAGGACGATTTCGACATAGTCGCGGGTCTGGCTGAAGGGGATGGATTCGACGAATTCGGCGGGTTCGCGGTAAGTATGCCAGCTTAGCCAGAGTTGAGCGCGGCTCTCGCCTGCGTTGTACGAAGCGAGGGCGGCCTCGGAACTTCCATGTAGATTGTCGAGGAGCGTACGCAAATAATAAGTTCCAATTCTTAAGTTAGTATCGGGTTGAAACAGGAGGGTGGTCCGGAAGCGCGGGACGCCGGCGCGGCGGCTGAGATACTTGCCGGTGGAGGGGACGACCTGGGTTAGTCCGAGGGCTTTGCTGGAAGAGATGGCGCGTGGGTTGAATTCCGATTCCTGGCGGATGAGTGCGGCGACGAGGTAGGGATCGAGGGAATGTTCCGAGCTATAGCGCAAGAGGGAGCCGCGGTAGGGGAGGGGGAAGGCGAGTTGCCAGAACTTGGAAGGCGCGTCGTTCAGTGGGAGGTTGAGATAGCCGGGGACATAGTGCTTGATATAGCGGATCGCCTGATCGGCGGCATCGCGGCTGCTGGCGAGGGAAGCGAGTTCGAGGGCGGCGATTTGAGGCTGCCCATCGTGGGACGCTCCGCATTTCAATTCGGTTTCCGCTTCGGTGTTGAGTCCTGCGGTGGCGAGGATTTCGGCGCGGGCGATGCGTTTCTGGGTGAGGGGGTTCGGTTGAAAGTCCGTCGAAGGCGGCAGGGAGGGGCGAGGCAAGCCTTCGAGGAAGTGGAGGAGCGTGGGCGGAGGGGGCGCCGCCGGGGGATCGAGGGATGAGAGGCGGGCGCGGGCGAGGATCGCGTAATAGGAGTTCGGGTACCAGGAAGTTACAAACCGGTAGAGGGAGATTGCCTGGGATGTGTCACCGCGGGATTGGGCGATTCTTCCGAGAAAATACAGCGCGGCATTGGCCTTGGGGGAGTGCGGGTAAGTAACCAGATGGTCACGGAGCCCGGACTCGGCCCAGGAGGGATTCGTCAGATACTGGCTCCAGACTAATTTCCAGTGGCAATAGTCCGCGTCGGAGGAATCGGGGAAGGATTCATAACAGGCGCGATAGAGGGGGGTATAGGCAGAGGGGTCGTTTTCGGTGAGGAAGCGATTGCCGAGGGTGATGAGGGCGCGCTCGCGCCAGGAATTCTTCGGATATTCGCGGCCGAGGTCGTCGACGGCGCGCTGGGCTTCCGGTACGCGGTCGAGGCGGGAGGCGGCGCGGGACAGGTAATAGAGGCGTGCGGCGGCGGCGTCATCGGTGGAGAGGTCGAGGGACTGGAGGTGGGAGTAGGCTCTGCGGTCGTCGTGGGCGGAGAGCATCGCGGCGCCGATCAAGACCTGTGCCATTTCGCGCCCGGCGCGGTCGAGTTTGTCGAGCGAGTCTTCGAGAAAGCGCTGTGCGGCGACGGGTTGGCCGGCGTCGAGGAGTTTATTGGCGCGGCCGAGGATCTGGGCGGTGGTGGGCGTGGGATGGCCGGGGAGGTTCTTGAGGCGCGCGAGGGCCTGGGCGGCAGCGGGGGAGTCGGGGGAGAGCGGGTATTCGTAGAAGACGGTCTGGTAGAGGCGGGAGGCTTCGTTGGGCTTGTCCTGGGCGTCGAGGGCCTGGGCGCGGAGGAAGGCGAGAGCGGGGGGCGGGACATCGGCCGAGTGCGCGTCGAGGACGGCGAGGGCTTGCGCGGGTTGGCGGGTGTCGAGATAGCCGCGGGCGAGCAGGAGGGTGGCGGGGCCGATGAAGGGAGATGCGGGGCTTTGGTTCCAGACGGGGGCCAGGGTTTCATTGGCTTCGTCGAGGTGGTGAGAGGCCAGTTGGGCGGCGGCGAGGTAAAAGGCGGCGTAATCGGGGAGGGCTGGGAGGAGTTTGCGGACCTTTTGGGTATAAGCAGGGATGTTATCCCACTCCCCCTGGCGGAAGGCGACGGCGGCGAGGGCGAGATTGGCTTCGCCTTCGGCCGGTGTGCCGGGGTGGGCGCCGGCGTAGCGTTTGAGTGCGGCGGCGGAGGTGGGGGTGGGTTTGAGCGAGTATGCCTGGCCGAGGGCGGCAAGGGTGCCGGCGCCGGCCGTGACGATGCGCGGGGCCTTGGGTGGGACGATGCGGGCGGGCCGGCGCGCGTGGCGGGAGCTAGTGGATTTCCTAGAGGTCTTAGTGGACGGGGCGTGGGCCTTGGATTTGTGGCGGGCTTTCTTGCGGTGCGTGGACGTGGCGGGTGAAGCGGACGCCGGGGTGGGGAACCAGGCGAGAGCCGCGAGGCTAAACCAGAGGACCGGGATAAGCCGGGCCGAAGAGCGACTCATCATCATTGGCGAGTGTACGTAGCAACTCCAGATGTAAGTAATCGGGCAGCGGCGGGGACGCATTCAGATATTGGGTGCGGTATTCATCCCTCGCGGCGTCGATTTGGGTTTGCAGGCGACGGTAAAGATCTTTTTCGTTTCGGCCGGCTTCGACGAGCGGTTCGTGGTAGAGGCGGATGGTGGCGGCGAGGACGCGGGCGGCGCGCTGGGCTTTGAGGTGGATTTTCTTGGTATCGGGCGGGAGGTCCTCCCAGGCCTGCCGGGGCGGAGGAGGGGGGAGGGTGGCGAGCGAGACGAGGTTGTTGCCGTTGGCGCGGGCGGCGCGGCGGTCGAGCATGGCGCCGGCGAGGTCGGCGAGAAGTTCGAGACGGGGGGCGTCGGCGGGAAGGCTATCTTCGGCGTAGAGGAGAGCAGCGATGCGGCCGTAGGCTTCGACGGGGAAGGCGGTGAAGCGGGCGGGGATCGCGCCCTCGCGGTCGCGGCTCGGAATGGGGTCGGCGGGTGAAGTGAGCAGGCCGGCGACGGAGGCGAGCGCGGTGTGGTTGGGGGTGGCGGGGGTGGTGAGCCAGGCGGCGAGGGAGGGGCCGAGTTCGGACGGGATGCGAAGAGCGGCGACGGGTTCGGCGGAGGTGACGGCCTCGTTGAGGGCGGGGGCGGAGGCGAGAGGGATGGCGGCGGGCGCTGGCGCCGGAGGAGCGGGGTGGACGGCAGCGACGCGGAGTTCGCGGTTTTCGACAGCGAAGACGATGGCGCGGGGGAGGCGCGTAGCGGCGGCTTCGGCAAGCGTGGCGGCCCAGACCGAATGGTCTTCGGCGAAGCGGAGGCGGCGGGCGGTCTGGTGGAGGGCTTCGGTTTCCTGGCGGAGGTAGGATTCGGCGGCGGCTCTGAGGCGTGAGCCGGCTTCGGTGAAGATCGAGGAAACCAGTTCGTCCAAACGGGGCGTGGATGAAAAAGTGGACATCGAGTGGCGCCGCGGGTTCGTTTTCATTCTATCAAGAGCGGGAGAGCGGGACGAGGGCGCCGAAACAATTCTGGACCGTCTTGTTTCGGAAGCGCGAAATCGGTGGAACCCGTGTTGCTATAATAAGTTTTTCCGCCTATGCCGCAACATACGACCGAGACGCTCGACGGCGCCGCGAAGAAGATAATTCTTCTCCGGCCGCGGGGATTTTGCGCGGGCGTGGTGCGCGCGATCGATGTAGTAAAGATCATCCTCGATTTATATGGTCCGCCGGTGTATGTGCGGAAGGAGATTGTGCATAACCGGCACGTAGTGGATGAGTTACGGCGCGCCGGGGCGATTTTCGTAGAAGAGCTCGAAGAAGTTCCCGAGGGCGCCCGGGTGATTTTCAGCGCGCATGGGGTGTCGCCGGCGGTGAGGGCGGAAGCCAAGGCGAGGAACCTGCGGGTGATCGACGCGACGTGTCCGCTGGTGACGAAAGTACATCTGGAATGTGTGAAGTTCGCGCGACAGCAGTATACGATCATCCTCATCGGGCATGCGGGTCACGATGAAGTGATCGGAACGCTGGGGGAGGCGCCGGAGTCGACGGTTCTGGTATCGACGGTGGAGGATGTGGACCGTCTGGAAGTGCCGAACCCGGACAAGATGGCGTATCTGACGCAGACCACGCTGAGCCTGGATGAGACGAAGGACATTATTGCGCGGCTGCGGGAGCGGTTTCCGGCGATACAGGGTCCGAAGAGCCAGGATATTTGTTATGCGACGGAGAACCGGCAGTTAGGCGTGAAAGCGGTGGTTCCGTTGTGCGACATGTTGCTGGTAGTGGGGAGCCAGAATAGTTCGAACTCGCGGCGCCTGGTGGAGGTTTGCGAGAAGGAGGGAGTGCCGGCGTACCTGGTGGACGATGCCGGGGAGATGAAGCCGGAGTGGCTGAAGGGTGTGCGGACGGTGGCGGTGACGGCGGGGGCGTCGGCGCCGGAGGTGCTGGTAGAGGACCTGATCTGGACGCTGAAGTCGCAGTTCGGATTCGGGTCGCTCGAGGAGATGGAGTTGAAACAAGAAGACGTGCGATTCCAACTTCCGGTGATCGGCGGAGGGAGCGCCGAGCTGAGGGTATGAGTCAGACGATGCCGGTCGCGGAGGCGTTGTCGAGCGGAGCGGCGCGGGCGGTAACGCGAGCGACCGGCTGGCTGCTCGCGCGGCAGCATCGCGACGGTTACTGGTGGGGCGAGCTGACGGCGGACACGACGCTCGAGAGCGACTGGATTCTGCTGCAGCTTTGGCTGCACCCGCCGGTGGACGGCGTTTGGAATCCGCCGGAGCGCGAGCGGATCGGCCGGGCGATGGAGAGCATTCTGGCGCGGCAGTTGCCCGACGGGGGATTCAACATTTATCCGCAGGGGCCGCCGGATGTGAGCGCGACGGTGAAGGCGTATTTTGCGCTGAAGCTGGCGGGGCTCGACTACGACGATCCGCGGCTGAAGCGGGCGCGGGAGCGGATTCTGGCGCTGGGCGGGATTCAGGCGGCGAACAGCTACGTGAAGATCAACCTGAGCCTGTTCGGGCTGTATCCGCGCGAAGGCGCGCCGACGGTGCCGCCGGAGCTGATGCTGCTGCCGGGGAATTTTATTTACCAGATGTCGTCGTGGACGCGGGCGATCGTGATTCCGCTGGCGATTGTGCATGCGTTCCATCCGCGGCGGCCCGTGCCGAAGGAATTCGACCTGCGGGAACTGTTTGTTCCGGGCGTGAAAACGGAGTTCACGGAAGGCGCGAAGTTTTTCAGTTGGCGGAGTTTCTTTTATAAGGCCGACCGGTTTTTGAAGTGGTGGGAGAAGCACGGTTCGCGGAGCGTGCGGCAGAAGGCGATCCGGAAGGCCGAGAAGTGGATGATCGAGCGGACGCGGTACACCGACGGGCTGGGTGCGATTTATCCCCCGATGATGTACGTGATCATGGCGCTCGATCTACTTGGGTATCCGGCGGATCATCCGGAGCGGGTGGAAGCGCAGCGGCAGTTCGACCGGCTGATGGTGGACGACGAGCGCGGGTTCTACTTCCAGCCGTGTTTTTCGGTGGTGTGGGACACGGCGATTGCTGGGTATGCGCTGGGATTGGGCGGTGAGCCGCCGGAGGCAGCGCTCGGCCGGGCGGCGGACTGGATGCTGACCAAGGAAGTGCGGCGCAAGGGCGACTGGAGCGTGAAGCGGCCGAATACGGAGCCGGCGGGGTGGTACTTCGAGTTCGCCAACGAGTTTTATCCGGATATTGACGATACGGCGATGGTGCTGCTGGCGCTGAGCCGGGCGCAGGGAAAGCCGGCGGCGCAGTCGGCGGCGGTTAAGCGGGCGGTGAGGTGGCTGCTCGATATGCAGTCGAAAGACGGCGGGTGGGCGGCTTTCGATGTCGACAACAATTGGGAGTCGCTGAGCTACGTGCCGTTCGCCGATCATAACGCGATGCTGGACCCGACGTGTCCGGACATCACGGGGCGGGTGCTCGAAGCGCTGTGCGCCTGCGGGGTGAGCCAGAACGATCCGGCGGTGCAGCGCGGCGTGAAGTATCTTTTGCAGGCGCAGGAGCAGGACGGAAGCTGGTACGGCCGGTGGGGCGTGGATTACATCTACGGCACATTCCTGGCGTTGCGTGGGCTGGCGGCGGCGGGGGTGAGCGAACTGGAAGCTCCGGTGCAGCGGGCGCTCGAGTGGGTGCGGGCGAACCAGAACTTCGACGGCGGCTGGGGCGAGAGCTGCGCCAGCTACGATGAGAACCGCTATGTCGCGGCGGCGAGCACGCCATCTCAGACGGCGTGGGCGGTGCTGGCGCTGCTGGCGGGCGGAGACACGACGAGCGCGAGTCTGAAGGACGGCGTGGAGTACCTGCTCCGGACGCAGACGAGCGGCGGAACCTGGGACGAGGACCTGGCCACGGGCACGGGATTTCCGAGAGTGTTCTACCTGAGTTATCACTTATACCGGCACTCATTTCCAGTGATGGCGCTGAATTGTTTTCTCCAGGCGAGGAGCGCGGGCCGCGGCTAAAGGCTGCGCGCCTTTCGCCAAGCATGAAACCAGTACTAGTTACGGGAGCTACGGGGTTTCTGGGCTGGCACATCGCGAGGCTGCTCAGCGAGCGCGGCTATCGGGTGCGGGCGCTGGCGCGTCCGGGGAGCCGGCTGCGGGAACTCGACGTCGAACGGGTGGAGGGAGACCTCCGTGACGCGGCGTCGGTGGAGCGGGCGGCGGCGGGGTGCGGGCTGATTTTTCACGCGGCGGCGGATTACCGGCTGTGGGCGCGGGACCGGGCGGAGATGTTCCGTTCGAACGTAGAGGGGACGCGGAACGTGCTGGAAGCCGCGCTGCGGGAGGGCGCCGAGCGCGTGGTGTACACGAGCACCGTGGGGTGCATCGGGATTCCGCCGGGCGGGGAAGGCGACGAGACGGCGCCGGTGGGCGAGGCGGAGATGGCGGGCGACTACAAGCGGTCGAAGTTTCAGGCCGAGCGGGTGGCGCTCGAGTACGCGCGGATGGGGGTGCCGGTGGTGATTGTGAATCCGACGGCGCCGGTGGGCGACCACGATTTCAAGCCGACGCCGACGGGGCGGATCATTCTGGATTTTCTGTTGGGGCGGATGCCGGCGTACATTGAGACGGGGTTGAACCTGGTGGATGCGCGGGACACGGCGATGGGGCATCTGCAGGCGTGCGAGCGGGGCGTGGAGGGAGAGCGGTACATTCTGGGCTGCCAGAACCTGACGCTGGAGCAGATTCTGGGGAAACTTGCGGCGATCAGCGGGATTCCGGCGCCGCGGTGGAAGATTCCTTATGCGATGGCGTATTTCACGGGGATGATCGATACGGGCCTTTCGCGGGTGACGGGGCGGGAGCCGCGGGCGCCGCTCGATGCGGTGCGGATGGCTAAGAAGAAGATGTTCGTGAGCTGGAAGAAGGCGCGGCGGGAACTGGGATTTGCGCCGAGGCCGGTGGACGAAGCGCTGGAGCGCGCGGTGGAGTGGTTTCAGGCGAACGGTTATGTGCCGGAGGCGCGGAGGCTGAGCATCGCGAGTTGAGCACGCTGGGATTTGTGGCCGCGGAGCGGCGGGAGTTCGACGGGATTGTGCGGTTGTTGAGCGGAGTACGAAGGATGCGAGCGCCGATTGATTATTTGGCTGAAGGGCAGTGGGCGGGGCGCCGGGTGGTGCTGGCGGCCAACGGTCCGGGTCCGAAGTTGGCGCGGGAAGCGGTAGAGGCGGCGGGCGAAGTGGGAGCATGGGTGAGCACGGGGTACTGCGGCGCGCTCGACGCGAAGCTGGCGGTTGGCGATATTCTAGTAGGAACGGCGGTCAATCGTTGGACCGCTGCCGTGCCGGAGTGTCCGGCGCGGTATTTGAGGGGCCGGATCCTGTCGGAAGACCGCGTAGTGAGCACGGCGTTGGAAAAGCGGCAATTGGCCGCGACGGGCGCCGCGGCTGTAGAGATGGAAGCCGCCGGAGTAGCGGCGGCGGCGCGGGAGCAGGGGTTACCGTTCTATTGCATTCGCGTGGTGACGGACGGAGCGAACGAGGACATGCCGATGGACTTCAATCGATACCGGGGGCCGGACGGGCGGTTTTCGCGTAGCCGGATTGCGCTGGCGGCGATGGGGCGGCCGAAGAGGCTGGCGGCTCTGATTCGCTTCGGGCGGCGCTGCGAGAAGGCATCGATTCAGTTAGGAGACGGCCTTGCCGGCTGCCGGTTCTAAGGACGGACAAATCGGCGGGCTGGCGGCGCACGCGCTGGCTCAGGGTCGCCTGGGTGAAGTGCCTTCGGCGATGCGGGCGGCGGTGTACAAAGGGAATCAGAAGGTAAGGGTCGAGTCGATTCCGACGCCGGAGATCGAAGACGGCGAGGTGTTGATCCAGGTGGAGAGCTGCGGGATCTGCCACACGGACCTGAAGAAGATCGAGTACGACCTGTTGGCGCCGCCGAGAGTGTTCGGGCATGAGACGGCGGGCGTGATCGCGGCGGTGGGCGCGAGGGTGAGGGAGTACGAGCCGGGCGACCGCGTCGTGGTATTTCACCATATCCCGTGTATGGATTGTTTTTATTGCCGCCATAAATTGTACGCGCAGTGTCCGGTGTACAAGCGCGTGGGGGTGACGGCGGGGTATGAGCCGGCGGGCGGCGGATTCGCGCAGTATGTGCGAGCGATGGACTGGATTGTCCGGCGGGGCATTGAGAAGATTCCGGAAGGCGTGGCGTTCGAGCGGGCTTCGTTTGTGGAGCCGGTGAACACGTGCGTGAAGGGATTCGCGATGCTGGGCGCGGGGCATGGGGACGTGGTTGTCGTGCTGGGGCAGGGGCCGATCGGGTTGATTTTCACGATGCTGGCGAGGCGCGCGGGCGCGACGGTGCTGGCGACGGACGCGATGGGGCACCGGCGGGGGATGGCGGAGAAGCTTGGCGCGCTGGCGGCGTACGATCCGCGGGACGCGCGATTCCGGGAGCATGTGGGGGATCTGACGGAAGGCCGGGGAGCGGACTTCGCGATTGTGGCCGCTTCGGCGCGGGGGATTGTGGAGCAGGCCGTCGAGGGGACCCGGCCCGGTGCGAAAATATTACTGTTCGCCCAGACTTCGCATCAAGAAAGAATCGAAGTATCCGGCGCCGACGTCTGTGTCGGTGAGCGGGCATTGCTGGGCTCTTATAGTGCGTCGGTCGATTTGCAGAAAGAGTCGGCCGATTTGGTTTTTAGTGGAGCGCTGCCGGTTGAAGACTTGATCTCCGACATTGTTGCGCTGGATGAGATCGGGGACGGGATTGAGCTGGCCTTGCATCCGTTAGAGCGCTCGCTGAAAATTATGGTGCAGCCTCAAAGGTGGCAGGATTGAAACGGATGAGAGCGGCCGTGTTGTACGGCCGGGAAGATTTGCGGATTCAGGACGTGGAGGTGCCGAGGCTCGAGCCGGGCGACCTGCTGGTTCGGGTGCGTTCGGCGTTGACGTGCGGGACCGATGTGAAGGTGTTCCGCCGTGGATATCATGCGCGGATGATCGTGCCTCCGGCATTGTTCGGCCACGAGTTGGCGGGTGACGTGGCGGAGGTGGGTCCGGGTGTGAAGAGATTCCAGCCCGGCGACCGCGTCGTGGCGGCCAATTCCGCTCCGTGCGGAGTGTGTTTTTATTGCGGGCGGGGGCAGGAAAATCTCTGCGAGGATCTGCTGTTCAACAACGGCGCGTACGCGGAGTATATCCGGATTCCGGCGCGGATCGTGGAGCGGAACACGCATAAGCTGCCGGCGAGCGTGTCGTATCAGGATGCGGCGCTGTGCGAGCCTCTGGCTTGCGCGCTGCGGGGACTGGATGAGACCGGCGTGCGGCCGGGCGACACGGTGGCGGTGATCGGGCTTGGACCGATCGGCCTGATGTTCGTGAAGATGGCGAAGGTGCTTGGCGCGCGGGTGATTGCGATCGGGCGGCGGGCGGTGCAGTTACATCATGCGCGGCAGATGGGATCGGACGAGGGCCTGATCGCCGGCGACCACGGCGGCACGCTGGTTGAGGAAGTGCGCGCGTTGACGGACGGGCGAGGCGCGGACTCGGTCATCGAGGCCGTGGGGCGGCCGGAGGCGTGGGAGACGGCGGTGCGTCTGGCGCGGCGCGGGGGCGTGGTGAACTTCTTCGGCGGCTGTCCGAACGGGACGACGGTGGAGATCGACACGTCGCTGATGCATTATTCGAACCTGACGTGCATGGCGAGCTTCCATCACACGCCGGCGCATGTGCGGCGGGCGCTGGAGATCGTGACCGAAGGCGGCGCGACGGCGCGGGATTTCGTGAACCGGGTGGAACCGCTCGAGAACCTGCTCGAGGTGATGCATCATTTGACCAGCCACAATGGTCACATGAAGACCGCGATCATCCCGTGACGAGCGAGGCGGTTGAGACCGGCTACCTGATGCCGGCCGAGTATGTGCAGCGCCCGGCGCTGATGGAGCGTAAGTGGGGGCAAGCGGACGCCTTGGCTTACACGCGGTGGCTGGCGGCCAATCACTACGAAAATTTCCATGTTGTGAGCGTGCTGCTGCCGCGGCATCTGCACCAGGACTTTTACAACGTATATGCGTTCTGCCGGTGGGCGGACGATTTGGGCGATGAGATCGGAGATAAGGCGGAAAGCCTGCGTCTGCTGGCATGGTGGCGCGGGGAACTCGAGGCGATGTATGAAGGGCGGACGCAGCATCCGGTGTTCGCGGCGCTTGAAGGGACAGCAAAGCAGTATGAGCTCGAACCGGCGCTGTTCCGCGCGATGATCCGCGCCTTCGAGCAGGACCAGGTGGTGAGCCGGTACGAGACGTGGGAGAAGCTGTTCTGCTACTGCCGTAATTCGGCGAACCCGGTGGGGCGGCTGGTGCTGCGGCTGTGCGGGTACCGGGATCCGGAGCGGGACCGGATGTCGGATGCGACGTGCACGGCGCTGCAGTTGGCGAATTTCTGGCAGGATGTGGCGGTGGATTTGGAGAAAGACCGGATCTACCTGCCGCTGGAAGTGCTGCGGAAGCACGGGTGCACGGAAGCAGACGTGATGGCGCGGCGGTTCACGCCGGGCTTTCGCGAGGCGATGCGCGAGGCGGTTGGCGTAGCGCGGGAATTGTTCGAGCGAGGGTTGCCGCTGGTGGGGACGGTGGACAAGAGGCTGGCGCTCGATTTGGATTTGTTCAGCCGCGGGGGGATGAGGGTCCTCGAGAAAATCGAGCGGCAGGATTACAACGTGCTGGAGCGGCGGCCGGCGATCGGGAAGACGGAGCGAGCCGCGTTGCTCGTGCGGAGCCTGGTCCGCGTGGCATTTTCTCGCGCCGCATGAGTGTAGGAGTCGAGGAGTCCTACCTTTACTGCCGCGACATCGCCCGGCGGCGCGCGCGGAATTTTTACTATTCATTCGTGCTGCTGCCTCGCGAGCAGAAGATGGCGATGTGCGCGGTGTACGCGTTCATGCGCTTCTGCGACGACTTAAGCGACGAAGCCGGGGCGAGCACGGCGGCGATTGACCGGTGGCGCGAGGAACTGGATGCGGCGATCGAGGGGCGGATGCCGGAGAACCCGCTGTGGCCGGCGTTTTGCGACACGGTGGCGCGGTTCCGGATTCCGCGGCAGTATTTCACCGACATGATCGTCGGGGTGCGGAGCGACCTGGAGCCGCGGACGATCGAGACGTTCGACGACCTGTATCAATACTGCTACCGGGTGGCGAGCGTGGTGGGGCTGACGACGATTCATATTTTCGGGTTCGAGTCGCCCGAGGCGCTGCCGCTGGCGGAGAAGTGCGGGATTGCATTCCAGCTTACAAACATCTTGCGGGACCTGCGCGAGGACGAGGAACACGGGCGGGTGTATCTGCCGCGGGAGGATTTGCGGCGGTTCGGCGTGGAGCGGTTCGAGGCGGGAGAGAATTTCCGGCGGCTGCTGCGGTTCGAAGTGGAGCGTGCGCGGGAATTTTACGCGACGTCGCGCCCTTTGCTGAAGCTGATTCATCGAAGGAGCAGGCCGTCGTTGTGGGCGCTGATTGAGATTTACCGGCGGCTGCTGCAGCGAATCGACGGGGCGGGGGAGCGGGTGCTGGAGGAGCGGGTGCGGGTGCCGGCGTGGGAGAAGGTGGGGATTCTGGGGCGGGCTCTGGTGGCTGGGCTAGAGTGATCTGTAATACGTTTTAGATATTAGCCCATATCAAATCGATATGGCCAAGCGGATGATACTTGCTGCCCGGCGGTATCGAAGTGCATCTATCTTAGGGACAATGGATTGAGACGGCGCGGCCGGCGGGGATGGAGTTGGGCCCGGCGGGCGCGAAAATCATCATGCGAATCAAACGAACGAGTGTGTTGCCGCTAGCTCTGTTTTTTGGCCTTGGGAGCGCGGAGGCGAGGGCGCAACAGGCGGCCACGTTTCAAGGGAGCGTGCCTGCGGGCCCGGCGGGAGCGCCGATTGAGTTGACGCTGGACGGTGCGATTGCGCGGGGGTTGCGGGCGAATCTCGGGTTGCTGGAGAGCGGGACGGCGAGCGACACGGTGCGGGCGCAGCGGATTCAGGCGTTGTCGGCGTTGCTGCCGCAGGTGACGGCGTCGATGCAGGCGGTGGAAGAACAAATCAACCTGAAAACGTTTGGTTTCAATTTCAACTTTCCTTCGATTCCGGCGCTGGGATTTAATGGGATTCCATCGATCGTCGGGCCGTTCCACTACACGATGGCGCAGGCGAACGTGTCGGTGACGGCGTTCGATTACAACAAGCTGAAGACGCTGAAGGCGGCGCGGGAGCGGGAGAGCGCGGCACAGTTGTCGGTGGACGGCGCGAAGGATCTGGTGGCGCAGGCGGTGGCTAACGGGTATCTGCTGATCATCGCGGACGCGTCGCGGACGGACGCGTTAGAGGCCCAGGTGAATACGGCGCAGGCGTTGTACGGACGGGCTTTGGATCAGAAGAAGGCGGGCGTGTCGCCGTCGATCGACGTGCTGCGTTCGCAAGTGGAGTTGAAGCAGGACCAGCAGCGGCTTCTTGCGCAGCAGAACCAGTATGCAAAGGACAAGCTCGGATTGGGGCGGCTGATTGGTTTGGCGCCGGGACAGGATTTTCATATCGCCAACCAGACGCCGTTTGTGCAGTTCGAGACGATGTCGCCGGAGCAGGCGGACGCGCTTGCGTACAAGCAGCGGGCGGATTATTTGAGCGCGAAGCATCAGGTGGCGGCGGCGGAGCTGACGGTGCGGGCGGCGAAGGGCGAGTGGTATCCGACGGTGGGAGTGAACGGATTCTACGGCGATGCGGGCGTAACTCCGAACAATTCGCACGGCGTATTCGAGGTGGCCGGGACGGTGAACTTCAACATCTTCGATGGGGGGCGGATACGCTCCGACGAGGAGAAGGCGCGGGCTTCGCTCAAGCAGAGCCAGGACGAACTGGCGAACCTGGGGGCGCAGATCGACTATCAGGTGCGGGCGGCGCTGCTGGATGTGAAGACGGCGTCGGACCAGGTGACGGTGGCGCGGAGCAATCTCGAATTGGCGAACGAGACTCTTGTGCAGGCGCGGGACAGGTTTGTGGCGGGAGTGACGGACAACATTGAAGTGGTGCAGGCGCAGGAGTCTGTGGCGTCAGCGAACGATAATCTGATCGCCGCGCTTTATGAGCACAACGTGGCGAAGGCGGCGCTGGCGCGGGCGCTGGGTTCGACCGCGGAGACGATCAAGAAGTTCATCGAGGTGAAGTGAGATGGCGGAAACGACAGAACAAGAGAAGAAAGAAGCCGGAAGCCGGAAGTCCTCGGTGCGGGGGCGTAGCGGGAAAGTCCGGATCATGATTCCGATCCTGCTTGTGGTGCTGGCGGTGGGCGGGTATTTTCTGTGGAATTATCTCGGTTCGTATGAGTCGACCGACGATGCGCAAGTGGACGGGCATGTGAATTCGATCAGCGCGCGGATCAGCGGGCACGTGACGGACGTGCTGGTGGAGGACGCGCAGTATGTGAAGGCGGGGGACGTGCTGGTGAAGATCGACCCGCGGGATTACGAAGTGGCGGTGGCGAAGGCGGAGGCCGACGTGGCGGACGCCGAAGCGACGGTGATGAGTTCGCAGACCGATGTGCCGATTACGAGCGTGACGACCGAGAGCACGCTGAAAGGGGCGCACTCGACGAAGGCGGACGCGGCGGCGGCGCTGCTGAGCTCGGAGCGGCAGTTGAATGCGTATCATGCGCGCCTCGAGTCGGCGCAGGCGCAGGTGGCGGAGGCGGAGGCCGATTACAAGAAAGCGGCCGACGATGTGGGGCGGTACAAGCAGTTAGTGGCGAAGGAAGAAGTGAGCCAGCA
>JAJYCN010000127.1 GCA_021778335.1 Acidobacteriota bacterium | reverse complement strand
GAAAGTGTGCCCCTTCGGGGACCGGCGCCAGCATGTCTTCCTTGCGCATCACCAGGTCCGACGTGCTGTAGCCGGCCAACTCGAACCCGTGCCCGTGCGTGATCGCATCCGTCGGGCACGCCTCCACGCAGTACCCGCAGAAGATGCAGCGGCTGTAGTCGATATTGTAAACCTCGGCATACCGCTCGCCGCCGCTCATCCGCTTGGCGTCCGTGTTCTCCGCCGCTTCAATATAAATACAGTTGGCCGGGCATGCCGCCGCGCACAGAAAACAGGCCACGCACTTTTCCAGGCCGTTCTCGTCGCGCTGCAGCACGTGCTTGCCTCGATATCGCTCCTCGAACTCCGGCGGCGCGTCCGGATACAAATCCGTGATCGTCGGCTGCATCATCTCGCGGAACGTGACGCTCATGCCCTTCACGATCGCCGCCGCGGAACCGAGCACTTCGTTGACCTTCGGCATTCTGAATTCTAGTGTAGTGCCTTTCGCCGCACCCTCGCACAAGCCCCGAAAAACGCCCAAAACCCCTGAAAAACCGATTCTATACCGCTGGTACGGTACAATAAGCGTTTTTGGTCTCCCGAATGAACAATTTGATCGTACTTGGCGCCCAGTGGGGCGACGAGGGCAAGGGAAAGGTCGTCGATCTTTTCTCCGAACGCTTCGATATCGTCGCCCGCTACCAGGGCGGCCACAACGCCGGACACACCGTCTTCATCGGCCCGAAGAAATTCGTTCTCAAGCTCATCCCCAGCGGCATCCTTCGCCCCGGCGTGAAAGCCGTCATCGGCAACGGAGTCGTCGTCGATCTCGCCGCCCTTATCGACGAGATGACCGCACTGTCCAACGCCGGCGTCGACGTCACCCACCAACTCGCCGTCAGCAACCGCGCCCACGTCATCTTCCCCTTCCACCGCATCGTCGAGAAAATGTCGGAAGGCCGCCCGGATCGCATCGCCATCGGCACCACCAGCCGCGGCATCGGCCCCTGCTACGAAGACAAAATCGGCCGCCGCGGTATCCGCATCGCCGACCTCTACGAACCCGCCGCCTTCCAGGCCCTGTACGAAACGCTCGCCGAGGACAAACAGCTCCTTGCCCAAACCTTCGGTATCCAGGAGTCCATCGACTACAGCAAGATCCGCGACGAATACCACACCTACGCCGAACGCATCCGCCCGCTCGTCTGCGACACCTCAAAACTGTTGAACGACGCCATGCGCGCCGGCAAGCGCGTGCTCTTTGAAGGCGCCCAAGGCACGATGCTCGACATCGACCACGGCACTTATCCCTTCGTCACGTCATCGAGCGCCACCGCCGGCGGAGCCTGCACCGGCGCCGGCGTCCCTCCCACCGCCATCGCCGGCGTCGTCGGCGTCTCGAAAGCCTACATCACAAGAGTCGGCAGCGGTCCTTTCCCCACCGAAGACAAGGGTGAAGCCGGCGAGCGCCTCCGCCGCGCCGGCAACGAATTCGGCGCCGTCACCGGACGCCCCCGCCGCTGTGGCTGGTTCGATGCACCGCTGCTTCGCTACACCGCCGCCATCAACGGCTTCGACAGCTTAGTTGTCACTAAACTCGACGTGCTCGACGGCCTCGACGAAGTCCCCGTCTGCGTCGGCTACAAGTGCAATGGCCGAACCCTCGACGAAATGCCCGCCACCCTCGGCGTCCTAGAATCCCTCGAACCGGTCTACGAAAAACTCCCTGGCTGGTCCGGCTCCACCCGCGGCCTCCGCAACGAAGCGGACCTCCCACCCCGCGCCCGCGACTACCTCCGTTTCCTCACCGAAGCCACAGGCGTCGAAATCGGCTGCGTCTCCACCGGACCCGAACGCGACGAAACCATCCTCATCCCCGGCTCCCGGCTCGATCGGCTTCTCATTCCGGCTTGAGCCGCGCCGCCGCTCAATACATATTCACCATAACCGTCCGCCAGGCCGAGTTCCCCGCCACGTCCTTCGCCACCACGTTAATCACGTTCATTCCAGGAAATAACTGAATCGGAGCTGTCTTCCACTGCGTCGTCCCCGCCGCCGCCCCCGAAAAACCCGTCGACGTCGTCCACGTCACCGAAGCCACGCCCGAGTTGTCGCTCGCTACCCCCTGCACCACAATCGTCGAGTTAGAAGTAGAGTAAGTCGAAGCCGCCGGACTTACAATCGTCAACGCCGGCGGCGTCGTATCTTTGGTTCCGCCACCGCCGGTAGGAGTCCCACCCGTAGGCGTTCCGCTAGCCGGAGTCCCGCCAGTCGGGGTTCCACTCGTCGGGGTTCCACTCGTCGGCGTTCCACCAGTGGGCGTTCCGCCCGTTGGCGCCCCACTCGCACTCGTCCCACTAGTCCCTGTCCCCGTGCTCCCCGTCTGCGTCCCCGTCCCCGCACTCCCATTCGTCCCCGCCGTCCGCGCCGCATACAACATCTGCGCCGCCGCAATATCCTCCGGCGTCAACCCGCTCACAATCTTGAAATACGGATACATCACGGCGCTCGGCAAATCCGAATGCCCCAACCCCAGCGCATGACCCGTCTCGTGCAGCGCCAGGCTGAATAAGTCGATCTTGTTCCCGATCCCCCACCCATTCGCATCGTTGAAGTGCATATCCCCGGCAAGCGGCTCCGGATTCGGCGGCGCCGGATAAAACGTATGCGCCAATATCGTCCCCGCCGGTCCGAACGGATACGGATCCCCATGCGCCCCTGTCGCAAACAAAATCGCGATCGTCTCATCCCCTAACGGATTTGTCGACGCCTGGAAATTCACCTGCACCGCCTGGGACCATACCCCAAACGCACTTACTATCGCATTCGTAACTTCATCCGGACTAAGTTGCGAAGTCATGTTCACAAACGCATAACTCAACGTCGCCGAACCCAGTCCCGGTCCATCCCATCCATCCCCGATCAACGGAATCGACTGCCCCAACGTTCCCGACCCGGTATCCGCGCCCGCGCAAACAAACACCGTCTCCCCGTTCACCAGCGCCCGCGAAGCCGGAAAAATGTAGTTCACCTCGTCCCACGCCGCCAGCTTCGCTAAGTCCCCCTCCGTCCCTTCCGCTAACAACTGCCCCACCGTAACATCCGGATTGTCCCGCACCAGAAAACCGCTCTCGATCGCAATCGCCCGCGCCACCGCCGGGTTCACGTCCGGATGGAACTCCACCACATACCATCCCTCCGCCGTCTCCTTGTCTCGAACACCCCCGCTCCGCAGCGCCGTGCTGATCTTTTCTCCCGTCCCCAGCCGCCGCGCCACCGGCACGCCCAAATCCACCGCCCGCGTTCCATCCGGAGCGTTCACAATCAAGCCCGTCATCGGCACCAGGCTCACCACCCTCGCGCCCGCCGCCTTCAGCCGCGCCAGATCCGCCGGTCCCGGCACATGCCCCAAATCCACCAGCAGATGCTCCCGCCCCAGCGCCCACTTCTTCGCCCGCTGCCCCGCGGTCCCACCCTCGCCCAGCGACTTCCGCATCAGCCGGCTTCCCGCGACCCCCGGCGCCGCCTGGGCACTGAGGCCCGCCATCAGCAATATTCCGCAGACCAAAACTCGGTTCACACCCCCCACATCGGGTGCACCGATGAGAGTTTTGCTCCTCCTGAACACTTAGTTCTTTCAAAGGTGTCCCTCAGTGAGAAGCCTAAGGCTCTGCCTGCTCCTTACCGCTCTCCTCGCGTGGCCTAGAGCACAATACTTGGTCCGCACCGTCGCCGGCTCCAGCTTCGCCGGCGACAACGGCCCCGCCCTTTCAGCCCTTCTCATTCAGCCGGAAGGCATTACTCAGGACCCCCAAGGCAACCTCTATCTCGCCGATGCCGCCGACAACCGCATCCGCAAAATCTCCCCCATCGGAACCATTACCACCCTCGCTGGCGACGGTATACCCGGCTTCTCCGGCGACGGCGGACCTTCCACCCAAGCCCGACTCAATCACCCTTACGGCATCGCCCTCGACCCCTCCGGCCACCTCTATATCGCCGACCTCGGTAACCAGCGCATCCGCGTCATCAGCCCCTCCGGCGTCATCTCCACCCTCGCCGGCGGGGGCGCTCAGCCCTTCGCTCCCAACCTCCCCGCCACCCAGGCCCAACTCAACTCCCCCCGCAACGTCACGGTCTCCATCGACGGAACCGTCTACTTCTCCGACTTCGGCGGCCAGGCCGTCTACCAGGTCAAAAACGGCATCCTCAATCTCTACGCCGGCAACGGCATCGCGGGTGACACCGGCGACGGTGGGCCCGCCATCCAGGCCGAACTCAACTTCCCCGCCGGCGTCGCCATCGACCCCTCCGGCAACCTCTACATCGCCGACAGCGCCAACAACGCCCTCCGCAAAGTCACGCAAGGCATCATCTCCACCGTCGCCAGCGTCTCCACCCCTACCGGCCTCGCTCTCGACTCCTTCGGCAATCCGTACGTCGCCGCCAACGGCCTCCTTGGCTCCCCGTTCTCCCCCGGCGCCAGCACCTTCTCCGCCAACGACCTCGCCATCGACCCCACCGGCGCCATCCTTTTCACTTCCGGCCACTCCCTCCAGAAACTCGCTCCCCTCGGCACCCTCACCCTCCTCGCCGGTCAGGCCAGCGGCGTCTTCTACGGCGATGGCGGACCCGCCCTCACCGCCCGCCTCAACCAACCCTGGTCCGTCACCCTCACCCCCACCGGCGACCTCGTCTTCGCCGACACCGGCAACAACCGTATCCGCAAAGTCACCTCCTCCGGCCGCATCCTCACCATCGCCGGCAACGGCGACCCCTCGTCCCTAAACTCCCCCGCAGCCGTCGCCTCCGGCTCCCAAGGCAACCTCTACATCGCCGACACCGGCAACAACCGCGTCATGCTCCTCACCGCCATCGGCGCCTACTCCACCCTCCTCACCCAATTGAAAAGCCCCTCCGCCCTCGCCGTCGATTCTTCCGGCAACCTCTATGTCGCCGACCGCGGCCACTCCCGCATCGTCGTCCTCAGCCCCGCCGGCCTCCTCGCCCCCGTCGCCTCTGTCGCCGACCCCATCGCCCTCGCCCTCGACTCCCACGGCAACCTCTACGTCAGCGACAACAGCCAGAACGCCCTTCTCGAAATCGCCCCTGGCGCCGCCCCACAAGTCATCTGGCAAGGTCTCGCCGCCCCCACCGGCCTCGCCGTCGACCCCTCCGGCAACGTCTTCTTAAGCGACATCGCCTCCAACCAGATCCGCGAAATAACGGCCCAAGGTGTCGTCACCGCCATCGCCGGCAACGGCACGCCCGGCTTCTCCGGCGACGGCGGACCCGCGCCCCAGGCAGGCTTTTACTCCCCCGCCGGCCTCGCCCTCGACCCCCAGGGCAACCTCTACGTCGCCGACTCCACCGACAACCGCATCCGCGAACTCACCGCCGCGCCCACCGCCATTATCCCGCCGCCCGGCGACACCGCGCCTCCCTTCACCGTCGCCAACGCCGCCAGCAACCTCACCGGCCCCATCGCCCCCAACGAAATCGTCAGCCTCTATGGCGCCGGATTCGACCCCGCCACCACATCCGTCACCTTCAACGGCGCACCCGCCCGCCTCTTTTTCACCGGCCCCTCGCAGATCAATGCTCTCGTCCCCGCCGCCATCACCCCCGGCGCCATGATCGACGTCGCCGTCGCCTCCGCCTCCGCTACCTTCGGCCCCATCCAGGTCCAGGCCGCAGCCGCCGCACCCGGCATCTTCACCCTCGCCGGAGGCCAGGGCCAGGCCGCCGCCCTCAACCAGGACGGCTCCGCCAACTCCACCCAAAAACCCGCCACGCCTTCCTCCGTCGTTACCTTGTTCGCCACAGGGCAGGGAACCGGCACAACCGTCTACCTCACCATCGGCGGCAAGCCCGCCCAAATCCTCTACTTCGGCCCCGCCCCCGGCTTCGCCGGCCTCGCCCAGATCAACGCCCGCATTCCCGCCGGACTTACCCCTGGCCCAGCCGCCATCCTGCTAACCATCAACGGCGCCACCAGCCAATCCGGCACCACCCTCGCCATCCAGTAACACTTCCCTGCACCCGTTGCATTCCGCTCCGCTCCGGCGCATACTACAAGCGGCACGAGGTGAACCCTATGGTGCGTCTGGCCGTTGCTTTCCTGGCCGCTCTGGCCCTCCCCGCCTTCGCGCAACTTCCCACCGGCCCCTGGCGCACGGATTTCTCCAAACACTCCATTCCCCTCACTGACTTCGTAAGTACCGGCGCCAACAAAGACGGCATTCCTCCCATCGACGCTCCCAAGTTCGCCAATCCGGAATCTGCCGCGGCTTGGCTGGCTGCCGACGAACCCGTCATCGCCATATCCCTAAACGGCGAAGCTCGCGCCTACCCCTTCCAGATCCTCATTTGGCACTTACTCGTCAATGACCAAATCGGCTCCACCCCGGTCTTGGTCAGCCTCAGTGTCCTTTGTAACACCGCCGCCGTCTACGATCGCCGCCTCGCCGGCGCCACTTACACCTTCGGATTCTCCGGCGCCGTTCATAACTCCAACTTAGTCATCTACGACCGTCAAACCCAATCCTTCTGGCAGCAACTTACCGGCAACGCCGTCGCCGGCTCGCTCAACGGTGCTCAACTTACCCGCCTCCCCAGCGCCGTCGTCCCCTTCCAGGTCTTCCGCCAGACTTATCCCAACGGGAAAGTGCTCAGCCGGGATACCGGCATGAAGCGCGCCTACGGCGCCAATCCCTACGCGAAATTCCTCTCGCCCGGCCGCGTTCTATTTCCGGTCAGCCTCCCCGGCCCGCTCCCATTTCCCTCCACCGATCCCATCGTCGTCGTCGAATCGAACGGAGCCACCCGCGCCTACTCGTCCTCGCTCGTCGCTGAGCACCGCGTCCTAACCGGCCGCCTCGCCAACACCCCCTTCGTCATCTTCTCCACCCACAAGATGCTCGACGCGATCGACGCCCCCATCATCGCCGGCTCCCGCCATACCATCGCGGCCACCGTCTTCTCTCCCACCCTCAACCGCCGCGCACTGACTTTCTACAAGCACCACGGCATCTTCTTCGACAAAGAAACGCACAGCCGCTGGAACTTACTCGGCGTCTGTACCTCCGGCCCCTTCGCCGGCAAGCGGCTCCGCCCTCTCACTTACACCATATCCGACGCCTTCGCCTGGCTCGCCTTTTATCCCGACACCCCCGTCATGCGCCCCATCGGCCCCGGCATTCCGTCCGCCGGCGAATATCTCTGGCCCCTCAGCGACTCTGACATGCCTCCCTCTTCCCGCGCCGCCTGGCCACCGCCTGCTGGCTCCATTCCGCCGCCTCCGCCTCAGTAACTCCCGCCCCAATCATTCCGCCGGATCCACCTTTGCCGCCCGCCGCCGTCCCGCGTCTCCCGCTTCACCGTGATCTCTGCATTCGCCGCGCGTCCGTCCTCCTCCCGCCGCACCGTCCCCTTCATCTCCTCCCCGTCCTGCTTCAAAACAAACGTCATCACCGCGTTCCCCGGCGCAACTTCAAATCGCACTTGGTCTCCCTCCACCTTCCCGTTCCGGATCGGATACACCTCCCCTTCATCCTGTCCCGCCGACCCCGTCAACTGCCCGTTTACCAGCTTCAACTCCCTGTAGGCCGGTGAACTCTGCACCCCGGCGCCGCCCTGCCCCGGACTCGTGATCGTCCCCCGCCATGTCCCACTCACATCCCCGGCAATCGCGCTCGCCACTAACAGGAAAAACAACCCAGGTTTCATACGGCCTTCTACGAAACCGAGCGACGAGATGTTCCCGGGTCGGGCTTTCATGTCGTATCCGTGATACTTTCTGAAATCGTGGGCACCCCATCTCTCCTCGAATTCCTCCGCCAAAACCCCCTCGCCGTCCAGGCGTCCGTCACCCCCTCCGGCGCCCCGCAAGCCGCCGTCGTCGCCTTCGCCGTCACCGCCCAATTCGAACTCATCTTCGATACCCTCGAATCCACCCGCAAAGCCCACAACCTCCACGCGGACCCCCGCATCGCCCTCGTCATCGGCGGCTGCGCTCCCGGCGCCCTCCAAACCCTCCAACTCGAAGGCCTCGCCGACTTCCCCACCGGCGCCGAACTCGAACGCCTCCAGCAAGCTTACTTCGCAGCTTTCCCCGACGGAACCGCCCGCCTCTCCTGGCCCGGCATCACTTACATCCGCGTCCGGCCCACCTGGGCCCGCCTCAGTAACTACGCCAACACTCCGCCGTCCATTGTCGAGTTCAGCGCTCAGGAGTTCAAATAATTCATATCTGGTGCGCAGAAGTGATGGTAGAATCGGGCGAACTGACTCGGAGGTAATTCCATGCATCGAGTGGCGCGCATTGTTCTACTCCCGCTCGCCCTCGTTGTATCTGCATCAGCCCAGTCCTACACCATCTCCACCTTCGCCGGCGGCGCGCCTCCCCCGGCCGTCATCCCCGCACTCCACGCTTCCATCGGAGCGCCCCAGGGGATCGCCGTCGACAAAGAGGGAGATGTCTTCTTTGCGTCGGATAACTGCATCTTCAAGCTCGATTCTTCCGGCTCCCTCACACTCGTCGCGGGCAACGCACGGGCTGGAGCCGGCGGCGATGGCGGCCTCGCCCTCGATGCGCAACTCAACTTTCCGGCTGGCATCGCCTTAGACGCCGCCGGCGACGTCTACATCGCCGACGAGGTCAACAATCGCATTCGCAGAATCACCTCGGATGGGGTCATCTCCACGTTCTCTCCCGGCATCCCGCTCAACTCCCCACTGGGCATCGCCTTCGACCAGGGCGGCAACCTCTACATCGCCGACTCCGGAAACAACGTCGTCCGCCGTGTCTCCCCCTCCGGCGCGGTCACGTTAGTCGCAGGCGATGGTACGTCTGGCTATTCCGGTGACCACGGCCCCGCCGTCAGCGCCCAACTCAACTCTCCCATCGGCCTGGCTCTTGATTCCTCGGGCAATCTCTTCATCGCCGACTCCGCGAATAACTGCATCCGCAAAGTTACCCCCGCCGGCGCCATCACTACCATCGCGGGCACTGGCGCGTACGGTTACTCCGGCGACGGTGGCCCCGCCACCAGCGCCGCGCTGAGTAATCCCTCGGGACTCGCCGTCGACTCCGGAGGGAATCTCTTCATCGCGGACTCCGGCAACAGCGTCATCCGAAAGGTTCTTCCCTCCGGCAACATAATCACCGTCGCCGGTGGACCCGGCGCCTCAAGTTCCGGCTCACTCGGTACCCCGAACGGAATCGCTCTCGACTCCGCGGGGAACCTTCTCATAACCGATGACGCCTTCAATCATGTTTTGAAGTTGAACCCCGCCGGTAGCCTCACCGTGATTGCCGGTGACGGCTCTTACAATTACTCCGGCGATGGCGGGCTGGCGGCAAACGCTCGCCTCGGTGCGCCGGCCGCGGTCGCCATCGGCGCCGGCGGCAACGTCTACATCGCCGACTTAGCCAACAGCATCGTACAGAAAGTCTCCCCTTCCGGCATCATCACCCCCTTCGCCGGCACCGGAACCCAGGGGTTCTCGGGTGACAACGGGCCAGCCGCATCCGCCCAACTCGACGGGCCTTACGGCCTCGCCATCGGCCCCGCCGGAGAACTCTACATCTCCGACAGCTCGAATAACCGTATCCGCAAGGTCTCGCCAAACGGCGCCATCACCACCATCGCCGGCAACGGAACGCCGGGTTACTCGGGCGACAACGGCCCCGCCACCGCCGCTCAACTGAATCAGCCGCGCGGAATCGCGATCGACTCCTCGGGCAACCTCTACATCGCCGATACCAGCAATAATCGCGTCCGCAAGGTCTCCTCCTCCGGCATCATCACCACCGTCGCGGGCACTGGGGTCTCAGGTTTCTCCGGCAGCGGCATCCCGGCTACGATCGCCGAACTCAGCTACCCGAACAGCGTCGCCGTCGACAGCGCCGGGAATCTCTACATCACCGACATTCGCCTCTACAAAGTCTCGCCCGCGGGCATACTGACCTGGGTCGCACTGTCGTCATCGGCCCCGCCGTCCGCGGTCGCCGTCGACCCGGTCGGCAACCTCGACCTCGTCGTCGGCTACAGTGTTCAGCGGATTTCCCCCTCCGGCGCCGAGTTGGCCGTCGCGGGCACAGAAGCCGGACCCGGTGGTTACTCCGGGGACGGAGGCGCCGCCACCTCCGCCGCGCTGAATGTGTCCTTCGGCATCACTGAGGATCCCGCTAGCGGTGACATCTACGTCGCCGACACAGGCAACGGCGCCGTGCGTCTTCTTGCCCCGCGCTCGGCGAGTTGCCCTTACTCCATCTCCACCACTTACATCCAATCCCCCACCACCGGCGGCAATGTCACTCTCAACCTCACCACTGCCCCTGGTTGCGCTTGGGCCGCCCTCAATCTCCCCTCCTGGATCACCGTTTCCGGCCCCACCTCCGGTTCCGGTTCGGGAACCATCACCCTCATCGTCTCCCCGAACCTCGGTCCGTCTCGCTCCGCCCAAGTCCCCGTCGCCGGCATCCTCGTCACCATCAGCCAGTCGCCCGCATCCTCTCCGCTCACGCTCAACGCCGCCGTCAACGCCGCCAACTACTCGAACCTCGTCGCGCCCGGCAGCCTCGCCAGCGCTTTTGGAACTTTTCCCTTCGCAAGCCCCGCGGGAGCCTCTTCCTTCCCCATCCCCACAGAGCTCGGCGGATTCTCCCTTCAGTTCTCCGGCGCGCCACTGAGCCCCCTCTTCTACGCCAACAGTACGCAGGTCAACTTACAAATTCCCTGGGAACTCGCCGGCCACGCTCAAGCCACCTTTACACCAACGGTCAACGGCCAGGCCGCCCAGCCTCTTGCCGTTAACTTAGTCACTTACGCCCCGGGTATCTTCAGCGTAAATAGCTCCGGCACCGGCCAGGGAGCTATCCTCGACCAGAATTACCACTTAGCCGACTCCACCCACCCCGCCGTCCCCGGCGTAACGGTTCTCCAGATCTTCTGCACCGGCCTCGGCCCCGTAACAAACCAACCCGCTACCGGCGCGGCTTCTCCATCGAACCCTCCCGCCACCACAACCGCCATCCCCACAGTCACCATCGGCGCTGCCGTTTCTCACGTCGAGTTCTCCGGCCTCGCCCCCGGTTTCGTCGGCCTCTACCAGGTCAACGCTCTCGTCCCCTCCGCCGCGCCTGCGGGCAACGCCGTCTCCGTCTCGCTCTCCATCGGAGGCGCAACCTCCAACACCGTCACCATCGCCATCCAGTAACTAACTGCCTCGCAGCAAATCAACGTACGCCGGCTTATTCCGGTCGCACGTCAAAACGCCGCCCCGCTCCTCCAACTCCACCACCTGCGGCACCGTATGCCGCCCCCAAAGCGGCCCCTTCCCAACCGCATCCGCCCCGCCCTGATGCACAAAGTAAAACAAAAACGCCCGTCCCCTACTCACCACCACATCGCAATGATGCCCCACGCCGCGATCCGTCGGCTCCGTTCCCGGCGTCTTCAGTAAGTTCTCCGGCTGCCGCACCCAATGCAAAGTATCCGCGGAGGAAAGCGCCGCCAACCCGTCCCACGCATCCACAATCATCCAATACCGCCCCTTCCACCAGAAGATCTTCGGACCCTCCCCCGGCAGCCCCGGAACCGCCAGTCCCTTCGGCGTCCACTCGTTCAAGTCCTTACTGTCGGCGTAATAAATCGACCCGTTCTTCCCCCGCTCATTCTTAAACCACATCCGCCACGTCCCATCCGCCAACCGGATCACGCTCGGATCAATCACACGGTCCGAATCCAGCGCCAGCTTCGAAACAAACTTCCAATGCCGCGGATCCCCGCTCGTCAAGTGAATAATGTCCCGCGGTGCGTTCCAGTCCCGGAACGTCCCCGGCGCCACCGCCAGGTACATATGATACGTCCCGCGCCAATACACAATCTCCGGCGCCCAGTCGCTATAATCGGCCTGCCCATAACCCGTCTCCACCGTCCCGTCGTACTTCCACGTCGCCCCGCCGTCCCCGCTCTCCGCGTAGCCGATCTTCGTCCCGTGCACCCACTCCACGCCCGCCAGTCCCGGAACATTTGCGCGCCGGTTTGTATAAAACATAAACCACTTTTTCTCGGCCCTGTTCCAAACCAGCACCGGGTCCGCCGCCCCGTCGTGCACCGGGTCCCGGTATAAAGGCTTCGGCGCGATCCTCCTGTCTCCCTGCGCAATCCCCAGCGGCATCACCGCTAACCACGCCACCACCAGCCTCCGCCGCCATCGCCGCCACGAAATCGTCATGGCCACTAAGCTAACAACTCGCCGCCTTCGCGCACCCGCCCGTCAGCGCTCCCCCACCCGTCGGTGATAGACTGAGGACCGCTCCGATGGCCTCGTGGAATTTCCGGCGGGTCGTCGCGCCCGACGGGAACTCCCGAGTGGAAAGGCCATCATATTCAAGTCCATTTAGTGAACCCCAGCGACATGTCCTTCGGGACTGCCGTCATCACCCCGCGCTGGCTCTATGTCCTCGCCTCCGCCACGCCCCGCTCCTTCGGCGATCCACTCATCTGGGATGAAACGCTCGAACAGATCGATCCCGGCCGTATTCAGCCCGGCGACGTCGCCGGCATCGGCATCCACACCGGCAACGCCCTCCGCGGCTACGCCCTCGGCCGCCGGCTCCGCGAACGCGGCGCCTGGGTCGTCTATGGCGGCATCCACGCCTCGCTCTATCCCGAAGAAGCATTCGAATACGGCGGCGCCCACGCGGTCGTCAAAGGCGATGGCGATGTGATCTGGGCGCAAGTCCTCGCAGACTGCGTCGCCGCCAGCCCCGCCCGCATCTACGATGGCGGACGCGTCGATGCTTCCCGGTTCAAGCCCGCCCGCTGGGATCTCATGCCCGACAACGCCTACATGTGGGCCTCCGTGCAAACCGTCCGCGGCTGCGCCAAACACTGCTCGTTCTGCTCCGTCTGGCGCACCGACGGCCAAAAACCACGCCAGCGCCCCAGCGACGCCGTCATCGACGAAGTCGTCGAACTCCGCCGCCGCGGCTTTCGCTTCATCGCCCTCGCCGACGATAACTTCTATCCCGTCTCCTTCAATGACCTCCGCCTCGCCGAACGCCAGAATAACCAACCCCGCATCGGCCAGCTCGAATCCATCCGCAAAGAGCGCTTCGAACTCATGGAACGTCTCGCGGAACTCCCCAACGACATGGTCTTCTTCACCCAGATCACCATGGAAGCCGCCGAGGACCCCAGCTTTCTCGACGCCATGCGGAACGCCCGCATCAGAGGCGCCCTCGTGGGCGTCGAGGCCGTAACCGCCGAAGGACTCAAAGCCGTTTATAAGGACTTCAACTGCTCCGGCGACACCCTCGTCGACCGCCTCCAGACCTTCCGCAAACACGGCGTCCACGTCCTCGGCTCCTTCATCTTCGGCCTCCCCACCGACCGCCCCGATACCTTCGACGCCACCTGCGAGTTAGCCCGGAAAGCCGGCCTCACCTTCGCCCAGTTCGTCATGCTCACCCCCTTCGCCGGCACCGTCGACTTTGAACGCTGGGAAAAAGCCCAGGCCGCCGAAGGAGCCACCATCGCCGGCGTCCCGCTCACCCGCTACTGGCTTATCCCGTCGCCACAGCGCCCGAAAATGTTCATGGCGCATCCCACCATGAGCTGCGACGAAATCCGCATGAGAACCCAAGCCGTCTGGGACCGCTTCTATAGTTTCTCCAGCGTCTGGCAGCGCTCCCGCTGCACTCCCAACTTCCGCGCGCGCCTCGCCTTCCTGTTCGTCTCCAAACTCTACCGCCAGATGTACGCCAACACCGGCATCGCCACCGACAGCGCTCGCCGTGGCCGTGCCAACCGTTGGGCGCGCTGGCTTTCCAAGCCCTGCCGCCGCTTCTTCCGGGCCGCCCCCATGCCCCACCTCCAGGTCCCCGGCGCACACGCCGCCTGTCCCTCGGTAACTTCGGAGACCGGACCAGCGGCCGCCGGCTTCCAGATCCTCGGATAACCCAGCGGCCTCCTCACCGCCCGTACTCCCGCCGGATCTCCCGCGGATCGTCGCACTCAAGCAGCGCCTTCGCCTCCGCCGCCGTCTTCGGTCGAGCCAGCCGCGCCTTCCCCGGATCGAACACCCGCTTATCCGACGGCCTGGCCGTATACGCCTCCACATCCGGAGCCGCCTGAAACATATCCCCTAAGTCATCCGCCAGCGCATCCTCTAAGTTCAGCGGACCGATCCCCAACATCTCGTAAATCGTCCTTTGCACGCTCCCCATGCTCCCGTGCCGGTGCGAAACATGACCTCGCCTCGCATAAGGACTCGCCACCACCAGCACGCTCCGGTGCGCGTCCACATGGTCCACGCCCCCCTGCGCATCGTCCTCGATCGCAAACAGCGCGCTGTCCTTCCAAATCGCGCTGTGCGAGATCCAGTCCACAATCTTCCCCAGCGCCAGGTCGTTGTCCGCCACATACGACGCACGGTAAGGATACCCATCCTCCGGCCTCGGCTTCGCCGTATGGTCGTCGGGCAATCGGATCACAGTCAGCGCCGGCGCCCGCCCCTCTTTTACTAACTCCGAAAAATTCCGTATAAACTCCCGGTACCGGAACTGATCCGGAATCCCTAAGTTGAAAGTCGGGTACTTCCGGTCGGTCGAAACATACACCGGCTCAGGCGCCGGCGAGTCCAGAATCAACCTCTGCCCTTCCGGCGCCGCCCCGTCCATCTCATCCGCGCCCTCTAATTCCAGCCCCTCGCCGTAATTCCGCAGCGTCAGCCCCGACCCCGCGATATGCTCCCACAGCATTCCAAACTCGGGTTCATCCTCTGGCATCGGCGCGTCCGAACCGCCGCCCAGCGCCCTCCGCCCCGGAGCCTCGCTGAACCAGTCTTCCTTCCGCTGCCCGCCATAGTCGCTCGTCCACGACATATTCATCCACGGACCCGGCGCCGCGCCCATCGCCCAGCGGTGCCCGTCCGCGGACACATCGCTATCGACGTAGAAATTGTCGCTCGTCCCAAACCGCGGCGCCATCGCATGAACGTTCGGAGTAACTCGATCCCCGTACCGCGCCAACCCTGGCACGCCATTTACTCCCGGCAAATCCCCCAGAATCTCATCGAACGTCCGGTTCTCGCGGATCACCAGAAACACATGCTTCACCCGAGGCACTCTCTCGCCCTCACCCCGCGCCGCCAGGTTATTCGCAATCGCCCTCGTCGTTTCGGCCCCTAAGTCGTCTGTTCCGCCGATGCGAATCGCCGACAGACTCCCATACTCCAACGTCCCGATATAATTCCCCGTCTTCCGGCTCGTCTCCCCCGCTTCCCCACCGTTCGGCCCGGCACCTTTCCCCTTGTTATTCACCACCCACAGCGTCTTCCGGTCCGGAGAAATCG